>CAKVHI010000003.1 GCA_934747965.1 uncultured Clostridia bacterium
GCCTCGATAGCTCAGTCGGTAGAGCAGAGGACTGAAAATCCTCGTGTCGGTGGTTCGATTCCGCCTCGAGGCACCATGTGGTTTTATGCAATCTCTTACAAACAAAGGGGTTGCAGTTTTTTTTATAATTTTAGAAAAAACGACCAAAAATGCTTAAAATCTATCAAAATTTTTTGTTTTAAATATAATTTTTCATTTAAAAATTTATTTTTTTGTTAATCACTTTATCTAATTTAATGATTTTTGAAAAATGTAAAAATTTGTAAAAATTTTTTTATAATTCTGTTTACTTTTTTGTAGAATTTTGATATCCTTTTTACGGATATATTTTTTTATTAAAGGATGAACATATATAATGGACGAAACATTTGCAATTTCAACAGATTCAACATCAGATTTCTATAGTGATGAAATTAAAAATTTAGGCTTGTTTGTTGGAAAGTTAAACTACACTTTTGAAGAAAAGGGGAACATTACAGAGTATTTAGATGACTTTCAATGTTATGATGATTATGTAAATTTTTATAATTCATTAAGAAGTGGTGTAATTGCAAGGACTTCTATTTTGAATTTTGACGCTCATGTTGATTTGTTCACAAAAATGGCTAAAAGTGGCATCAAAACTGCTTTACATATAACTCAAGGTTTAGGATTGAGTCCAACTATTGACAGGGCTAATGAGGCTATTGAAGAAGTAAAAAAACAGTTTCCAGACATTAATTACATTGCAATAGAAAGCAACACAACAACAGTTAGTGAAGGAAATTTGGTTAGAGTTGCTTTAGAACTTAGAAAAGAAGGCAAAAGTTTGAATGAAACGGTTGAAATTCTTGAAAAGTTAAAGCATCAAACTCAACATTTTATTGCTGTGAACAATTTAATGTATCTTAAGCGTGGTGGAAGAATTAGTGGTGCAGCTGCAACAATCGGTACAATTCTTCAACTTAAACCTATAATAGAATTCACAAAAGAAGGCAAACTTTCGGTTGTAAGAAAAGAAAATGGCATTAAAAAAGCATTTAAATCTATTATCAATGAAGTTAAACAAAACTTTACTTTCCATGAAAAATTTGCTTTTCCTAAAATAGTGCACACAGATAACCTTGAAGGGGCAAAAATATTAGCAAACATGGTTAAGGAAGAATTTGGAATTGAACCTGAAATAAGAATAATGGGTCCTATTATTGGAACTCATGTTGGTCCAGATGCTGTGGCTTTCACTTTTGTTTCTAATGAAGAACGAAAATATTAAAATTTTTTATAATTAGATTAGTTTTGAAAGCGAAAAGTACTCAAAATTAATTAAAAAATCTCACTAAAATTAAAGTGAGATTTTTTTATTTTCTTCATAAGGCTGTGCATATTCTTTTAAAAGGTTTTGATTTTCACTTGACAACTTATTATTATTTTGGTTTTTTGATTTTGTATAATTTTCTTTTTCGTTTTTGATTGCTTTGATTAAGCCAATTATACTAAACACAAAAGCCAAACTTTGCGAAATACCGCCCAAAATTGAGCCAATTACGAAAAGATATATAATTATTAAAGTGGCATAAATCATAGCGCCAACTTTATAAAATAAGACATTTTTAAAACTTAAAGTTATATTCACAATTATTGTTGCAATCAAAGGCAATAAGCATGATAGTCCATCCCAAGTAAAAACAGCGGCAACGATGCTTAAAACACTAAACACAACACAGGCACAAACTCGAATTAGAGTTGTGTTAAATTTTTCGTTTTTATCTAAAAAGAAAAATGCAAATAGCCTTAAAGTTTCAAATACGGCAACAAAGCCTGCTAAATTTGCTTTAAGCAAAAAATAGTGTGAAACATAAAACACACTTGAACACATTTGCATAATTAACATTTTTTGTTTTGTTTTTAAAACTAAACTTGTTGAATATATAACTGCAGATATGCAGATAAAAACCTGTGATAAAATAAATTCAGTGGTCATAAAATCGTCCTTATAAATTTCTTTTGACTTCCTAGAATATAAACTATCACAAAACATTAAAGTTGTCAATATTGTTTAGACAAATTAAGACATTATATTTTAAAGAGCATTATTTTTTTTGCTTTTTTTAATGCTAATATTTTATTGTAAGGAGTAAAAAATGGAGATTAGAACCAGAATTTATAAAAATGCTTTATATGTGTCATTCTGTGGCGAACTTGATGAAAATAGCGCAGTTTACACAAGACAGACCCTAGATGAAATTTTAGACAAAGAAAAATATAATCAAGTAATTGTTGACTTAAGTGAACTAGAATTTATGGATTCAACTGGGATTGGAGTTATGATTGGAAGATATAAAAAACTCAAAAGTCAAGAGATTCCAATATATTTGACTAATCCAAACAAACACATTGATAAAATTTTTGAAATGACAGGGCTATATAAAATTATGCCAAAATTAGTTTAGAGGTGAAAAAATGAAATTAATAAATGAAATGAAATTAACAATTAAAGCACTTAGCATTAACGAAAGTTTTGCACGAAGCACAGTAGCGGCTTTTTGCGTTCCGTTAAACTTAAATTTGGATGAATTGACCGAAATAAAAACTGCAGTCAGTGAAGCAGTAACAAATTGTGTTGTTCATGCATATCCAAATTGCGAAGGCGACATAAAAATTAATGTAAAACTTTATGAAAACAAAATTTACATATCAATTTCTGATGAAGGAGTTGGTATTGAAAATTTTGAAAAGGCAAGAGAACCCTTTTTCACAACAAAACCTGAAGAAGAGCGCTCTGGTATGGGTTTTACAGTTATGGAAAGTTTTATGGATAAAATTGATGTTAAAAAGAATGGTAGAAATGGTGTTACTGTTGTTATGGAGAAATTTTTAAAGAATTCAAATCTTAATGCAATTGGTGTTTAATGCTAAACCAAGAAGAAACTTTAAATTTAATAACTCTTGCCCAAAAAGGCAACGAACAAGCAAAGGAAGAATTAATAAACAATAATTCACCATTAATAAAAAGTATCATAAAATTTTATAAAAATAAAGGCGTTGAATATGATGACCTTTATCAACTTGGAAGTTTGGGCTTTGTTAAAGCAATATTAAATTTTAAACCCGAATTTAATGTCAAATTTTCTACTTATGCCGTTCCCATGGTTGCTGGCGAGGTAAAAAGATTTTTGCGTGATGATGGCTCTATAAAAGTTTCAAGAGCATTAAAAACTCAATATATTCAAATAAATAAATATATTAACAAATACAAAGAAGAGCATAACGACTCTCCAACAATTTCTGAGATTGCAAAACAATTTAATATGGAAGAAAGCGATGTTATGTTTGCCTTAGACAGCTCTAGGGCTGTGTTAAGTTTGAATGAACAAGTTGATGACTCAAATTTAAAAAGTCGAACGCTTATTGAAACGATAGGGGATGAAGATAGCCAAGAAAAGATGTTAGACAAAATTGTTTTAAAGTCTATAATAAAAAATCTAAGTGAAAGAGATAAAAAAATAATTTATTTGAGATATTATCTTGATAAAACACAAAGTGAAGTCGCAAAATTATTAAAGGTTAGTCAAGTGCAAGTTTCAAGACTTGAACTTAAAATTTTAGAAAAAATTAAACAAAGATATAAAGAATAGTTTTAAAAATCTTTTCTCCCTAATAGATAGTCAACGGAAACACACCTCTTTAAATTAGCCTTTAGTGGCTATTTTGTAAGAATAGATTAAAAAATATTACAACAAGATAAAAACTTTCGCTAAAATCTAAGTTGCATTATTTTTCTTAAATAAAAAAAGAAGTTTTACTAAATCAGTATCACTTCTTTTTTTATGCTGTATTTAATTAATAACCATTAATTATAATGTACTTTGTTTTAAATTTTCTTCAATTTGAAAATCTTTGTCATAATCGGTGTTATTTTTATTTTCAGTTAAATTATCATTAACACTGTTATTTATTTCATTATTTTCTTCTGTTGTAATATTTTCTTCAATCAAATCGTTATTATTATCATTATCATTATCATTATCATTATCATTATTTTTATTTTCTGTAACAATTTGCGCTTTATTTTCATTGTCAAGGTTGTTCAAGTTTGAGTTCTCATCATTAATATTACCTTGGTTTGTGTCAATTTTATTATCTTCAATTTCAGCTTCAATTTTATTATCTTTTTGATTTTCAACAAAATCAATATTGTTTAAAATCTCTTTATTTTCTTCGGCTTTTTGTTGAATTTCATCATTATTTTTGATTAACATTTCTTTATTTTTAAATTCTAAAGTAGTAAAATCTTTACTTTCATCAGTGTTTAAATTGTCTTTCAAATCAACAAATCTTTCTTCGTTTAGATTGTTGTTTGTTTGATTTTCATTTTCCAACAAGTCAATTTTATTCTCAATTTTGTTATCATCGCTTTCTATTAGCGTCTTGTTGTCTTCATTAACATTAGGATTTTCTAAATTATTAGGGTAGTTGTTAGTGTAGTTGTTAGGATAATTAGGGTAATTATTTCTGTAAGTGTCTATATTTCTATAACCATTTGCGTATGAATTAACATTGTTTGGTGTTTGATTGTAAAAATTGTTATAGCCATTGTTATTAAAGCCATTATAAAAATTGTTTGAATTGTAGCCATTAAAATTAGGATTATTAAATCCATTAGGATTAACAAAGTTTGGATTGTTTGAATTGTTATAATCAGGTCTTGTAACTGGGTGTGGTCTATTGTTTTCATTGCTTTCTTTTATATCCTTAGTGTATGGAGTTTGATTTTCTGGGGTTTCTTGATTAACATTGTTTATATTTTCAATCAAATCATAATTTTTTTCATTGTTATTTTGACAATTATAGCAATTTTTTAATAAGTTATTACAATTGTTCACACATTCTAAAGCACCATTATAGCAATTTAAACGATTTTCTAGGCATCCTAACAAATTTATATAGTTATTTACTAAAGTATCACTATTAGACCCAAAATAACCTTTTAAAGCCTTTAATGAATCAAGATAAGTATTACAATTACCTTTACAATCTTTAATTTGGTTGCAATAAGAATTTATTTGATTACAATAAGTGTTACATAAATTTAATTCTTCTTCAGAAAGTTTAATTTCGCCATTTTCAAGTTTTTCACACAAAGTTTTACATTCAGAAATAGAAGTTTTAAGTTGATTTTGACATTCCGTGCATTTGCTGTTCACATAACCGCAATCATTACAAGCATTATATAAACTTTCTATTTTGTTTTTAAAAATGTTTAAATTGTTGTTATTTCGATTTTCTGTTGAAAGGTATTTTGATGAATAAATTTGATAATCTCTTGGCATTTTTTCAACACTTTTTTGTGAATTTTGTTCAAAATTATTTTCAACCTGTTTATTTTCTGTCATAAATTTTGGTTCATGCTTTTGCCCAATATTTTTAATATTAAAAGAATTATGGCGTTTAAAAATCTCTTTTATTTTGCTAACTTTAGATGTTTGATAAGGCGTTAAACTGTTAGAGTTTATGCTTTGATAAACACCTTCAAATTCATTTATTTGAATATCACTTTGAGTTACTTCTTCAAGATTATTAATAGCATTTAAAAGATTTGTGGTGTTTTTTGAAATTTTTCTTGCCAAAACAACTTCATTTGATTCACCACAACCAAACAAGCATATTACAAAGAAAATAACTAAAATTGAACATAATATTTTTTTCATAAATCCCTCCAATTTTTAATAGTTTGTGCAAATTTGTTTTTTTTATTTATAGGTTTAAAAAAAATTTTTAGGTTAAACATTATTTAGCAATTTAAAAATATTTAAAGGATTTATTATGAATATTCAAGAAAGAAATAAACAATATAACGATTATGTAAGCAAAAAATCTCCACAAAGCAAAAAGTTTCCATCACTTTTAAATTCTTTTTGGGTTGGCGGGCTTATTTGTTGCATAGGGCAAGGATTTTATGATTTGTTAGCATACATCAACCCAACTTTAACAGATATGCAATTAACAACATATATGCTTGTTATATTAATTTTTTTATCAACTTTTTTAACGGCTCTTGGAGTTTATGATAATATTGGGACATTTGCAGGCGCTGGTTCAATTATTCCAATTACAGGCTTTGCAAATTCAATAGCAAGCCCAGCACTTGAATACAAAAAAGAGGGGCTTATTTTGGGCCTTTGTGTAAAGATGTTTACAGTTGCAGGACCAGTTATTGTTATGGGAACGGTTAGTTCGATTATTGTTGGAATAATATACTTCTTTATATAGGTGAATATGAAAAAAGATTATCAATCAAAACAAACAATTATTTTCAAAAACAAACCAAGAATTATTGGCAACTATGCCTTGGTTGGGAAAAAAGAAGGCGAGGGTAATTTTAAAAATTATTTTGACCACATTCTTAAAAATGATTTATTTGGTCAAAAAAGTTATGAAAAAGCTGAAAAGAAAATGCTAGAAACTGCTATTCATGGGGCAATTAGCAAAGCCAAACTAAAACCAAACCAAATTGATGCCCTTATTGCGGGCGATTTAATGAATCAAATAATTTCTTCAAGTTTTTCTGCCCGCGACCTAGACAGTGCCTTTTTAGGGCTTTATGGAGCTTGTTCAACTATGGCAGAGAGTTTAATTATTGGTGGGATGTTAATTGATGGAAAATATTTAAAAAATGTTGCCTGTGCAACAGCAAGTCATTTTTCTTCTGTTGAAAAGCAATATCGTTATCCACTTGAACTTGGAAACCAACGCCCGCCAACCAGCCAATGGACTGTAACAGGGAGCGGATGCACAATTTTAAGTCAGACTGGAAGTGATGTGTTTTTAAGTTCAGCAACTATCGGAAAAGTTACAGATTTTGGCATTACAGATGCAAATAATATGGGTGCAGCAATGGCACCAAGTGCAATGAGCACACTTATAAGTCATTTTAAAGAAACAAAAACAAAACCTTCAAATTATGACCTTATAGTAACGGGTGATCTTGGAAAACTTGGAAGTGAAATTTTGAATGATTTAATGGAAAGAGAAGGTTATATCCTAGGAGAAAATTACAACGATTGCGGTCAAATGATTTTTTCGAAAAATCAAAGAGTTTATCAAGGTGGAAGTGGTGCGGGATGCAGTGCCAGTGTTTTGAATGCATATATCATACCTAAATTACAAAAAGGCGAATTGAAAAAAGTTTTGTTTTGTGCAACTGGAGCCTTGTTAAGCCCTCTTTCGACACAACAAGGAGAAAGCATTCCAGGAGTTTGCCATGCTGTGGTTTTAGAAAAGGAGGATAAAAAATAATGTGGTTGACATATCTTCAAGTGTTTTTGGTTGGTGGAACAATTTGCTTGCTTGGCCAAATTTTGATTTTAAAAACAAAAATGACATCAGCAAGAATATTGGTTTTGTTTTTGGTTTTAGGGGTTGTTTTGGAGGCTCTTGACTTGTATGACCCTCTTGTGGAGTTTGGAAAAGCCGGAGCAACTGTTCCAATTATGGGATTTGGTAGGACATTGGCAAAAGGTGTTATAAATTCTGTTACATCGACTGGTGTTATGGGAATTTTTACAGGAGGACTTGCAGCAACAGCAACAGGAATTGGTGCAGCAGTGTTCTTTAGTTTTATTTTTGCTTTGATATTTAACAGTCATACAAAAAAATCCTAAAATTTGCATAGCATATTGCATAGTATTATGCATAGTATTTAAAACAAAGACAAAAATGTTATTATTTAATTACATTTTTAAAGAGCGATTGTCGCTCTTTTTTTGTTTTAGTAATTTGTTTAAAGACTTATACATATATTTATTTTGATGAAATTGTTTAAAAAAATTTTTCGTAAAAAAGAAAAGAAAAATGTTGATTTAAAGAAAAAAAGAAAAAGAAAATTTGTGTTAATCTTTGTTTTGACCATAATTTTTTCATTAATAATTTTTTTTGGGACAAACATTAGCAATATTGTTTATTCTTACAGTGAAAGTAAAGTTAGGGCGTTATCAGTTAAAGCCGTAAACAATGCCGTAAGCGAACTTGTTACAAACAAAAATATTTATGATAATTTGGTTAATATCACAACGGATAATGAAGGGAAAATTAAACTTATTCAAGCCAATTCCATTCAAATAAATATGCTAACAAAAGACTTAATCAAAACAAGCCAGATTAAACTTGAAAAAATAGGGGCAGATGGAATTAATATTCCTATTGGAACTTTCAGTGGAATTAATCTTTTAAACGGAAGGGGTCCTAGCGTAAACATAAAACTTATTCCTGTTGGCGATGTAACATGCTCATTTCAAAGTGAATTTAAGTCGGCTGGAATCAACCAAACAATCCATAAACTTTATGTTACGGTAGACACTCAAGTTAATATCATTTTGCCTCTAAAAAACAACACTGTCAAAACAACAACAAGTATTATGATTTGTGAAAGTGTTATCGTTGGGGATATTCCAGAAGTTTATTTAAACTCTAACAAACTAGACAATCTTTTAAACTTAATACCTTAATGGGAAATTAAAACCTATAAGAATAAAAATAGAACAATATATTTTTTAATTTCAAAAAAATAATTGTTTTTAGTTGTTTTTGTGATATAATAAACTTATGATTTTTTTAGATAATGCATCAACAACTAAACCTGATGATGAAACTGTTAAGAATTTTGTTGAATATCAAAAATATTTTTTTAATCCGGGAGCCAATTATTCGCCCAGTATTTTTTTGAGTGAAAAAATTGAACAAATAAGGCACAAAATATCTAAACTTTTGGGCGGAAATGAAAGTGATAACTTTATTTTTACAGCATCTAGCACAATAGCAAACAACATTATTATAAATTCTGTTGTAACCAACAACAAAAATGAAGAATATGTGTTTTCAAGTTTAGAACATCCAAGTGTTTTTAATATTGCAACAAAACTTATGCTTGAAGGAAAGAAAGTTATTTTTATTCCTTCAACTAGCGATGGTTTTATAGACACAGAAAGTTTGTATAACTGTATAAATTCAAACACAAAATTTGTTTCCATTATAAATGTTTCGAATGAAACAGGTGCCATAAACAACATAGCAGAGATTGCGAAAAAAATAAGGCAATTAAATCCTAAAACTCTAATCCACAGTGATGGTGTTCAAGCTCTTGGGAAAATAAAAGTAGATGTTTCAAACCTAGATTTTTATACAATTTCTAGTCATAAAATTTATGGCTTAAAAGGTGTTGCTGGCTTTTATGTGAAAAACATCAAAAATCTAAAACCGTTTATTTTGGGTGGTGGACAAGAATTTAATATATCAAGTGGAACGACAAATGCTCCAATGATTTTTAGTTTTTATGATTGTATAGAAAACGCTGTTAAAAATCAAGAAGAAAATTTTGAAAGAGTTTTAAAACTTAATAATATTTTAAGGAAGAAAGTTAGTGAAATTGAAAATATTGAAATTAATTCACCCAGCAACGAAGGTGGTTTTGTTTGTTGCTCTCCTTATGTGTTAAGTTTGTCTGTGCTAGGGCTTAATGCTGAAACAATTCAAAATATGTTAAGCGAAAAAAATATTTATGTTGGCTTAGGAAGTGCCTGCAGTGCAAAAAAAAGTGGGAATAGAATTTTGGAGAGTATGCACAAAAATAAAAGTGAAATTCTTGGAAATTTAAGAATTAGTTTAAGCAAAAACACAACCGAGGAGGAAATTTTGATTTTTTGCAAAGAATTAGACGCTTGCATAAAACAATTAAGAGGTAATTTATAATGAAAAAAGTAATTTTAGTAAGATATTCAGAAATTCATTTGAAAGGAAATAATAAGCATTTTTTTGAAAAACTTTTGTTGAACAACATTAAATCAGCCCTAAAAGATTTTGATTGTAATATTAATTTTGTTCACACAAGATACACAATTTCAGATTTTGAAGAATCCAAAACAAATGAAATTATTTCATCATTAAATACGGTGTTTGGTATTTATTCATTAAGCGTTGCAGATGAAATTGACACAAGCGTTGAAAATATAGAAGAATATTTTAAAAACTTTAGGCTAGAAAACACAAGTTTCAGAGTTAGTGTTAACAGAGCAGATAAAACTTTTCCAATTAATTCAACAGAGTTTTCTAAAATTATTGGTGGAATAATTTTGGATAACAACAAAAATTTAACAGTAGATTTGCATAATTACAAAACTGAAGTTTCTATCGATATTCGAGAAAATAAAAAGACATATATTTTTGCTAGCATTATTAAAGGGTTAAACGGAATGCCAGTTGGTAGTGCAGGAAAAGGTTTATTGCTTTTATCTGGTGGGCTTGACAGCCCTGTTGCGGGTTACAAAATTGCCCAAAGAGGAATGATTGTTGATGGGCTTCATTTTCACAGTTTTCCTTACACAAGCGAAAACGCAAAAAACAAGGTTATAAAACTTGCAAAGTTAATAAAACCTTACACTCATCTTAAAAGATTATTTGTTGTTTCTTTCACAAAAATTCAAGAAGAAATTCACAAACACTGTGATGGCGACTATATGATAACCTTAATGCGAAGAATAATGATGCGAATTGCCGAACAAATTTGCAACAAATTTGAATATAAAGCAATCATCACTGGCGAAAGTTTGGGTCAAGTGGCAAGTCAAACAATAGAAAGCATAACAAGTACAAACTCTGTTTTAAAATTAACACCTGTGCTTAGACCTTTAATTGCTTTTGATAAAGATGAAACAATCTTTTTAGCAAACAAAATAGGCACTTATGAAACTTCTATTTTGCCTTATGAAGATTGCTGTACTGTCTTTTTACCAAAAAACCCAATTATAAAGCCAAAACTCGACCGAGTTAAAAAAGAAGAAGACAAACTTGATTTAGATATGCTTATTAAGCAAGCAATAGATAGTTTGGAGATAATTGAATTATAATTAGACAAAAAAGTTGATTATTTTAATTGACTTTTTTTGGAAATTTAGTTAATATATTTCATATATATAGAATTGAACATTTTGTTTTTATATATAAATTTAACTAAATAGAGGTGGTATTATGGCAATTAATACACTTGCTTCTATTTTTACGATTGGTGCTGGCTACATTATGGCTTGGCTTGGAATTGGACTTTCAATAGGCTTGATTGCGGGTGCAATTTTAATGAAAGTTGTTGTTGACACAAAACTTAAAAGAGCAAAAGCATCTGCAACAAAAATTGTTGAGGATGCATTAAACGAAGCTAAAAATGTTAAGAAAGAGGCTATATTAGAAGCCAAAGAAGAAGCACATAAATTAAAAATGGAAGTTGACGGCGAAATCAGAGAACGCCGATTTGAAATTCAAAAACTTGAAGAAAAAGTTTATGGAAAAGAAGAATTTTTAAACAAAAAAGAAGAGCAGTTAGACAACAAGAGCGATTTGATAGACAAAACAAAACAAGATTTAGAAGAAAAATTAAATGCTATTGACAAAACTAAGCAAGAGCTTGAAATTGCTAAGCAATCTGTTAGCAAAGAGCTTGAAAAAGTCGCATCTTTAAGCAAAGAAGAAGCAAAAAGTATGCTTATCAATTCTTTAACCGAAGAAGCACAGAAATCTGCAGCAAAAATGGTAAGAGAAATTGAGGAAGAAGCAAAAAATTCAGCGAACAAAAAAGCACAAAACATAATAACAATGGCAATTCAACGCTGTGCTGCTGACCATACAAGTGAAGTTACTGTATCTTCTGTTACTCTTCCAAACGAAGAAATTAAAGGAAGAATTATTGGAAGAGAAGGAAGAAATATTAAAGCACTTGAAAATGCAACAGGTGTTGATTTAATTATTGATGACACTCCAGAAAACATAGTAATTTCTGGATTTGACCCAATAAGAAGAGAAGTAGCAAGATTGAGTTTGGAAAAGCTTATCATGGACGGAAGAATTAACCCTTCAAGAATTGAAGAAGTTGTTGAAAAGGTTAAAAGAGATATTGACCAAACAATTAAAGAGGCTGGCGAAAATGCAGTGTTTGAAGCCGATGTAAATGGACTACATCCAGAGATTGTAAAAACTCTTGGAAGGCTTAAATACAGAACAAGTTATGGTCAAAATGTTTTAAAACACAGTTTGGAAGTTTCTTACATTGCAGGCTTAATGGCTGCCGAAATTGGGGCAGATATTAAAGTTGCAAAACGAGGGGGTCTGCTTCATGATATTGGAAAAGCACTAGATCATGAAACCGAAGGGACACATGTTTCTATTGGCGTGGATCTTGCAAAAAGATATAAAGAAAGTGAAGCAGTTATTCATTGCATTGAAGCCCATCATGGCGATGTAGAATTTCATTCTGTTGAGGCTGTGTTAGTGCAAGCGGCTGATGCTATAAGCAGTTCAAGACCGGGCGCAAGGCGTGAAAGCATTGAAAATTATATAAAACGATTAGAACAACTTGAGAATATTGCAGACAACTTTAAAGGTGTTGATAAGGCTTTTGCTATTAGTGCAGGGCGTGAAGTCAGAGTTATTGTTAAACCTGAAGAAATATCAGATGATCAAGCTTTGTTTCTTGCAAAAGATATTGCCAAAAAAATTGAAGAAGAAATGGAATATCCAGGTCAAATTAAAGTTAATGTTATTCGTGAAAATCGTTGCATTGAATACGCAAAATAACAAAAGAAAGGTCAAACCTTTCTTTTTATTGTGATTTTTTAAAGTAAAAATATATTTTGATTGACTTTTTAAATTTATTGCTTTAAACTTAAACTATGGAAATCCATTATTTAAAATTACAAAATGACCCTTTCATGAAGATAAAAAATAAACAAAAGACAATCGAAATGCGTCTTTATGATGAAAAACGAAAGAAAATTAAAATAGATGATGAAATTGTTTTCACTAATTTGTTGAGTGGTGAAAACTTAAAGTGTCAAGTTAAAAACATCTTTGTTTTTAACAACTTTGAAGAATTATATAAAAATTTTGATAAAACTAAACTTGGTTACAAACAAAATGAAATTGCAAAACCTGACGATATGAATATTTACTATACAGCCAAACAGCAGTCTGAATTTGGTGTTTGTGCTATTGAAATTGTTTTGATTTAAAGGATGATTATGGTTGAAAAATTATTAGATGTTGACTTATATACTGACGGTGCATGCAGTGGTAACCCCGGCATTGGTGGGTGGGGATATATTTTGCTTTGCAAGAATAAAGAAAAACAAGCAAGTGGATGTTGTGAAAACAGCACAAACAATCAAATGGAATTATTGGCAGTTATTGAGGGCGTGAAGGCTATAAAAAAACCTTGTAATTTGTCTATATACACTGACAGTGCTTATGTTCATAATGCTTTTAATCAAAATTGGATTGATACTTGGCAAAAAAACGGATTTAAAAATTCGCAAAAAAAAGAAGTTGCAAATAAAAAAATGTGGCTTGAACTTTTAGATGCTCTTCAAAAGCATAATTTTAAATTTGTAAAGGTTAAAGGACATTCCAACAATTATTACAACAATGTTTGTGATAAACTTGCAACTGATGCGATAAAGAGTTTTAAAGAAAGAAACGCAAATTCACAAGGTTAAAATTATAAAAAAGAAAAATAATTTTAAAAAAGGAAGGGTTTAATCTCTTCCTTTTTTAATCATCTTTTCTAAGTTTAACGGATGACAATGCGTCCCGCCTTAGATTTTCACTTATTGCAGCATAATGCTTCTTTGTTGTGTTCACATCTTTATGGCCCAAAACTTCGGCAACAACATAAATATCTTTGGTTTCTTGATACAAATTAGTTCCAAAAGTAGACCTTAGTTTATGTGGCGTAATTTTTTTTAGGGGAGTTACAACTTTAGCGTATTTTTTAACCAAATTTTCAACACTTCTTACATTTATGCGTTTGTTTTGAAGTGATATAAAGAAAGGAGAGTGCAAATCTAATTCTTCATCTTTATTTTTTTGTTGTTCTTTTCTGAAATCTAAATAATTAATTAACGCATCCTTAACTTCATCCGAATAATATAAAATCATTCGACTTCCACCTTTTCTGGTTACAACAAAACTATTATCTTCAAAATTAAAATCATCAATATTAAGACCTACCAATTCGCTAATACGAATACCTGTGCCCAAAAACAAACTAAGCATTGCAAAATCGCGTTTCTGCGTTTTTTCAAAAAAAGCCTTTTGATTTTTGCTAAAACCATCGCCACTTTCAGCCAAATTTAGAATATTTACAACCTCATTTATGTCAAGCCTAACAATTTCTTTGTCCGTCAATTTTGGCATATCAATTTTTGTGGTAACATTTTCTTTTATTCGTTCTTTTTTATACAAATAACCAAAAAATGCTCTTAAGGCAGAAATTTTACGAGCCTTTGTTTTGTTTGAGTTTGAGTGGCTTAAATTTTCATCATCAACATAATAAGTTAAATAATCCAAATACATTTCTATATGAGTGGATGTGATTTTGTTTAAATCTTCTAATGTTAATTCTTTTATCTTTTTGCTGTTAAATTCATACACTTCTTTTGTTAAAAAAGTAAAAAAAATTTTTAAATCTCTTGCGTAATTAACCTTGGTCAACATTGATGTTTTGCTATCAATTCCCAAAAAAAACTCTTCGCAAAAGAAGGGAAGTTCACTTTTTAATTTTTTAAGCAAAATTGCGTTTTTATTATTTCTTTCAACAAAATAATCATTCATATTAACATTATATCACAATGCAATAAACTTTTCAAATTTTTTACATTTTTATCTTATTTTTTACCATTTTATTTGCAAATTTTTTATTTGCATAGTACTATGCATAGCACTATGCAAATATATATTTAAATACTGTGCAAACTCAATATTGAGCAATACTAACATGAATTTTTTTTATGTCTGAATTTATTTGACAAATTTTTTCTAAAATATTATTATATATTATATATTTTTTAGAGGTGTAACATGATAGACATAGAATTAATCAGAAAAAATCCTAATCTTGTTAAGGAAAACATTAAAAAGAAATTTCAAGATGAAAAAATTTCACTCGTAGATAGTGTTGCCAAACTTGATAAAGAAAATCGTGAATATAAGCAAAAAATTGATGATTTAAGGGCAATGAGAAAAAATAAAAGTGCTGAAATTGGAAATTTAATGAAAAATAAAGAACTTGACAAAGCAAATGCTTTGAAAGAAGAAGTTTCAAAAATTAACATTAGCATTGAAGAATTTGAAAATAAACAGGTTGAACTTGAATCACAGATTAAAAACATTATGATGAAAATTCCAAACATAATTGATAGTAGTGTTCCTGTTGGAAAAGATGACAGTGAAAATGTTGAAAATGAACGCTTTGGCGAAGCTAAAGTCCCAAATTTTGAAATTCCTTATCATGCTGATATTTTGGAAAGTTTTTGTGGTTTAGACAAAGAAAGTGCTGCCAGAACAAGTGGAAATGGCTTTTATTATTTAATGGGAACACCTGCAAGAGTTGTTACTGCAATGATAAATTATGCTCGTGATTACATGATAGACAAAGGCTTTATTTATTGCATACCACCTTTTATGATAAGAAGTGATGTTGTTAATGGTGTTATGAGTTTTGCCGAAATGAATGCAATGATGTATAAAATCGAAGGTGAAGATTTATACTTGATTGGAACAAGTGAACACAGCATGATTGGAAGATTTAAAGACACAATTTTGAAGGAAAGTGAACTTCCTATAAGAATGACAAGTTATAGTCCTTGTTTCAGAAAAGAAGTTGGCGCACATGGCATTGAAGAGCGTGGAATTTATCGTGTGCATCAATTTGAAAAACAAGAAATGATTGTTATTTGTAAACCCGAAGAAAGTATGGACTTTTACAACAAAATGTGGTCTTACACTGTTGAAATTTTCAGAAACCTAAACATTCCTGTAAGGACCCTTGAGTGTTGTAGTGGCGACCTTGCCGACCTTAAGGTTAAAAGTTGTGATGTTGAGGCATGGAGCCCAAGACAACAAAAATATTTCGAAGTTGGCTCTTGCTCAACTCTTGGCGATGCTCAAAGTCGTAGGCTTGGAATTAGAGTTAAAGGTGCAAACGGCAATTATTATCCTCACACACTTAACAACACGGTTTTGGCTTCAACAAGAGCTTTAATAGCCTTTCTTGAGAACAATCTTAATGCTGATGGCTCAGTTACAATTCCTGAAGTTTTAAGACCATATTTGGGTGGAATGGAAAAAATTGAAAAGGTTAAGTAATGGACCAATTAAAGAAAGCAATCATAAATGATTTTGTTAAAGTAAAAAATAAAGAAGATGAAAAAAATTTTAATTTAGTATTAAAAAAACTAAATGGTTTTTTAACATTATTTTTTAACAAAACAAAGCAAGAATTTGAAAATAAAATTGATTTTAAAGCCAATTTAATTGGTGACATAAGCATAAAATCTAATTACGATTTTTTGGACAACGCTACAATTATGATTGATTATTTCGGAAATAGTGATGATTTGACTTACAGTGAAAGTTACAGCAAAAAGTCTGAAATAGGAAAGATGTTGCAAGATAGTATGCATCCAACAAAAATAGCAATTCCTACGACTCAAGATTTGATTTCGAATCTTTATTATTACTTATCATTAAACACAAAAGATATGTCATTATTTCAACGCAAAAATGGCATATCCTTAAAGTTTTTTGACTTTAAATTCTTCATTTTTTTTACTTTTGCAAGTCAAAACAATAATAACCAAGAATTTGAAATTAAGGGTAAATCTTATAATTTTAATTTTGAATTATTGCATAAAAATTTGCTACAAAAAAACAAAGAAACTAAAGGTAAATTCTTTGATTTGGTCAAATTTTTTAAGATAATTGAGCGAGAGTTATCACTACTTAGCAAATTAAATTTAAACGCCTCAAAAAACCTTTATTTTTATGAAAATTTATTATATAGTTTGGATAATAAAATTTTTGAAGGTGAATATATTTATGATATTTTTCTTAAAATCTACGATTATTTATTCAAAGTTTATAAGTATGAAAATTTTGACAATTTAAAAAATGCTGAAAATAACCCCTTGTTTTTAGATAAGGAATATAAACTATTCGCAAAATATTATATTACAAAATATGACCTTAAACTTGTTTTAAAGCAAAGTAAAATTTTTATTGATAACATTGATGAAATTATAAAGTAAAAGAAACAAGATACATTAAAATTCAAGTGATATTGCAAACATAATTTATAAAACAAGTAAATCTTTTCATTATATAAAGTTTAATGTTTTATTACTATGCAAAAATATTTAGTAATTTGTTATTTATGTTTTATACCAAATTATAAAAAATTTTAATATAGATTATAAAAAATTTAAAAAGTTATAAATTTTTGTTAAATATTTACCTTTTTATTCGCAAAATCTGTATTTTGCGAATAGTTTTATAAATCAATTTTTTAATTCTCTACTCTACTATTCACAATTTTTATAATAAATTATCTAAAAATTATGTTATTCATTCCAAAAAAATAGGTATTAACCACAAAAATTTCAAACTTGTTAATCAACCATTGAAAGCGTATTTTTTGTGTCTGTAGAGCTATAAAGCTTCTGTCATACATTTTGTCCAACCTGTTTAATTTACCAAACCACTGTATATAGTTAGTTAAAAATCAAAATTCAAAATATTGAGTTTAAATTATTTTAACTTTCCTTTTAAATTAGTAAATTAAGTAAAAAGCCACATTTTTTGAGTTGCTGTTGCATAACTTTATGGTTAGGTTCAACTCGTTTTAATTCCATATAAAAGTTTTCACTATGATTTAATTCAACTAAATGTGTTAATTCGTGAAATATAACATGGTCAATTAATTCATGAGATAAAAACAAAAGTTTATAATTCAAAAATATATTTTTTTTGCTGTCACACATTCCCCATTTTGCTTTGCTGTTTATTATAGAAACACTTTTACAGTTTAATTTCATAAAGTTAAGCAATTCTTTTGTTCTGTCTATCAAAATTATTTCAGCATTTTGTATGTAAAACTCTTTCAATGCTTTAATTAGCCTTGAAGTTGAAAAATTGAGTTTTTGAGGCAAACATAAGGCATTATCAGTTAATTCGATTTCAGCTTGATTTTTAATAAAGATAACTGGGTATTTTTTACCTAAAAACAAGACTTCTTCATAATTTAATAAATTTTGATTTATCTCTAGAGTGCTTTTAATTTGAGTTTGCTTTTGAGTTATCCACTTCTCTTTTTCACATATAAAATTAAAAACTTTGTTTAAGTCAACATCTTTTGGTGCAGAAACAATTAACTGCCCACTTTTATTTATTTTAAGTGAAATATTTTTTCTGTTGCTCAAAATCAATTTATCGGGTTTTATCATGTATTAATTTTATCATATTTTGCAAAAAAATAAAACAAAATTAATACTATGCAAAATTTGCATAGTAATTATATTGACAAATTTTTTATTATTTTATATAATAAAAACAAATTAATGGAGTTATTCAAATGAAAAGTAGCGTTGTTAGCGGTGAAAACCGTGGTAGTGTGAATGAAATTTTGTTAAAAGCCCTTCAAAGTGGCGATAAGTATGGTTATGAAATTAATAAAGAAATAGAAATTAAGAGTGCTGGTAAGTTTTTTTTGAAAGAAGCAAGTTTATATTCTGGATTGAAGCGCTTAGAAGCTGGTGGTTTTATTTCTTCTTATTGGCAAGATGGTGATCTTGGAATTAGAAGGCATTACTACTCTATAACTCAAAAAGGTCTTAATAAACTTAATGCTTCTAACTTCACTTGGGATAGTTCAAAAGAATTTTTAGGAGAAATGTTTAAAAATCAAAAATTGGAAGATATAAAAACTAATTTTTCAAATGAAAAAGTTTCTTTAAGCAATTCATCAAATGTTGCACAAGCAGAAAATACTGAAATGAAAAAAAATCCTTTTCAAATTGAAGTGAGCCCTTTTCAACAAAGTTTTTTTGATTTTAATTCTGAAAATCAAGAAAATAAAAATCAAAATGCTGATAATAACAACCAAAACGCTATTAACAACAGCCAATATCTTCAACAAGAACAAATAAACTCAAATGTATGCGAAGAAAAAGTTGAAAGCCAAGTTTCTGAAAATGAAAATTTAAAACCAAATGCACAATCTTTTGAACCTAAACAAACAGAAATAGAAAAACAAAAAGAGAATTTTGATGAAAACTTCCTAAATATTGTTAATCAAAAAGAATTAGATAATAAAGCCGATGAAGTGAACAATAATTTAAGTTATGAAAAACTTATAAACAACTACGAAAATAATAATTACACTACTTCCCTTCAAAAAGAAAATGTGATTGATATTTCAAATTTGTTTAACTCTAAAATAAATGAATCAAGCATAATTATTAACAAATCAAACGATAATAAGCAAGAAAATGAAGGAAATCAAAGTGGCAAAATTTTAGAAAACGATAATAAAAATAATGATGAGATTCTGTCAAACTCTGACATTAAAGCCAAAGAACAAGTTAGCCTAGAAAACAAAGTTGATGAAAATTCTGGCAGTGATAATTCTGTTGCAAACAAAGAAAATTCGCTTGATTTTAAAAACATTTTTGGCTCACTGCTTGCTGATGAAAATAAAGAAGAAAAGGTTATTTCTGGGCAAATTGAAAATGATGAAACTTTAGAAAAAAAGGTTGAAGAAACTGTTGAATCTCCAAAGCCTGAACTTCCAAGGATAAATGTTGATGATGATGTTAATGTTATGTTAAAAACAGAAAAGAATTTCTATAACAATGATTACTCAAAAAATCAAATTCAAAGCCGAAGTTATCAAGACAAAATTGTTCAGAGTAACGACAACAGCAAAGGTGTTAAGCAATACATAAACAATGTTCACAAACAAACGTTAATTTCTAGGGCAACAAAAATCACTGAAGAAGTTAATTTGGAAGGAATAAATATAAGAGAATATTCAAAAATGAATAACAAACTTATTAGAAATTCAAACTATATTTATTCAAACAAACTAAATTTTGTTTTAGCAATAATTTTGTCGTTGTTAATTGTTACTGAAAGCATTATTTCTTTTGTTGTTCTAAGCAAATTTAACCTACTACAAACTTTTGAAATTGTTATTTTCACGCTAAGTTTACTTGCAGGATTGTTAATTAGTTTTATTTATTCTTTAAAGTTTTTTAAAGACAAATTTAAGGTTGACACAAAAAAATACAATTTTAAAACACAATTATTTTATTTTTGCTTAATTTTTGTTGTAAGTTTTGTTTTGATTTTATGTATAAACATATTTGCAGGCATGAACGTCAATAATTCGTTTGATTTTAAAATGAAAATTATTATGGAAACATTGATGCTTTCAAATTTTATTGCCTACCCTTTGATTAAATTATTACTTTACAAATCAAAATATTTTTCAAACTAAACAAATTTGTAAATTAATATTTACATCTTTATTATGTTGTGCTATAATTTTTTATTAGGAGTTTAAATGGAAAAAAAATCAAATTGCGTTTTGTCTGTTCAAGGTGTTACAAAAATATTTGGAAAAGAAAGAGCGGCAGTAAATAATGTTTCTTTTAACATCTTTGCAGGCGAAATTTATGGCTTGATAGGTCAAAATGGTGCTGGAAAAACCACTATTATAAGGGTTATTACTGGTCTTGCTAAAGCCACTAGCGGAAAAGTTTTTATTTGTGGTTATGATATTGAAAAAGATTTTCAAAAAGCAATTAAAAATGTTGGCGGAATAATTGAAAACCCTGAATTATATTCTTACATGAGCGGAATGGATAACCTTAAATATTATGCTTCTCTTTATGGAAAGGTTGACAAGAATGAAATTGATAAAATAGTTGGCATGCTTGGAATGGAAAATCGAATAAATGACAAGGTTAAAACCTATTCCTTAGGCATGAAGCAAAGAGTTGGTATCTGCCAAGCCCTACTTCATCATCCTAAGTTGTTGATTTTGGATGAGCCAACAAATGGACTAGACCCAAATGGCATAAAAGATATGCGTATGTTTTTAAAAAAACTTGCAAAAGAACAAGGAATTGCAATTTTAATATCAAGTCATATTCTTGCGGAAATGGAATTAATTTGTGATAGAATTGGCATTATTGACAATGGAATGATTATAGAAAACAAAACAATGGAAGAATTGCAACAGGGCTTAAATTCTAAACTTCAAGTTTCAATAAAAGTTGATTATCCAAATTATGCTGGAAAAATTTTATTAGATAAATATCCTGATGCTTCTGTGTTCTGCATAGGAAATCGAGTTATTATTGAAACTAAAAATGAGCAAATTCCAATAATTACTTCTGTTTTGATAAATAAAGGCATTTCTATTTATGGAATAAGCACAGTAACTAGAAGTTTGGAAGATATATTCCTTGACATCGTACACAAAGGAAAAGAACAAAATATTTTATAGTTTTTAAAGGAAATTTTATGGGAATTTTTAGATTAACCAAAGGCGAATTAAAGAAAGTATTTTTAAAACCGGGCATTTTTGTTGTAACTGCCCTTCTTGTTGTTGTTCTAACATTATCAGCACTTTTGTTTAAGCCAGCAACTCGTCAAAACAGTGGTTTGGTGAATTTAACAGGCTCTACTGTTGGACAAATGTATGACCGAAGTTATGGCTCTACAGACACAAAAAATACACTTTCAAAAGATTATATTTCTTCAAATCATATCATTCCGTCCACAAATATTATTGATTTTTATTTGAATGAAATAAATAATAACACCAACTCTAAAAAACAAGAATTGTTAGATAAAATCAAAGAGATTAAAACATTTTTTGTTGATTATCAAAGAAATTCAACAATAAACAATCCTTCGAATGAAATTAAAAATTTGTTAAATGAGCAAAGGGCGGAATTAAAAACAAAAATTACTGAATTTCAAAGTTTGTATAACAAATATATCAATGGTTTAAATGGTTTTTATTATTTGCTTTTAGAATCAACTACAAAAAATGACATAGATGTTTATTTGTCAAAATGTTTAACTACCCCATTTTCTGGCGAAATGCCTCATTCAGAAACGGTTAAAACAATTTATTATGACCTTGATATGTTTAACACTTTAACAAACTATGTTGAACAAATGAAAACTTTTTTACCCGAAAAACAAGCACTTGAAAATGCAAAAACTAACCTTGAAGATGCAAAAACTAAAATATCTGAAATTGAAACTGATATTCAAAACTTTAAATCTGAATATTCTTTAAGTGATAAACTTGAGCATAAACAACAATTCAGAACATTAATCACAAGATTTCAACAGGCCAATGAAAATGCCTATAACCTAACATTGCACACTATCAACGCTTCTGCATTAAGTGATTTTAGCGATGATTATATTCAATCATTATATCAAAACTTTCAATTCAAAACTAAATATACCATAAATGAGCAAAAAAACATTTGTAAATTTTATTTAGATAACAATAAATATGCCTTTGAATATGCAAGCCCATTAAGTTTAAACGCAACAAGCAACACAGAGCCTAATGTGTATGATTTTATGTTTTTTGCCATTGAATTTTGCAGTTTTATTGTTGTAATATATGTTGTATTTTTAGGTGCAACCATGATTGCTGGAGAATACTCAAATGGAACAATGAAATTGCTTGCAATAAGACCTTATTCAAGACGCAAAATCTTATTTAGCAAACTTCTTGCTACTATTTTGATTGGCTTAATTTTCTTGTTTATGTCATTTATTGTAACTTATATCATTGGTGCTATACTTTATTCTACTGCATCCCTTCCAATATTAGTTATCTTTAATGCTGGAAATTGCACAGCAGTTAGCCCTATTCTTATAATTTTATTACTATTCTTATGCAAAATGGTAGAATTAATTTTTTACGCAATATTTGCTCTTTCTATTTCAACATGGTTTAAATCAAATGCTGGATGCATAGTTGTAAGTTTGCTTCTATACTTTATTTCATTTGTTTTAACAATGTTCACCCCAAGTTTGGGAATAATAAAATTCTTACCTTTTGTCAACACAAATTTATTTGGTTATTTTGGCTCTCATCTTATTTCAACAACATCAAGCAATATATTTGTAACTATGTTCAGCAAAGTTATTGCAAATGATATGAATTTCTTTATTAGCTTTTCAATAATAACTTTCTTCTCTGTTATAATTTATGTTGTTACAAGTGAAATTTTTGCAAAACGAGATATTAAATAACATTACAAAAAAGTGAAACTAAATGTTTCACTTTTTTATACTTAATTTTATTTGATTTTTTATTATTTACACAATTTAACGCCAATCGCATCTTTAACCTTTTCTAAGGTTTCCTTTGCAACTTTTCTGGCTTTTTCTGCCCCGATTTTAAATATTTCGTCAACTAATTGTCTGTTGGCTTGATAGTAGTCATATTTTTCTCTCATAGGAGTTAAAACTTTGTTCATAGCATTAAATAATTCTTTTTTTGCATCCCCCCAACTCATGCCACCTAAAAGTTTGTTGCAATATTCTTCATAACCTTTTTCATTTGAAAACAATTTAAAAAGTTTGCACAAAGTGTTGTCTGTGTCTTTAGGTTCGCCCGGAAGCCTTGAATCAGTAACAATTTTGTTTACGGTCTTTTGAAGTTGCTTTTCACTGCAAAACAATTCAATGGTATTTTTATAACTTTTGCTCATTTTTCTGCCGTCTAACCCAACAATTTGACAAGTTTCATCTTCTACAACACTTTCAGGAAGAGTAAAGACTTTGCCGTATCTGTTGTTAAAACTGTTAGCTATATCTCGAGCAATCTCAACATGTTGAGTTTGGTCTATTCCAACAGGAATTTTCTTTGCGTTAAATAGCAAAATATCAGCTGCCATAAGGATAGGATAATTATACAAGCCCATATTAACACCAATATCTTTATCTTGACCTTCAGCTTCATTTTTTTCAACAATAGCCTTGTATGCGTGAGCCCTATTCATTAAACCTTTGCTTGTTAAGTTGCACAAAATCCAAAAAAGTTCACAATCTTCACTTACATCACTTTGCTTAAAAAAAACAACTTTATTTGGGTCTATTCCACAAGCAAGCCATGTGCAAGCAATGTTATATGTGTTTTCAATCATTTCTTGTTTGGTTTTTACTGTGGTCAAAGCATGATAATCAGCAATAAAGTAATAACATTCAAAATCATTACTGCTATTTGCAAAATCAACTGCCTGTTTAATTGCACCAAAATAATTACCAATATGAGCAATACCTGTTGGTTTTATGCCTGTCAAAACTCTCTCCATAATTTCTCCCCATAATTAAAAGCAAAACTAGGCTTTCAAAATTTAGATTTGCTTTTTTATTAACAATATATAACTATAAATACAATTATAATTTTATTACACTTTTTTGTCAAAGAAAAGTTGTTATAATTTTAAAAAGCATACTTTAAAATATTTTAAAATATGCTTTTCACTTTATCTGGAATATTAAATTATATAATATTAATCAATTTTTCATAAACACTTTCAGCATCCATATTTGTTTCTGTGATGCACATAACAGTGTCATCGCCATAAACAGTACCCATAAGATTTTCTATATTCATTTTGTCTATGTAACTTGAAATTCCGCCAGCAAAGCCTTTAAGAGTTTTTACAACCACAAGGTTTTGAGCAGTTTTTACAGATATAACAACTTCTTTATATATACCCACAACTTTGTTAGAGATTTGTTGCTTTTCAGTTTCTACATAAGCATATTTATATTTTTTGCTGTCAGACATAATCTTGATTAAACCAAGTTCTTTTATATCTCTTGAAACTGTTGCCTGAGTTACATCATAATTTAATGCACGCAAAGCATTCACAAGTTCATCTTGCGTTTCTATTTCATTTTTTGCAATAATTTCTAAAATCTTACTTTGCCTTAAAGACCTAGCCATAAATTTCTCCTTTGCAAGTATTGAATAATTATGTAAATTATTATACAACGCTTTTTATTTTTATGCAAGTGTTTTTGAATATTTATGCAAAAAATTTTTTATATTTATTCAAAAAATTGAATATTGGTTGTGAATATTTATACAAACACAACATATTGTGTTGTAAAAAGAGTGCATAATACTACATATTGTGATTAAAATTTTAAATAAAAAAGAGAATTTTTAAACAAATCCCCTTACATTTATAAATTTATGAATTTTTTTGAAAATTTAAGAACAAAACTTAAGCCAAAATTACTTTGTTTCACCATTATTTTCTTTTTTGTCTTTGTCTTTCTTTTTAGATTTATCAGATTTTTTTATTTTAAAGAAACTTAAAAATTTTCCTACCCTTAAAATTATTTGGTCAGAATTGTTTACCGCTACCCCCTTAAAAATTGCCTTTCCAAAAACGGTTAGCGAGGTAACAACACTGCTGACAAGCGCAGGAATTAATATTGCCAAAAATCCACTTTCACCTGAATAAATAAAAACTGCCAAACTAGCACCAACAGCACCCGATAATATTCCACAACTATCGCCAACTATATCGCAACAAAAACTCGAGATTTTTTCTGCATTTTTTATTAATTTTATACTTTCCTTTGCACCATTTTCTTTTTTTGAAGCCCTTGCCAAAAATGGCTCAATGTTTCCAGCGGTAACTGCAACACCTATCATATCAAACAAAATTGATATCCCGACAAAAACAATCAAAATTAAAATAGAAATAATAAGTCCAACACCAGAAAGCACTGCCTCACTTGAAATGTTAAGCACCAAACTTAATGAAAGTGTTATCAGCAACACCCTAATTGGATAAGCCCATGCAATTTTGGTTTTTTTCGGCTTAGATTCTTTTTCTTCTTTCATTTCCTTTCGACCTTTTTATTTTAGATAAATTATTAATATAAAAAAAATTAGAGAAAATCTTTTGAGTAAACCTTGCAACTTAGGTTCGGTTGGATTTCCCCACTAAACACACACCGTCGCCGAATGTGTCATTTCTGCTTTGGTTTAGCGCCATAAGGTACCGAATTGCCACTTAGATTACACTATAATCCCCAAAAGATATTCTGCCTAGAAGATTTCCTTAACACAAAAATTGTTTAACTAGTCTATTTTGCAAACAATGTTTCAAACATTATGTATTATCCGCAATTATTCACTCAAAACAGGCTACTCTGTACATAGCTTTTTGTTCGCCACATAGCAGGTTTAATCCCGATTAGTAGTTAATTTGTCATTATCCACCTTTCAGGTCTCCACGATAATTGGGTCGGGTATTATATGCCGTTATAATGCGCCCAAAAATCTTAACTTCCAGCATCTGCCCCAGTTTGGGCAACCAAAGCAAACACCAGAAACTTCATCGATATGCCCTTCAACGCTATTAATCGTTTTCATTAAAGTTTTTGCGACTAGGATACAGTTTCTCTAACAACATAATTATATCATATACAATATTTTTATGCAAGAGGTTTCTAAATTATTTGTTTTCATCAAAATTAATTTGATTTAGATCCTCAGTTATTTCAATAATCTTACCATCGCATTTTTTAATAGATTCATAACAATCTTTTATAATCTTTCCAGCCTCTTCATACTTTTCAACGCTTCGTTCTAAGCCTGTGCTTGAATTTTCAATTTCATTAAGAATTTTTTCTAATCTCTCCAAATTTTCTTCAATCGTCATCTTGTTTAACCTCCAAAATTTTTGCACAAAAACTTCCGCCATTAAGATAAATTTTAATCTCATCCCCAGCCAAAACTTTGCCTATATTTTCAACTCTTTCCCCGTCTTTTTCAACCACAGCAAAGCCTAAGTCTTTATACAACAAAGGATTTAACATTTCTTGCCTTCTTGCATAATCTTTTATAAAATTTTTAAGTGCTTCTTCTTTTTTTTGCAAACAAATTTTAAAATTATTCTTTAAACTTTCAAGTTTAACAACGTCATTATTTCTTTTAACAATCAAACTTCTGTTATCTTTTATTTTAAATTTTAAGCAGTTTAAGCAATTATCTTTTTTTGCCATGACCGCTTTATAAATTTGACTGTAGTAAAAATTCAACAAAGACTCATAATTTTTGCTTTCTTTAACCGCAATTTCCGCCGCAACAGAAGGCGTTGACGCCCTAACATCTGCAACCAAATCAATCAACGTATAGTCAGTTTCATGCCCTACAGCCGAAATAATTGGCTTTTCACACTCAAAACAAGCCTTGGCAACAGTTTCGCTGTTAAAAACATTCAAATCTTCACTGCTTCCCCCGCCACGAGCAACAATAATAACATCAACTTCTTCAAAATTCGCGAAAAAATTTATACCTTTACAAATTTCTTTTTCAGCATTTTCCCCTTGCACTTTTGAAGGAAAAACATAAATATTTACATTAGGATTTCGCCTTTTTGAAACCGAGATAATATCCCTTATCACAGCACCCTTATTTGAAGTTACAACACCAATGCTTTTAACAATTTTGGGAAGTTCTTTTTTATTCAAAAAATAGCCTTCACTAGCTAGTTTTTCCTTTAACTCACAAAATCGTTTGTAAATATCCCCGTTTCCAAAACTTAATATATAAGTTACATTAAAATTAAGTTTTCCACCTTTAACATAATAATTTGGCTTTCCTACAACTTTAACCTTTTCGCCAATTTTATAATCTTTGTCAGGGCTAAACCACACACAATTTAAACTTGCGAATTCATCTTTAATAACAAAATATGCAACATTACCAGTAATCTTAAAACTTGAAATTTCTCCAACAACAGCACAGTTATAAAGCATTTCTTCACAATCTAAAATGTTTTTTATAATGTTGTTAAATTCGACCACACTTAAATTATTAAACTGCATCTATCACCTTTGCAAGCAAGCCATTCACAAATTTGTAACTATTATCTAAAGAGTACTTTTTGCTTAAATCAACTGCCTCATTAACAACAATTTTTACAGGCTCAGACAGAAATTTTAGTTGATATATTGCCGTTATCAAAATAGCCAAGTCTGTTTTGCAAATCCTGTCCAATTTATAATTAACCAAATTTTTTTCAACAATTTCAACAATTTCATCATAATGAAGTTTAATACCTTCAAAATTTTGGTTTATATATTCTTTATCTTCTTCGCTTAGATTTTTGTCTTCTAAAAATTCATCTTCATCAAAATCACAATTCTTTTCAAAATTATAAGAAAAAACCATTTGCATAAGATTTTCTCTTGCCGAAATTCTACTCATTTGCTTCTACCCCAAATTCAACGCCCATAACATGAACATTTATACTGTTAACTTTAATATCAATCATAGATGAAATGCCGTTTTTAACATTTTCTTGCACTCTATGTGCAACATCAGAAACGCTATAGCCATAATAAATGTTAAGATAGATGTCAACAGTTATACCATTATTTTCATACGCAACTTTAACACCATCGCTAACATTGCTTGAAAAAATCCTTTTCAACCCACTATAAAAATTACTACACAAACCTTGAACACCCGAAATTTCTTTCGCAGCCAAACTTATTATAGAAAGCAAAACCTCTTTATTGCAATTAACCTTACCTTTATTTTTGTTGCCAGAATCTTCGCCAATTTGATAATTCATAACTTCCCCTTAATTAGTATAAATTAAATATAATAAATTATAATAGAAAAATTACGCTTTTGTCAATCTAATTTTTAAATTAATTTTTTTGTTTAAAAAAACTTTAAACAAACTTCTAATCTGCTTAAAGTTTTAAAATCATTTTTGTTTTTATTCCACAGGAATAACCTTTATATTGTCAAAACTTGTGCCTGTTTGCTCTTTAACAATAGAGAAAATCTTTTTAATTTCAGCTTTTCCAAGTTCGCCAGATTTGATAATAACATTTACAGTGTTAGCTGAAGTTGTTACGATACAATCTTCAAATCCTTGAGCTTTTATTAGTCCTTCTGTAACAAGTTCAGTTTCCATAGCAGAAATTAAACTTAATTTTTTGCTTTCAGCAAGATTTTTTGAGTCGGCACTTGAAGTTTCACTGTTCAAAATCGCATCATAGTATAACAATTCCTGATCTCTTGTTGTTTGCCTGTCTGTTCTGTATGTTACAAAGAAATTTCCTGTTGTAACTGTAGTTGAAGTGTTAGACGCTGTTAAATTATTGTTCAAAACAATGTTTAAAACCCCCGTTACAATAAGCAAACACATCATAACGCTTAAAATGATAATTTTTTTCTTTTTACTCATAATACACCCCTTTTTATTTTCCTGCAAAAACTTGGATATTTTCGCTAGGAATAGATACTATTGCTTCTACGGCTTTCAAGATGTTAAGTTTAACATTAATATCTTCAGCCCCACCAGCAACAACCAAAACTCCGTTAACTTTTGGCAAAATCTCCATCAAAATTATGGGTTTGCTTGTCCCGTTCTCTGTAACAATAATCGGAGTTTTAACAACTGTTACATTTTTTCCTTTTTCGTTTTCCACTGTTTTTTCCTCAACATTGTTAGCAATCACAACTTCTCCACCACTTGAAACACTAACCACAACAGCAACATTTTTAACACCTTTCAAACTACTTAAAGTCGAAGTTAGTTTTTCTTCCAAAAGTTTGGCGTATTCACTTGAACTTGTAACCAAAACTTGGGAAGAAGATTCAGCATTTGTTTTTGTACTGCTTTTTTGAGGACTGAAATTTACAAAATAGATAACAAGCAGTAAACTAATAAATATTATGCAAATTATTATTTCAATATGCTTAACATTTTTAAGTTTTTTGAACAACGGCAATTTAAAAAGATTTTCAACTAATTTTCCATCTTTTTTATTCTCACTCACTTATCACCACCTTTTCACTTTCTATCCCCAAAACAGAAATAATGATTGATTTTATTTCCTGATATTTATCTATATGCAAGCCATTATTATTGATAACTAAATTTTTCAAATTAACATTAACTTTTTCAATTTGAAATCTCTTTGTCGACAAATTCAAACCAATTTCTACTTTACCCCCCCAAAAACCCTTACTATTAAGTTGTTCTACACAAACTTTTTCCAAATTTTCTTTATATGAATTATTATAATTTTTTATATAATCTTCATTTATTTCAACACTTGATTGATTGTAAATAAACTTATTAAAATCTATATCATTTATATTTATTTTAAGAACAGGTGAAATCATAACAAACACAACAAAAACAGAAAAAATCGCTTTTATATATTTTTGCATTTCACCTTCAGGCAATATCAAATCAACAAGCACACTAATAATAACAATCCCAACAACAGACAAAAGCCATCCAGAAATCAAACTCATTCTTTACCCCCAATAAACATTACCTGAAGTCATTAAAAGTCCAACAGAAATAAGATACATAAGAGCGACACACAAAATTGACGCAATAAGCATATTTATTGCCTTAGAAACCGAAAACAAAAAGTTTGAAATTTTGTCATCCATCATAGGCTCAAGAACAGCCGACAATAGATGAAGAGCCCATTTAAACACCAAAATCGTAACTATAGGCGACAAAATAGACAAAATAATAAGCAATAGTCCTGCAGTGCCAACAGCATTTTTAATCAAAACCGAACTTGCCATTATAAGGTTAAAACCATCACTTAAATAACCCCCAACAATAGGAACATAAGTCTTTAAAGCATATTTTGTCGTTCTTATTGAAACACTATCAAAACTTCCGGCGCTTATACCTTTTATAGCCATAGTGCCGGTAAACACAGTAAAAACAATGCCTATAACCCATTTAAAAACATCATTTAATAAACTAGAAAATTTGTTTAATTTAACATTATTTGATAAATTTCCAACGACCGAAATAACAAAACTTACCAAAAAAATAGGCAAAACAATGTAACTAAAAACATTTATAATCAGCCCACTAAGCATAGCCATTATCGGCTGGTAAATTCCAACACTTACGGTATTCCCAACAGAAGCCATAAGAGTTAAAATTATTGGAAAAATAACTTCCATTTGGTTTTGCATAGATTTTATAGAAGAAGTTGCAATATTTACCAAGTTTGTAATGCTTGCACAAACAATTATAATAACTGCCGAATAACAAACAAAGTGAACAATACTAGACAAATTTTTGTTGCCTTTTGTTTTGAAATGTCCAACAACATTTGAAAGTATTGCCAAGGCAAAAACCGAAGCCAAAAGCGGAATTATCTTTTTAAAATCAGACAAAAAAGTTTTTAAAAAGGAAGAAAACAAATCTTTAAAATCAAATGAATACTCGCCACTTATAAGCTTTTTAACCTTGTCTAAAAAACTACTTGCCCCAAAGTTTTCCGAGTTTTCTAGTTTGCTTAATTCATCATCTAAATCTTTAAAATCAAAGAAACCGAGTTTATCGTCCGTTTCTTTTTGTAAATCTTCTTCAATAGATATTGAATAGTTAAGCCCTTCACTTTTACAATCTTTGTTAAAACAAACAAAACTACAAGAGATTAAGGCTATTATAAATACCAAAATCAAAAAACGCTTTTTCATTTTATAATACCCACAATAGTAGTTATCATTGAACTTATTATCGGAAGAGCCAAACATAAAATTATTACCTTCCCAGCAAGCAAAACCTTGTCAGCGACCGAACTGTTTCCCGTATCTTGGCAAACATTTGCGCCAAATTCAGTTATATAACCAACACCTACTATTTTTAATACGCTAGAAAACAACGCAAAATCAACTTTTGTTTTACTCACAATTTGGACAAACGAATTAACAATTTGCCCTAAATAATTTACTAAACTTATCAAAATTATAATTCCGCCAGCCAAAGAAACCAAAATCGACAATTCTGGTTTAAATTGCTTTAGAACAATAGTAGCAACACAAGTAACAACTCCTATAATAATAATTTTGATTATATCCACACCGCCCCCATAAGAAAAATAATAAGTTAGCACAAGCCTTGTTACAAATAAAATTAGCATTACAAACACGGATAAGTAAAGTTATATTTTAATAACATTAAAACTCAAATCCACTCAAAACAAGGTAAACAAATTTTTAACTGTTGTAAACAACTCGTTAATAAGTTTTACCACCATTAAAAGTACAATTATTAACCCAGACAAAGTTGTAAAAGTTGCAATTTCATCCTTTCCTGCATATTTTAAAACTTGATTTACGACCGCTGTTAAAATTCCTATTCCCGCTATCTTAAAAATTATTTCAACACCCATTTTTACCCCTTTTGCATAGTATTTTGCATAGTACTATGCATAGTACTATGCAAAACTAAATTAAGATTATACAAACCAATATTGCCACCAAAATTGACAGTTTTTTGTACATACTTCCTTGCTTATCATTATTCAATTTTGCCTGTTTCAACAAACTATCAAAGATTTCAAGATTTTTATCGATATACTCTTTTTGACTTTCGCAATCGCTTTTTCCCAAACCTTTAAAAAAATCTTTTAATTTGTTGTTTTCCTCTTTAGAAATCAAATTCAAATCAACAAATTCTTTATCTTGCAAACTATTTTTATAATTCAACAATAACTCTGTCAAGTCAGTATTTTTCGTTTTGTAATTGTCAACAATTTCAACAATATCCCTTTCAAAAAAACCTATTTCACTTTTAAGATAAATTAAAAAATTTTTAAATTCATAGTAAAATTTTTCTTTTTTCTTAAATTTGTTTCCTATATTAAAACCTAAAACACAAATTGACCCGAAAATTAAACCCAAAATTAAGCTTTTCATAACAACCTGACTAAATTCTCATCAAAGATACCTTCAAGCGTTCCTGCCCCATTTTTTTTGCTTAAAACAACATAGCGTTTAAATACCTTTTTTGTAAGAATTTCATTAAATAATTTTTTTTCTTTCAAATCATTAATATCTTTTGAATGTGTAGTGGCAACAATATTAACTCCACTATTACAAGCATAAATTAAACTATCAACATCATCTTTGTTGCAAATTTCATCTGTTATAATAACATTAGGGTTCATTGTTCTTATCCCATTTTCAAAGCCTGTTTTTTTGTTTCCAAACTGAATTATGTCTGTAAATTTCCCCACATCCATGCCGGCTTCGCCTTTGTTTAAACTCGAAATCTCATTTCTTTCATCCAAAATTAATAAATTTATGGGATAGTTTCGTTTACCAATTTGATAGCATAAATCTCTTATAAAAGTCGTTTTTCCACTTCCAGGGCTCGAAATGATTAATGTATTCAAAACTTGTCCTGCTTCGACAATGAAATTTAATGAATTTAAACTACAATTTCTAACTTCGTGAGGAAATCTTATATTCAAACTATTAAAGTTTTTAACGGTTTTTATGTAGCCATTTTCTTCAACCACTTCGCCACACAGTCCGATTCTTATTCCGCTGCTTAAAGCGATAAATCCTCTTTTTAAATCTTCATTTACACTATAAAGTGAATAGTTGCTTGCTTTCATAACTACGCTATCAATCAAATTTCTTGTGCATATTATAGCATTTTCCTCATCATTGCAAAGACCTTCCGGGCTTAAAAAATAAAGTTTGCTTCCATAATTAATAACAATAGGCTTTGAAATTCTTAATCTAATTTCAAACAAAAAACTATACTTAACTGTTTTTGCAATAAGTTCATACAAGTCTGTTGGCAAAATTTTATCTAACATATACAATTCCTTTTTACTATAAATATTTATAAAAAAAGCCTATTATTACAATAGGCAAATAAAAAACACAAGATTACATTTTTCTTGTGTTTTCGCTATTAAATTATTATACTCTTTCCATATATTCGCCAGTTCTTGTGTCAATTCTAATTCTGTCATGATTGTTAACGAATAGTGGCACTCTTAATTCTTTTCCAGTTTCAACTTTTGCCATTTTAGAAGCACTTGTAGCAGTGTTTCCTGCAACTGCTGGGTCACATTCAACAATTTCAAGTTCAACAAAAAGAGGTGGTTCAACTGAAATAATTTTTCCACTAGCTGAAACAACTGTGCACATCAAGCCATCCATTAGATAATCAAAAATAGCTGTGCAATCTTTGCTGTTTACTGGAAGTTGTTCATAAGTTTCTGGATCCATAAAATAATAAATTTCACCATCATTATAAAGATATTGCATTTCTTTTCTTTCAACTTGTACGGCTTCAACTTTTTCGTTAGTTTTGAAGTTTCTTTCAATTACTTGTCCAGTTTCAACATTCTTGATTTTTCCACGAATGAAAGCAGCAAGCCTAGGTTGACAAACATGTTGCCATTCAATAGCTTGATACAATTTTCCCTCCCATTCAAAAGTTGTTCCCACTTTAACATCTGCTGTTAACATTATTATTCCTCCTTATAAATTATTATATATATTTTTAAGTTTAAGGGCATCTGTCGCCATTTTGCCCTTAGACTCACAAATAACTGTTGGATTTAGTTTATATTCCTTAATCACTTTCGCCAAATTTTCAAAATCAGGCCCAAACTTTGTGTCCGACAAATCAAGATGTTTTAATTCTCCTTTTTCTGAATAAGCGATTTTAGAAAAATGGATATGAACATTTTGAGTTTTATTTATTCCAAGTTTTTTAATTGAATAATCAAAAATCTTTCTAAAATCATCTTCGGTTTTCAAACCACCTTGCATAACACAATTAATATGTCCAAAATCAAATGTAGGAATTAGGCACTTATCAAGAGTGCATAAATCAATAATTTCTTGATAACTTCCAATCTGTGAATATTTACCCATAGTTTCTGGACAAATTATAAAATTATTTAAACCTTTTTCGTACACTTCACAAAGCAATGCATCATAACCTTGATATAAAACTTTAAGTGCTTCACTTCTTGTATTTTCTAAATTTGTTCCGCTGTGAACAACCAGCTTTTTGCCACCAAACAAATTCAAAATATTTAGACTGTTTAAAACATAATTTATAGATTTTTGCCGTGCTTCCAAACTAGGATTTGCAAAATTAATAAAATATGGAGCATGAACACTAACTTCAATATTTTGCTTTTTTGCTTCAGCACCCAAAAGGCTAGCCGATTCAGGTTTGATTGTTATTCCATTTCCTAGCGAATATTCAAACAATTCTAACCCCAAATTGTTTAGCCATTCAAAAACTTCAATAGTTTTTTTATGTCCTTCACTATAAAACAATTCATCATTTCCACTTGGACCAAATTTAACCATATTTATACCTGCAAATTTGTTTTGATTGAAAGCAAATTGGCACAAACACTGCCAATCCCTATTAACTTATTTTGACAATAAACAACAAGATTGTTGGCGTTTTCATGTTCAACTTTAACTTTAACCCCATTAGAAACTTTAAATAACAAATTATCATCTAAAATCAATTTTTGATAGTCTTTAAGCAAAGTATCTAACTCAGTAATTTTATCAGAAAAGTTGGTATTTGTCAAACTTTTGTAGTAGGTTGAATTTAAAATATCAAATTTTCCGCTTTCAACCCTTATTAAAGCACTCATAAAAGCACAAGAATTAGTTAATTTCCCCAAATCTCTTGCAAGACTTCTAATATAAGTTCCACCCTCACAAACAATATTAAACAAAAAACTACTTTCGTTTATTTTGCAAATTAATTCAAAATTCTCAACCACAACTTCCTTAGGCTTAATTTCAAAACTTTTACCACTTCTTGCAAGTTCGTAAGCCCTTGTTCCATTAATGTTTTTTGCACTGAAATTTGGCGGAATTTGACTGATTTTTCCAACAAGTTGTTTTAATGCAATTTTTAACTCTTCTTCAGTAGGAATTTTTTTGCAAGTTTTAATAACTTTTCCTTCACTATCAAGAGTATCCGTTTCTTTTCCAAAACAAAATATTGCTCTATAGACTTTCTTTTTGCTCAAATAATAATCAAAAAGTTTTGTTCCCTTATTAACCATAACAGGCAAAACACCACAAGCCAAGGGGTCAAGAGTGCCTAAGTGCCCTAATTTTTTTATGTTTAAATTTCTTTTGAGATTAGTCAAAACATAATTACTAGAAATTCCACAAGGTTTATACACATTTATTATTCCGTGCATTTAAGATATTCCTTTGCTTTTTCAATAATTTTTTTCTTTACACTGTTTTTGTTGCCATAAATTTTGCACCCAGAAGCAAATTTATGTCCTCCACCGCCAAAAAGACGGGCAAAATTACAAACATCAGTATTTGCACTTCTAAACGAAACCCTAAACACGCCTTCTTTTTCTTCACAAATTACGCAAATAATTTTGTAGTTTTCAAGCCCAGATAACGAAAAAATAATGCATGGTGTATAGTCTATTTCAACATCGTACTTTTGTAAATCTTTTTGCAAAATATAGGTTAATGCCAAACTATTGTCAAAAAAACTTTCAAGCCTTTGTATTGTTTCTGCTGTTAATTTTAATTGATTTAATTTCTTTTCCCTAAACAATGTGTAATTAATTTTTTCTATCTCTTCATTTATATCCTTACAAAGGTTTTCAGCAACCTCATATAAGTTGTTTGTTATGTTATACAAAAAACACCCACTATCCGTTGCTAAACCCGTGTAAAGCGAAATTTTAATGCTTTTTGTGAAATTTATTTTTAATTCTTTTAAAAAATAATACAATATTTCACATGTAGAGCTTGCATCACTATTAACAACCTGAAATTTAGTAAAATTTTCATTATTTAAATGATGGTCAATATTTATGATATTTTCGCAATTTTTTAATACTTTTTCCATCGTGCCTATTCGTTTAATTTCACCACAATCAAGCACAAAGGCTAGGTCATATTTTTTGTTTTGACACTCAGTTTTTATTTCATCAGTTTTCAAAAACCACAAACGGTCGCCAATTTCGTCTTGAGAAAATACATCAACATTTTTTCCAAGTTGTTCCAAAGCTTCTTTAAGTGCCAAACTAGACCCTATAGCATCGCCATCTGGATTAATATGAAAAAATATTGCAATATTTTTTGATTTTTCAATTAAAGTTTTAATCTCTTTTGTCATTATTAAGCCCTTTTAAAAGTTCATTTATGCGGTTTTCATTATTTATTCCTTCATCCAAAGAAAAAACAAGTTCTGGAGTTATCCTTAATTTAACATTTTTAGCAATTTCACGCCTTAAAAACGGAATGCTATTTTTTATTATATTAAAACTCATCTCTTTTTTGTCATCAGGGAAAATGCTTAATTTTATTTTTGCATGGCTTAAATCTGGTGAAGTATCAACATCAAGAACAGACACAAAAACTCCTTGCAATCTTGGATCAGAAAGTTTAAAAGATATAAGTTTTGATAATTCTTTTTGAATTTCACTGTTTATTTTTAAAATTCGATTTGACATAACACCACCTCTAAAAAACTACTCTTTCCAAATTATATGCACTAATTTTGTCGCCAACTTCAAATTTTTCAAAGCCCTCAAGCTTGATACCACATTCAAAAGTTACACCAACTTCTTTAACATCATCCTTTTTGATTTTCAAACTTTCAAGTTTATATGCTCCAATTTCTTCGCCATTACGAATAACCTTACACAATGCCCCTCTTTGAATTTTCCCATCAAGAACGATGCTTCCAGCAACAATGCCAATTCCAGTAATTTTGTACACCATTCTAACTTCAGCAGAGCCTGTATAAATTTCGTTAAATTTAGGTGCAAACATACTCTTCATTTTATTTGTTAAATAGTCTATAACATCATAAATAATTTTTGAATAATAAACTTCGATTTTTTCTTTTTCGATAATATCTCTTGCCTTGTTATCTGTTTTTGTGTTGAAGCAAATAATAACCGAATTTGTTGTTTTTGCAAGATTTGCATCAGTTTCATTAACATTACCAACAGAGCTTGAAATAACATTAACTTTAACTTCTTCACTTTGAATAGCCAAAACACTTTGTTTTAGTGCTTCACTAGAGCCCTGAACATCGGCTTTTATGATAACATTTAATTGCTTTTTCATATTGTCTTCGGCTTTATGGAACAAATCTTCTGCCGAAACGCCAGATGAATTAGAAATTCTTTCTCGTTTCAAATTTGTTTTTCTTTCTTCAATTAGTTGTTTAGACATTTTTTCATCAACAACATAGGCTTTATCCCCTGCTTGAGGCACTGCATCCAAACCTAAAACCGATATAGGCATACTTGGTCCAGCAGATTTAACATTTTTACCATTTTCATCAATCATTGCTCTTATTCTTCCAAGTGCAAGACCAACAACCATAGTATCTCCAACATGAAGCGTTCCGTTTTGAATAAGAATTGTTGCAACCGGACCTTTACCTTTGTCTAGTTTAGATTCAATAACAGAGCCTGTTGCTTTTTGAGTTGGATCGGCTTTTAAATCTAACACATCGGCTTGTAACAAAACCATCTCAAGCAATTTATCAATATTTTGATTTTGCTTAGCACTTATTGGCACCATAATTGTATCTCCGCCCCATTCATCGCTCAAAACATCATGGTCAGCAAGTTGTTGTTTTACTTTTTCTATGTTTGCAGTTGGTTTATCAATTTTGTTAATTGCAACAACCATTGGAACATTTGCATTTTTTATGTGTTTAATTGCTTCCAAAGTTTGAGGCATCAATCCGTCATCTGCCGCAACAACCAAAATAGCAACATCTGTAATATTTGCACCACGCTCACGCATTGCCGTGAAAGCAGCATGACCCGGAGTGTCAATAAAAGTTATCATTCTATTGTTAATCTTAACTGTATAGGCTCCGATATGTTGTGTTATACCGCCCGCTTCTCCGCTTATAACATTTGTTTTTCTTATTGCATCCAAAAGAGAGGTTTTGCCGTGGTCAACATGGCCCATAACCGTAACAACTGGTGCACGCCTAACCAAATTACCCTCAACGGTTTCTCCGACCATTTTGCTTAATTTTTCCTCAAAAGTTTCAGGTTTTTTATATTCAAGACTAACTCCAAGTTCACTGCAAACAAGTTCAGCCGTGTCAAAATCAATAGAGCTGTTAATAGTGCTCATAATGCCCAAAATGAATAATTTTTTAACAATTTCAGCAACTGGTTTACCAATTTTTTCACTCAAATCTTTAACACTTATGGTTTCAGTATCCATAACGGCTTTATCAATAACAGAAATCACTTGTTGTTGCACTTTTTCTTTCTTAGTTTTAACTCTTCTATATTTTACGCTTTCGCTTTCATTAAGGTCATCATTAATCAAACTCATTTTAAATTGAGCTTTTTTATTCAATGTCTTTTTCTCTTGAGTTTGTTCAACAGGTTTTTTCTTAATTCTTGTTCGTTCTTTTTCTTTTAAGTCAATAAGGGGTTCAACAAAACTTGGCTTTCCAAAAGGTTTTTGACCAGATTTAACAAAAGGTCTTTGTGAATTATTTTTATTGAAAGGACGATCTCCATTAGGTTTGTCTTGCTTGATAAATGGTTTGCCAAAATTACGCTTATCATTATCAAAACGCCTTTCTCCGTTAAAAGGTCTGTTTGTTCTGTCAAAAGGTCTTTTAACTTCCTTTTGTTGTTCTTTTTCGGTTCTTTGTTGTTGTAAAATAGCCTTTTGTCTTTCTTTTTCTTGTTTTTCCGCTTCTTTTGCTTCTTCAAGTTGTGCAACCTTTAAAGAATTAAATTTTTCCGCAAGTTTTCCACAAAAAATATCCAAACTGTCTTTGGCTTTTCTAAGTTCGGCTATACTTTTATCAACAACTTTGTCTTGTCTTAAATTTTCCAAATTTTTGATGTTTTCAATTTTGTTGTTTTCTTCTTTATTTATCATACTACCCCTTAAATTCTTCTAGTTTCTCATACACTTCATTATTAACGTTGCTTTTAAACACTTTGTTAATTAGTTTATTTTTTATTACTTTGTTTATGCATTCAACATCTTTGCAAATATAACAACTTCTTCCATTTTGTGGTGTATCATCAATCAAAATTTTGTTAGAAGTGCTTTTAGTTATTTTTATTAAATTTGTTTTTGTTTTGTCAAACTTTTGTCTGCAAGCAATACAAGTTCTAATATTTTTCATACTAATCCTTAAACATATCATCTAAATCTGTTGGCAAATCTTCAAAAGTATTAACTATAGGTTTTTCTTCCTTACTGCTTTCAGCCTTAACATCAATTTTAATGCCAACCAATCTTGCTGCAAGTCTAACATTAATTCCGCCCGCACCAATCGCTAAAGATAATTTATCATCAGGAACGATTGCTCTTGTAGTTTTTTCATCAACAAAACTAACGGAATTAACTTTTCCTGGGCTCAATGCTCTTGCAACAAACACAAGCGGGTCATCAGACCATAAAATAATATCAATTTTTTCGCCATTAAGTTCATTAACAATAGAATTGATTCTCATTCCTCTGTTACCAACACAAGCACCAACAGCATCAATGTTTTCATTAGAAGAATAAACTGCAATTTTTGTTCTTTGACCAGCTTCACGGCTAATGCTTTTTATTTCAACTTCACCATTTTGGATTTCTGGCACCTCAAGTTCAAACAATTTTCTTACAAAACCAGTATTTGCTCTTGAAACTTGAACAACAGGAGATTTCACATCATCTTCTCTAATTTTTTTCACATAAACTTTAATTTTTGTGTTAATATAATATTTTTCGCCTTTAATTTGGTCATTTTCTCCCATTACAGCTTCCAAACCATTGTTTCCAATTTCAACAAAAACATTTTTATTTTCAATTCTTCTAACAATGCCTGTAACAATCTCATCTTCTTTTTCAGTTATTTCGCCAATCATTCGTTCTCTTTCAAGTTCACGAAGTTTTTGCATAACAACTTGTTTTGCTGTTTGTGCTGCAATTCTTCCAAAGTCTTTTGGAGTTTCTTCTTTTTCAACTAAGTCGCCAATCTTATAAGATTTTTTTATAAGTCTTGCATCTTCCAAACTAATTTCTTTATCTGGATCTTCAACCACTTCTTTAACTTCTTTATAAGAATAAACCCTAATAGTGTTTTTTTCGGGATTCAATTTTACGCTTGCAAGTTTTGCTTCTCCTATGTGTTTTTTATAGGCACTTGTAAGTGCAGTTTCCAAAGCCTTAACAAAACTTTCCTTGCTTATTTTTCTTTCTCTTTCCAAATCATCTAGTGCTTGAAAAAAATCTTTACTTATCATTCTATAGTTCTCCTTTAAAACTTAATATAAGGCATTGCCTTTAAATTCTTCGTAATTTTTACTGTTTTTGTTGTGTTTTTTATTTTAAGTTTGACCTCATCATCAAAAACATCCAACACAGTCGCAACTTGTTTTTTGTTGTCAACAAAAATTTCAATTTCTTTGCCTAAAAACCTTTCAAAATCTCGCTTAACCAAAATAGGTCTGTCTAGCCCCAAACTAGAAACATTAAGACTATAACTTAAATCACAGGTAGGATTAAGTTCATCTAATGGTTCATCCAAGGCCTTAGAAACAGTTTTGCAGTCGTCAAAAGTTATTCCTTTATCGTTGTAGATAACAATAGTAATATAGCGTTCGCCTTCCACTTCTTCATACTTTGCTTCAACAAATTCATAACCCAAATTTTCAACAATAGGTTTGCAAAGATTTGAAACATCCTCTATTATTTTTTGTTTGTTCATAACCTTCCTTTTTAATAATTAGGAGCGGACTTTTTTGCCCACTCCTAACTTAGTAATAGTATTTTAACACACTTAAAAAATTTTTGCAACAATTTTAATAAAATTTTTCAACTAATTTTATAAAAACTTTTGCTGTCGCTAAAGCATCATTTATCGCCCTATGTGCATTAATTAATGGAACATTCAAGGCTTCAGAAATTGTTTTTAATTTATAATTTCTTAAAAAGATGTGTTTTTTTGCAATATTTAGTGTATCCTCCATTTTGTTAGAAAAAACATAATCTATTCGTCTTGAATAATAATCAATAAATCCAAAGTCGAATTGAATATTCTGCCCAACCAAAATGGCATTTTTTGTGAATTTATAAAAATCAGGAAGTATATCTTCAAGTTGAGGAGCATCTTTAACCATTTCATCAGTTATGCCTGTAATTCTTGTTATTTCTTTGCTGATTTTTTGCATAGGATTTACAAATCCCGAAAAAGTTTCAACAATTCTTCCATTTTTAATTTTAACAGCACCAATTTCGGTAACTTTATTGGTTTTGTAATCAAGCCCTGTTGTTTCAAGGTCAAACACAACAAATTCGTTATTCTGTAAATATTCTTTTTGTACAAAATTATCAAATAAATTTGCTTGGTTAATTTCAACATATTCGGTTGGATGAATAAAGCGATAATCATTATATTCCCTGTTTATTTCTTTTTTTGGCTTTTCATATTCACATATTTCACATTTTGCAATAGATTTTATCTTAAAACTTAAATTATTATTAAAATTATCCAAACTACCTTGCATTATTATGTCAATTCCATTAACTATAGTTTTTGCAATTTCCAAATTTTTCTTTGATGGAAAAAAACTAGCATTAAAAACTTTGTCTAAACATTTAACTATCAAAGCATACCTAATCCCCTTTGTCTGTCCATCCTTTTTTGTAAATTCAATTTCTTCGATTTTTTCAAGGTGTCCACACAAACAGATATTTTCTTCAGGATTTTTATAATACTCAAATGGATAGCAACTAGTATCTTGAATTTCACCAATAATGTTTTCAACTTTGTTTACCTTCATTTTGTTAATCAAAATAGGTTCTAGCAAATTGTTTAAAATTTCGTTTTTATGCTCATCAAGATTTTTTTGCTCACACTCAATAATGTTGGTTGAAATTTCAAAATTATAAAAATATAGACTGTTTAAATATTCTAATATTTTCTGTTTAATAGTCTGAGTTTCACTTTCAGTCAGAGCAAGAGAAAGACTAATATAAAACGAGTTGTCAGTTTGTTTTGAGTTTATTTCTTTCAAACTGTAGTAGCACGCAACAAAATGAGATTTTAAATAATTTTTAATCATGCTGTTTAATCTTTCTTCATCCAAAAAAGCCTTAATAATCTTAATGTTATAATTTATATCAAGATTTCCCACATATTTTTTAACTAAATTTTCAATAACATCTTTCTTGCTTAAAAAATCATCATAATTTAATTCTTCACACAAAAAAGTTAGATTAAGTTGATTTTTGCTTTTTTCAAAAACAACTTCGCCTAACTTTAAATTATTAACATCATTATTTTTTAAATAATCAAGAATTTTTTCCATAGTTAAAACTAAAAGATATTTTAATATGCTTTAAAAAATTTGTCAAGTTAAAATATTAAGTGATACAAATCAGCTATAATTACAATAGCAAACAAAACAATAAGCCCTATGGTATGAATACGATTTTCAACCTTCTGATTGATTGGTTTTCCTCTTATCCATTCAACTGTCGTGAACACCATTTTAGACCCGTCAAGAGCCGGAATTGGAAGCCAATTAAATATTGCAAGGTTTGTTGACAATAGTGGTAATAACACCAAAATATTACTTGCCCCCTGCATAGACAAGGTTGCCATCGTTTTGATTGTGGTTATTGGTCCACCCAAATTTGAGAGTGCCAATCTTCCCGTTAACAAATGCCAGAACAAAACTAAAATTTGCCACCCCAGAACAAAAGTAAAAGGAATACACTTTAAAAGTGCTTCGCCAAAACTATATGGAACACTTGTCATATTTATGCCAACTTTAACACTTTTGTCTGTATCTTCAAAAAATTTAAGATTAATATCTTGTGTTTCACCATTTCTTACAACAGTGATAGTCGCAGTTTCACCAGCCTTATATTTTAAAAGTAAATCTGTAAAATTATTTCCGTTAATAAAACTTATTTTTGTTCCCTCAACATGAGTGATAATGTCGCCGACCAACAATTCATCTTGTCTTTGACCATTAATTTCAACTATATTTGTAATTTTTGGAATATCATATCCAACACTTACAAGCAAAATAAACGAAAATATAATCGCGCTTAAAAAATTAAAAAATGCCCCAAAAAACAAAACAATCAACCGTTTCCAAGGTTTTTGTTTCATAAAACTTGTTTCTGTTTCTTTATCTGATTCTTCCCCGTCAAAAGCACAATATCCCCCAAGAGGCACGCACCTTATAGAGAATTTTTCCCCATTTTTTTTGTTTGTTTTAGAAAACAGCGCAGGACCAAAACCAATCGAAAATTCATTAATTTTAAATCCTAACATCTTTCCTGCAGTGTAATGACCAAATTCGTGAATTGTTACCATAAAAAGCAAAATCACTATTGCTAAAAGAATATATAAAACTATCAAATTTACTCCTTTATAATCTAAACAATTTAACAAATTTAAATTTTTAAATAAAATTTATTTTCAATATTAATTATATTCCTTTTTAAAAAATAAATAACAAGAAAAATAACAAAGTAAAGAAAACTGAAAAACTTATACCGTCAAGTCTATCCATAAATCCGCCATGCCCAGGGAAAATTGATGAATAGTCTTTTGTGCGTGCTTTTCTTTTTATGATAGAAGCACAAATATCGCCTATTTCACTTAAAATAGAGGCTAAGATTGTGTATATAACAATTATATATGCTGGAAGCATAGCCTCTAAAAGCCCGCAAGCAACAAAAATTCCATAAATTCCAAAGCCAAATATAATTCCACCCAAAATGCCACCAACAGCCCCACTTATTGTTTTGTTAGGACTAATTAATGGGCAAAGTTTTGGACCCTTAATTAAACTTCCAACAAAATAAGCAAAAGTGTCTGTTGCGACTGTGGTCAAAATTGGAAGAAGCAATAAAAACAATCCAAAATCAACTTGTCCAAAACGAGAAATATTTAAATATTCAAAATTAGCAATATTGTTTATAAAAAACATACTTGAAAGCAAAAGTGCAGGATAAAGCATTATAAATCCAGTAAGCAACACTTTGTTTGTGCAAAATTCAACAAATGTTTTTGTTAATTTTGTTTTTTCAAACTCAGTTTTAAGTTTGTTTTTAGTTAAAAAAACAACTAACATTTCAACAAGCATTAAAAGAACAATAATTGCCAAAAACATAAGCAAAATAAACCAAATATTAAGTTTATATTTCATACCCAAAAAGAACGCACAATAGCATAAAATTGGATAAATTGTGATTAATGTTCCGTTATTAAGTCTGCCACTTCGATTAAAAACCCTTGAAACTTCATTTGCTGACACAATAATAACCAAACACAACAAAGCATCAAAAATATATGTGCTAACAAATTGCCTAAGCACAAAAACTAACGCAACAACAATATTCAATATAATCGCTGTTATAACTCTTTGTTTCATATTCTCCTCACGCTTTCCCAAAACGCCTTTCTCGTTTGTTATAATCTTTTAAAGCCTTTGTTAAAGTCTTTTTATCAAAATCTGGCCATAAAGTTTTTGTAAAATAAAGTTCAGCATAAGCCAAATCATAAAGCATAAAATTTGACAATCTTTCTTCGCCACTTGTTCTGATAACAAAATCTAAATCTGGCAAATCTTTGGTGTAAAGCAAGTGCTTAAAACTTTCTTCATCTACCCTTTCAATTCCAAGTTTTATGGCGTTATTGCAAGCATTTATAATATCTTGCCTACCACCATAATTAAGGCACATATTAACAATCATTCTATTATTATTTTTTGTTTTTTCAATGCATTTAGCCAAACTTTTTTGTAAATTTTCTGGAAGCCTAGACAAATCTCCGCTTATCACCAATCTAATGTTTTTATCATTAAATTCATCAAGGTCAGATTTAATGTAATCATCCAAAAGTTCAAAAATGTTGTCTATTTCCTCTTTATCTCGCTTGAAATTTTCAGTTGAAAACACAAAAAAAGAACAAAATTTTATGCCAAAATCTAAGCAAGCATTAATTGTTTTCTTAACTGCCTTAACACCTTCATTGTGCCCAAATTTTCTTGGAAGCAACCGCCTTTTTGCCCACCTTCCGTTGCCATCAATTATAAAGCCAATATGATAAGGTAATTTGTTTATTTTCATAATCCCCCTAAACTTCTAATTTGAATTTATCAAAATATAAAATCAATTTATTGTTTATATATTCAAATTTAACCAAAAGTTGTGTATCAAAAAACTTGTTTTCATCAAATTCCACAATATCATATTCAACTTTTTCTTCATTTAAAAGTTTCAAAACTTCATTTTTTGGATATCCAATAAAATTTTCAATTTTCATTAAATTTCCATAATTTCCTTTTCTTTGTCTTGCGAAATTTTGTCAATTTTTGCAATATAATCATCCAATATTTTTTGCACTTCTTTTTCGCTCAATTTTTCGCCATCTTCAGTAATTAAATTATCTTTTTTAAGTTGTTTTACATTATCAAGAGCAACTCTTCTTTCATTTCTTGCACTAACTTTAACTTCTTCAGCAATCTTTTTTGTTTGTTTAACAAGTTCTTTTCTTCTTTCTTCCGTCAAAACCGGAAAAACAAGCCTAATAACTTTGCCATCATCATTAGGATTTATCCCAATATTTGCCTCATTAATTGCTTTAACAACTTCTTTAATCATACTGGTGTCCCAAAGAGAAATTAAAAGCATTCGTGGCTCAGGAACAGAAATATTAGCCATTTGATAAAGAGGAGTTGGTGTTCCGTAGTAATCTACCAAAACTTTATCTAATATCTTCGGATTTGCTCTTCCCGCCCTTACAGAAGAAAATTCAACATTTAAGTGGTTGATAACTTTTTCTAAATTTTGTTTAAGTTCATCATAAACTTCTTTTTGTGTTGTCATAAAATACTCCTTTAAAGTTTGTGAATAGTATTTTCACAAAATATACAAGAATATAATACTAAATTTAAAGCAAAAATGCAAATAAAAAATAACTATTAAATTTTATTTTTTGTAAAAAAACTAAAAATTTAACAATTAAAAAAACTATTGAAATTTTTTACTATATGTGATATTATATAATTATATAAGAGGTGCTTATGATTAAACAAGTTGAAATTTGCGACAAATGTGCCAAATGCGGATATGAGCAAAATTTTTTTGTTGTTGAAGGAATTGATTTTGAAAATTTTGAAACTAACAAATTAATTGATTTTTCAACATACTCTGCCTTCAAAAATCCTTGCTTAAATGTGTGTGAAAATTGCGGATACATCAATTTTGACCTAACCGAAAACTTAGAGAAATTTGCCACTTTCAACAAAGATAACACAAAATATAATGACGGAGTTATTGGGATTGATGCAATTTTTCAGCAATATGTTGAAAAAGCTCCGTTTACATTAAAATCTATTCAAGCCTTGGCAAAAATTTTTACATTACAAAAATTTTCTTACAATTCATTTGTAAGCAAAAACTTCAGAAAAAAAACTGAATATTTTGACAAAATGATTTCTCTTCACAATCAACTTATTTCACAAATAAGCTATGCCTGTGAAATTTATTTGCAGTTAAACAAAAATAATTTTGTTAGTTGTTTTTATGTTGAGATTTTGGCTGATTTAGGAAAAAAAGACCAAGCAACTTCAATTTTAAATTCTTTACCTTTAAAGGATGACCTTAAAGACTATTTGCTTGAATGTATTGAAATTGGAGGTAATGAATAATGCTTCAATTTTATAACCGAATTCTTCCAAAATGTGGGTTTGTTGACCTCCACAATCACACAAACGACAGTTATGGCGAAGAAATGAATCAAATGAATATCACGCCTGAGGAATTGCTTGAAAGTGCTTATGAATACACCAAGCAAACATCTTCTGATGTCACTTTTGCAATAACCGACCACAACAGCATAGAAGGTGTGCAAAAAGTTGATTTACTTTTGAAAAGCAATCCAAAAAAATACGACAAAATAAACTTTATATCTGGCTGTGAATTTACATGCAGTGCCGGAAGTTTGGGCGAAATAACAAATGATGAAGGACACATTAAAAACATATATTCAAACTTTCATATGCTTGCGTATGGTTTTAATGCTTTTGATGAAACACTTTCCTTTTTATGCAAACTTCATTCAACAAAAAGAGCAAATTCAGTATTAGTGAAAACCGATAAAGCCACAATTAAAATTTCTGCTGGTGCTTATGTTTTGTCTATAAAGAACATTTTAAAAGACTACGGAATTATACTTTCACTTGAAGATTTCAAAGATGTTAACCTTAAAACAGACAATATCGATGAAAAAACTTATATTAACTATTTAATGACATACATTGAAAAATTCAAACTTGAAGAAATGGTAAAAAAAGACATTTTCTATCAACTTTGCAATCGTAACATCATAAGTTTGGGTCGCCTAGATTGTTTGGAAGTTATGGAAGTTGTTGAATCTGCTGGTGGCGTGTGTGTTTTGGCTCATCCTTTTTTAATTAGACTTGGGACTTTTGCAAAAGACAATGAAAAAAAGACAATGGCTTTATTGAAAAGAAAACTAAAAAAAATTGGTGAAAAGTTTAATGATGATGATAATGTATATATTCTTTCCTTAAAATATATTGTTAGCAAATTAAGCAAACACGCCCATTCTCTTGATAATAACAAACGACTAAAAGGTATTGTTGGAATAGAAAATTTGCATTTTTCGTCTACCCTTCATTCAAATTTTTTTGAAAGAGTTAATAACATTGCAAAAGAAAATAATCTTTACATTACTTGCGGAAGTGATTCTCATGGTTCGCTAAAAGCACCGAATATGCTTTCTATGTTTACTGCGAAATCTGAATTAACAAACAATGTTAAAAATGACATAGTTGCTAAAAACTGTTTATTTGCTGAAAAACTGCTTGACGGTTCTATAAAAAACGATCTAAAATGTAACAAAAGTTTTGATGAGCAAATAACACTTGTTCAAAATCAAAACAATAAAGACAATGTAATTAAATTACAAGACTATTGTAATTTAATTATCAACACAAGTGTTGATAGACCCCACACTAGTAAAAAACAGAATCATGAAAATAAAGAGAAAAATATAGAATTTTCAAAAGTTATATATAACGGCAAAACAAACATCAACACGGCAATCTTTCTTATCACAAGAGCAATAGACAAAAGTAGCACAGACAAAAGTATCCTTGCAAAAGAATTTAAAAATATTAAGGCTCTTGTGCCTTCAATCAATTTAGCACTTGAAACGATAAGCAAAAATAAAGAAGATTTGAAAGATAAAAAGTATGTAATAAACTTTTTGAAACTATATCAAAATTACTTGAAAGTAAGAAAAAAATATAAACTATGCCTAAAATCAGCTCAAGATGAGTATAAACAAGAAAAGAAGAAAATTAGACTAGATAAACATAACAAAGATGAAAAAACCTTATAGATCTTATAAGGTTTTTTTAAATTTAAAGCGTTATGTTTAAATAAAAAATGATATATGAATTTCATATATCACTTTCAAAATTATTCATGTTTGCCCATTTTTGCAACTTCTTCAGCAAAGTTTTCGTTTTTCTTCTCTAAACCTTCGCCCATTTCAAAACGAACAAATCTTGAAATTGTAAAGTTGTTTCCAACAACTTCTTCAATAGTTTTAGAATCATCTTTAACAAAAAGTTGATTTAACAAGCAATTTTCTGTATAGAATTTTCCAATTTTACCCATAACAATTTTTTCCAAAATTTCTTTTGGTTTGTTGGCATTTTTTTCATCATTTTGCATTTGAGCAAGCAAAATTTCTTTTTCTTTATCAAGTTCTTCAGCTGGCACTTCATTTTTGTTTAAATAAGTTGGTTTTGCTGCTGCAATTTGAAGAGCAACATCATGAAGGATATCTTCCCCACCGTTAAATGGATTAGCATCAACCATAACACCAACTTTTCCACCCATGTGAATATAAGTTTCAATTTTGCCTGCAGTTTCAAACAAAGCGAATCTTCTGATTGAAAGTTTTTCGCCAATAACCATAGTTTGTTCTGTCATATATTCGCTAACTGACATACCATTAATTTCGCAAGAATTTAATGCTTCAACATTTTCTGGTTTATTTTTGATAATACATTCAGCAATATCGCTAACTATTGCTTGAAATTTTTCGCCTTTAGAAACGAAATCTGATTCACAGTTAATTTCAACCAAAGCGCCGATATTTCCGCAAACTTTTGCACCAACGGCACCTTCTGCAGCAATACGACTTGCCTTTTTAGCAGCCTTTGCAACGCCTTTTTCACGCAAAACTTCAATGGCTTTATCAAAATCGCCATTAGTTTCAGTTAAAGCATTTTTGCAATCAAGCATACCTGCACCAGTCATTTCTCTTAAATTTTTTACATCACTTGCTGTAAACATAGTTTCCTCCAATTATTCTTTATCTGTTTTTTCTTCAACTTTTTCTTCTGCTTTTGCTTCAGTTTCAGCAAATGCTTTTTCAATATCATCAATAGCTTTTTCGCTTGACTTTTCGCCATCTTCTTCTGGAAGTTCAACAGTTAATTGAACACCTTCTTTTGCTTCAATAACAGCGTTAGCCATAGCAGCAGCAATCAATTTTACAGAACGAATAGCATCATCGTTGCCCGGAATAACATGAGTTATGTTTTCAGGATCGCAGTTTGTGTCAATCAAACCTACAGTAGGAATACCTAAAGTTTTTGCTTCTTTAACGCAAATATGTTCTTTTTTAGAGTCAACAACAAAAATAACGCCAGGAAGTTTAGTCATTTCTTTAATACCGCCAAGGTTCTTTTCAAGTTTATCTCTTTCAGCTTTAAGTTTGATAACTTCTTTTTTAGGAAGAAGGTCAAATTCCCCTGTTTTTTCCATTTGGTTTAATTTGTTTAATCTTTCAATACTCTTTTTAACAGTTTTGAAATTTGTTAAAGTACCACCAAGCCAACGAGTGTTAATGTAATACATTCCACATCTTTCAGCTTCTTCTTTAATGGCATCTTGAGCTTGTTTTTTTGTTCCAACAAACAAAACAGTTTTGCCTTCGTTAACACTTTCTTTAATAAAATCATAGGCTTTGTCAACTAAGTCTAGGGTTTGCTCTAAGTCAATAATATGAATATCTTTACGAGCAGTGAAGATATACTTATCCATTTTTGGATTCCATTTTCTAGTTTGGTGACCAAAATGTACACCAGCTTCTAGAAGTTGTTTCATAGAAACAGCACTCATTTTTAATTCTCCTTTAAATTTTGTTTTAGTCTTCCTAAGTGTTTTAAAACTCTGCAAGCCACCAAGATTTGGCAACGACTTAACAAATTTACACTTAGTGCGAATTTTGACCATATAAAATATACCATAACAAAAAAAAATTTGCAAGAATTTTAGCAAACTTTTTTATTAACTTTATAAATTTTTGTCATTCTACTTAGTTTTCATATTTTTTATAATATTCAAAACACTTTCCTTTGACTCTTCACTCATGTTTTTTATTAGAGTATATAATTCATTATCTTTTTCATAAGTTTGATAATTATTAGAAAAAAATTGTTCTTTAGAGATACCAAATTCATTTATCATTTTATAAACAACTGTTATTGGCATAACAAACCCTTTTGATTTATATAACTTGAGTGTTTATTCAATCTTAAGCTTAATTCTCTTGCACTAAGTTTTAATTTATTTCTAAAATAATATTCACGCAATGCAATATCTTTAATTATTTCTAAATCTTCTTTTTCTTCTAAGTTCATAAAACCATCCTATAATTTTTTATTATAAAAAACTCCAAACTAAGCTCGGCAAAAAAGCCAAGATAGAAATGAATGGTTGTTCATGACTATTTTGGTGCGCTTTAAAAACTCTTTATTGCGAAGTTTTTTTACTCACTCATAAGTTTGTCGTATTCAGAGAAAACTATATCGATTATATCTTCATCTTCTTCAGGATCAAGCAAATTCAACAACTCTTCACCTTCAGGTGTTTCTTCAAGTTCAAAAACAAGGGCTTCATTTTCGCCTACGCCTTCCATTTCTTTCACTGGTTTTAAAATTGCATAAACTTGTTCTTTAACAGGAATGACAGCAATTTGTTCAAATTCAATTTCTTTTTCATTTTCATCAATCAAAATAATGTTTGAATCATCATTTTCATCAAGCAGATGTTCAAAAACACTTTTTTCTTCTTTTTCTTCCATACTAATCTCCTTTAAATAAATAATCCAAAATTTTATTTTGAATCAAGATAGGTTTGCAAAATTATGCTGGCGGACACTTGGTCTAAAAGTTTTTTACGCTGTTTCCAATCTTTTATTGTAAGTTTTAATTGTTCTTCAGCTTCGACACTAGATAATCTTTCATCAACAAAAACGATTTTCACACCCGAAAAATTTTTAAGTTTTTCAGCAAATTCTTCAACCAATTTACAGGTTTCCCCTTTGCTTCCACTCATTTCAAACGGATAACCAATAACAACGGTTTCAACCTTAAATTCTTTTATAATTTTATCCAAAAACTCAAAGTCTTCTTTTTCAGTTGTTCTTGTGAGTGTGCTGTAAGGCGAAGCCAAAAAACCCATAATATCCGAAAGTGCAATTCCAATTCTAGCCTTTCCAAAGTCTAGCCCCATAATTTTCATAGAAAAACCTCTATTAACATTTTAACAAAATAAAAAAAATTAAACAAACAATTTAGCAAATTTTATGTTCAAATTTAATTTATTTTTACAAAACACCATTCAATGCCAAATTTTTCCTTAATATTTGATAATATTTTGCAAACAATAATAGTAGGAGGAAATAATTATGAAAGAATGTTTTACATTTGGTTTAGCAATGGGAATGCTTGTTGGCGCAGTGATTGTTCACATGAGCCCAAAAGCACAACAAATTATGGATAAAGGCGAAAAATGCTTGAAAGAGAAAGTAAATAACCTTTAATTAAAAAAGCCAAGAAAACTTTTCTTGGTCTTTTTATTATTGAGCAGATTTTAACTTCTCAAGTTTTTTATAATAATCTTTAATTGCTTCATGAATTGCCTTTTCTGCCAAAATGCCACAATAAAATTTATATTCTGGAAGTTCACCCATATCTTTCAAAATTTGATCAAAAGTGATTTTTAATGCATCTTCAACTTTCTTGCCTTTTATTTTATCACAAGCATAATCACTAGACACAATAGTTACAACACCACCCAAAGTTTTGAATTTAGCATCCATAATAATGCCGTCTTCAACTTTAAGATAAATTCTTATAATATCGCCATTTTGCGAAGCCTCACCAACCCCGCTGGCATTTTTAATTAAGCCAACATTTTTGAGATTAAGAAATCTTGTCATAATAATTTTGTTATACATTATTTCTTACCCCCTTTAAGTTGAATTGGCGAAATAGCTCTTAATTTTTCTATAATTTTTACCAATTTTTCAACAACGAAGTCCATATCTTCTTTGGTGTTAGATTTTAAAATCGAAAATCTGATAGATCCGTTATTAAGTTCACTTGGAACACCCATAGCCTCAAGCACATGACTTGGTTCCAACGACCCACTAGTGCAAGCTGAGCCTGTTGAAGCACAAATTCCTTCCAAGTCAAGCATTGCTAACAAACTTTCTTTTTCAACACATTCAAAACTTAGATTTAAAATATGTGGAAGTCTTTGATGAGGATGACCATTAAACTTAACGCCTGCAATTTTTGAACAAATTTCATTTTGAAGATAATCTCTTAAGCCCTTAAGTTTTGTGTTAACTGCGTGCATATCTCTGTTTGCAATTTCTGCAGCCTTTCCAAAGCCGACAATCGCTGGTGTGTTTAAAGTACCACCTCGTTTGCCTCGTTCTTGATTTCCACCAATTATAAGGTTATCAATTTTAGTCCCTTTTTTAACATACAAACATCCTGCACCTTTGGGACCATAAATTTTATGACTAGAAATTGTTAAAGCATCAATACCTATTTCTTCAACATTAATGTTTATGTGAGAATATGCTTGAACACAATCAGTATGAAAAATTATACCCTCTTTTTCATGACAAGTTTGAGCGATTGCTTTTAAATGTTCAATAGTTCCAACTTCATTATTTGCTGCTTGAATAGAAACCAAAATAGTTTCATCACAAATATAATGCATTAAATCGGCAAGTTTAACAATACCTGTTTCATCAACATCTAAATATGTAACCCTAAAACCTTCTTTTTCAAGTTGCTTACAAGCCTCTAATATGCTGTGATGCTCAATTTTTGAAGTGATAATATGATTACCTTTACTTGAATTTGCATAAGCTAGACCTCTTATTGCCCAGTTATTAGCTTCTGTTCCACCAGATGTAAAATAAATTTCATTAGGTTTTGCATTAATAGTTTTTGCAATTCTTTCCCTAGACTCATCAACCTTTGCGTTTGCATATTGACCCATTGCATGCAAACTTGATGGATTTGCAAAATTAGCATTAAACATTGGCATCATTTCAGACAACACTTCACTGTTTACATAAGTTGTTGCTGCCGAATCTAAATAAACTTTTCTTTCCATAATAACTCCTAATAAAATGCTATCACTTTAGCCAAAATTTGTCAATACTCAATTTTAATTTTTAATGAAATTAAAGACAATTTTTTGACAATTTAGTTTTTAACCATATCAACGATAAAATCTTTGTTTTTAAGACCTATTGCTCTTTTAACTTCTTTCCCGTCTTTAAACAAAATTAATGTTGGAACACTCATAACACCATAACTTTTTGCAAGGTCAAAACTTTCATCAATATCAACTTTACAAATTTGCTCGTTTTCAAGTTCATTATTAACTTCTTCTAGTATTGGCGCTAACATTTTACAAGGTCCACACCAAGAAGCATAAAAATCAACCAAAACTGTTCCGCCTTGCTCCATAACAATATCATTAAATTCTTCAATACCTATATGTTTAATTTCTTTCATAAATAACTCCTTTTAACATAAATTTATAATCTATTTTACCCATTTAATAAATTTTTATTGTAGATAATTTTTGAATAAAAATAATTTAAAATGCATAATTATACAAGCCTATTAAAATTTGATAAACAAATATTTACTCAATTTTAGTTGTTTATTATATCATTAATAACAAAACTAGCAATAGTAATTCCGCACAAAGCAACATTATAACTTATAGAAAACACTTTAGTTTTGTCCGTGGTGTTATCACTTGCACTGTCGGTTGAGCAAACAGTTAAATTTTTTATCCCCAATTTTCTAAGTTCAAGCCTTAGTTTCCGAGCCAAAGCATTGTTTTGAGTTTTGTATATATCCAAAATTTTGAATGTAGTTGACTTATACCTGTTTCCTGCACCCATTGATGAAATTATGTTAATATTATTTTTTTTACAATATTCAATTAAAGCAAGTTTGTCTTTAAAACTGTCTATACAATCAATAACATAATCATATTGAGAAAGGTAAAAATCATCCAAATTCTCTTTACAAACCCTTTCTGTTGAAATATGCAAATTTATGCATGGATTAATATCCAAAATACGGTCTTTAAAAGCACTCACTTTAAAATGTCCAACATTAGAATTAGTTGCGATAATTTGTCTGTTAATATTGCTGTCATTAATTTTATCAAAATCAATAATTGTTAGATTATTCACCCCGCTTCTAACAAGCATTTCAACAACATAGCCACCAACTCCACCAACACCAAAAACTATAATTTTTTTGCTCTGAATTTTGTCAAAATTATTGCTGCCTATCAAATTAATTGTCCGCTCAAATGCACTCATATAATTATTATATCAATTTATAACTAGCAAGTCAAATGCTATAAAAAAATCCTAAACAAATTGTTTAAGATTTTTTATTACTTAAAAATCATGTATAAATGAAAAGAAAATGTTTTAAATATTTTTTGTGGTTTTGTTTGCGTAAGTTAAATCTACCACTTAATTAGTTTTAAAAAATTTATAGAATAAATTTATTCAAGTCAAATTTTTTGATAGTAGAATCAAATGTTTTGTCAACATAAGCCTTGTCAATAACCATTTTAAACGGCTCAAAACTTCCGTCAGCATTAAAACTTATGTCCTCAATAAGTTTTTCAATAATCGTGTGAAGTCTTCTTGCACCAATATTTTCACTTGTTTCATTTTCATGCTCAGAAATCAAAGCAATTTCTTCAATAGCATCTTGCGTAAATTCAAGTTCAATGTTATCGACCTTTAAAAGTTCTTCATATTGCATCGTTATTGCATTCTTAGGCTCAGTTAAAATCTTAACAAAGTCTTCTTTTGTTAAGTTCGTAAGTTCAACTCTAATCGGAAATCTTCCTTGAAGTTCAGGAATAAGATTTTCTACCGCTGCAATGTGGAAAGCACCCGCTGCAATAAACAAAATATAATCGGTTTTTATTGTTCCATATTTGGTTGTAACCGAACAACCTTCAACAAAAGGAAGAATATCTCTTTGAACACCTTCGCGAGAAACATCTTGACTGTTAGAGCTACCTTTAACGGCTATTTTGTCGATTTCATCAATAAAGATTATTCCTTCTTGTTCGGCTCTTTTTATGGCTTCGGCATTTACGCTTTCCATATCGATAAGTTTAGAGCTTTCTTCATCCAAAAGTTCTTTTTTTGCTTGTTTAACTGTCATTTTACGCTTTTTTCTTGCTCCACCCGGCATCATATTAGAAAAAATATCCCCAAGATTAATTTCATTTGCACTGGCGATTGATATTTCCATTGCTTGAGGTTTAACTTGAACATCAAGTTCTATTGTTTCATCGTCATAATCACCATTTTCTAATGCTTTTTTAATACGGTCTTTATCTTCATCTATCAAAGCATTAGGGTCTTTTTTTATTGGATAAACAATATTAAAAAGTTTACTCAAAACACTAGGCATGGCTTTTTCTTTCACGCTTTGCATTTTTTCTTCTTTAACCATTCTGACCGAAACTTCAACCAAATCTCTAATCATGCTCTCGCAATCTCTTCCAACATACCCAACTTCAGTAAATTTTGTTGCTTCAACCTTAACAAAAGGCGCTTTAACAAGTTTTGCAAGTCTTCTTGCAATCTCTGTTTTACCAACCCCTGTTGGACCTTTCATAATAATATTTTTTGGTGTAATTTCTTCTTGAAGTTCTTGTGGAAGTTTGCTTCTTCTGTATCTGTTTCTAAGAGCCACCGCAACGGCTTTTTTGGCTTCATTTTGACCAATAATATATTTATCTAATTCATTAACAATTTGTTTTGGACTTAAATTCATAATTTTCTCCTTAAACCTTTTCTAGTGTGATATGGTCATTTGTATAAACACAAATGCTTGAAGCAATATTAAGTGCTTTTCTTGCAATTTCTTCACTAGAAAGTTCAGTATTTTCCATTAATGCTTTGGCTGCCGCATAAGCGTAATTTCCACCACTTCCAATCGCACATATATCGCAATCTGGCTCAACAACTTCACCTGTTCCGCTAATAACCAAAATTTTTTCTTTGTCTGCAACAATCATCATTGCTTCCAATTTTCTTGCAATTTCATCTCGCCTAAACTGAACAGCAAGTTCAACAGCACTTCGCATTAAATTTCCAGAAAACTTGTTAAGCATCTCTTCAAACCTAGAGCTTAAACTAAAAGCATCCGCAACAGATCCTGCAAAGCCTATTACCACTTTATCATTATAAATTCTTCTAACTTTAACTGCACTACTTTTCATAATAATGCTTTGACTCATCGTTACTTGACCATCACCGGCAATAACAGTTTCATTATTCCTTTTAACCGCAACAATAGTTGTTCCTTTAAGTTGTTCCATTAATTTCCTCCTTAATTTTGTTAATATAGTTTAAACTATTATTAACTAATTCTAACTTATTTTTACATATTTGTCTATTAATATTACTCATTAAAACTCCAAAATTTGTATTCATTGGCTGAAAATGTTTCGGATTAAAATGAGTAATAAAATATGGTAGCCCACCAATGCAAGTGAAATTTGGAAGAATAAAAGGTGGCTTTCCACTTAAATAATTAAACATATTAATTCCAGCATACAAACCACTCGAAATTGATTCAACATAACCTTCAACTCCACTTAATTGCCCAACAACAAAAATATTTGGATATTTTTTTAATTGAAAAGTTTGAGTTAAATTTAAGGGAGCATTAATAAATGTGTTTTTGTGCATTTGTCCGTATCTCACAAACTCTGCATTTTTAAGTGCAGGAATTAACGAAAATACTCTTTTTTGTTCGCCAAATTTTAAATTTGTTTGAAAGCCCACCAAATTATACATATTCCCGCTTGCGTTTTCTTTTCTTAATTGCACAACAGCATAGGGTCTTTTGTCTGTTTTCGGGTCTATTAAACCAACTGGTTTTAGTGGTCCAAACAAAAGGGCTTTCTCGCCTCGTTTTGCCAAAACTTCAACAGCCATACACCCTTCAAAAACCTTTTTATTTTCAAAATCTTCAAGCGGTGCTGTTTGAGCATTAATCAGTTCTTTATAAAAAATTTCGTATTCTTCTTTTGTCATCGGACAGTTAATATAGTCATCATCGCCTTTTTGGTATCTGTCTTGAACAAAATAATTGTTTTTATCAAGACTATCAAAACCAACAATAGGGCTCATGGCATCAAAAAAATATAAACTATCATCATTCAAAAGATTTTTTAAACTTTCAAGCAATTTTTCACTCGTAAGTGGTCCAGTTGCAATAATCGTAGGCACATTAACGTCAATTTCTTCAATTTCTTGGCTAACAAAATTCAGATTTTCAAAACTTTTTAATTTTTCAGTTACTTTTTTAGAAAATAATTCTCTGTCAACAGCCAAACTTTGCCCAGCAGGAACCTCAGTTTCATACGCAACGCTCAAAAGCAAACTATCTAACAAGTTAAGTTCTTGTTTTAAAAGCCCCTTACAACTTTCTGGATTTTTTGATTTTAAGCTGTTAGAGCACACAAGTTCAGCAAAATTTGGGTTTGAATGGGCAGGAGAAAATTTGTTTGGCTTCATGTCAAACAAATTTACTTTAACGCCACGCTTCAAAAGTTGATATGCCGATTCACAACCAGCAAGACCAGCACCAATAATGTTAACTGTCAATTTTCTTCCCCTTTTCGATTTTTACAATGTTTTTGCATTTAGGATAATTAGGACAAGCATAGAAATAGCCAAATTTCCCTTTTTTTAAGGTCATGTTTGCACCGCACTTTTCACAAATAACAATTTTTTCTGGGTCAACACCTTCGGGATAAATATTTTTAATAAAATCACACTTAGGATAATTTGAACAACCCAAAAATTTCCCAAATTTCCCTTGTTTTTCAACCATTTTTGCACCGCACTTTTCGCAAATTATGTCCGTAATTTTGTCCTCTTTTTTTTCAGTCCCGTCAACATTTTTTATGTTTTTGCATTTTGGATAGTTAGGGCAAGCCAAAAATTTCCCATACTTGCTTTCCCTCTCAACCATTCTAGCACCACATTTTTCACAAATAACATCACTAACTTTTACTTCGCCAACACTAGCGCCCGCACTTTTAAGTTGCGGAACAAATTTTTGATAAAAACCGTCAATAAGTTTATGCCAATCTCTTTTTCCTTCAGCAATTTCATCTAATGCCGTTTCCATTTGAGCGGTAAAATTGATATTTATTGTTTTTGAAAAATTCTTTTCCAAAAACTCCATAACTTTAAAGGCTGTTTCGGTTGGCACTATGCTCTTTCCGTCTTTATTGCAATATCTTGAAAGCAAAACATTAATAGTTGCAGCATAAGTCGCAGGTCTTCCAATACCTTTGTCTTCCATTGCCTTAACTATTGATGCTTCAGTATATCTAGGTTCTGGTTTTGTAAATTTTTGTTCAGGCAAAAATTCTAAAACTTTTAAGTTATCATTATTTTCAAGCGGTGGAAGTTTCACTTCATTTTCTTTATCTTTATCAACATAAACTGCTGTATAACCCAAAAATTTTGGAGTTTTTCCATTCACTTTAAAAATATAATCCCCAGCACTAATTTCAACACTTACACTGTTATATTCAGCCTCACTCATTTGGCTTGCCAAAAAGCGGTTATAAATCAATTTATAAAGTTTATACAAATCATTATCAATTTTATCTTTCAAACTTTCAGGGGTTCGATTTATGTCAATCGGTCTTATTGCTTCGTGTGCATCTTGAGCATCATCTTTAGACTTATAAACATTAAATCTTTTAGGTGCAAAATTTTCGCCAAATTTTTCTTGAATAAAACTTCTTGCTTTTATTTGAGCACCTTCACTAACTCTTGTAGAGTCTGACCTGATGTAGGTTACTAATGCAATTTTGCCTTCGCCCAAAATATCTGTGCCTGCATACAAAGTTTGAGCAAGACTTGTTGTTTTTTTAACACTAAAATTAAGTTTATTGCCAGCATCTTGTTGCATTGTTGAAGTTGTGAAAGGTGGTTGAGGTTTGCTTTTTGTTACTGTTTTTTTAACATTTTTTACAATAAAGTTTTGATTTTTAAGTTCATCTAAAACCTTATCCATTTCTTCTTTATTTTTTATTTTTTCATCATTTTTTAAATTTAGTTGAGCCTTAAAATTAGGTTTTTCGCCGACTTTTTCCAAGTTCGCATTAAGAGTCCAATATTCTTCTGGCTTAAATGCCAAAATTTCTTTTTCTCTGTCAACAATAAGTTTTAAAGCCGCACTTTGAACACGACCTGCACTTAGGTTCGGTTTAATCTTTTTGCATAAAATCGGAGAAATTTTGTAACCCACAAGTCTGTCCAAAACCCTTCGTGCTTGTTGAGCATTAACAAGGTCTTGATCAATAATTCGTGGCTCTTGCAAAGCCTTGTTAATGGTGTCTTTATCAATACTGTTAAAAGCAACCCTTACTTTTTTGTTTGGATCTAAATTTAAAATTGTGGCAATATGATATGCTATGGCTTCACCTTCTCTATCCGGGTCGGTTGCAATAAAAATATTATCGGCTTTCTTTGCCAAATTGATAAGTTGATTAACAACCTTTTGTTTGTCTGGCATTATTTCATAAATTGGTTCGTAATTATTGTTTATTTGAACAGCCAAACTTTTTGTAGGCAAATCTCTAACATGACCAACAGTTGCAAAAACCTTAAAATCTTTTCCAAGATATTTATTAACTGATTCTTCCTTGTTAGGTGCTTCTATAATAAATAAATTCATAAAACTCCTTAAAGCGAGTAAATATTGCCCGCCAATTTTTTAATTATTCCACGAATAGTCATCATTGTCAACAAATTTGTTAGGGTTTTAACATCAAAATTGGTTTTTAGCAAAATTTCGTCAAAAGTTTGCTCTCCACACTTTAAAATTTCAAAAATCATTGCTTCATCCAAATTAAGTTGCACAGTTTTTGGCTTAATTTTGTATTTAGGCTTGTTAAAAACCTCCAAAATATCGTTAACATTCAAAACTATTGTCCCTTGCATACTCTTAATCAAACTATTGCAGCCTTCACTTTGGCTGTTTGTAATGTTGCCCGGAACAACAAACAATTCTTTTCCAAATTCTAGAGCATATTCTTTCGTGTGCATAGTTCCACTTTTCAAACTCGCTTCCGTAATCAAAACCCCACCCGACAGTGCAGCAATAATTCTGTTTCGTATCGGGAAATCATAATTTTGCGCCGAATAACAAGGTGGTTTTTCGGTTAATAACAACCCAGTTTTTGCAATTTCTTCGCTAAGTTTTGTGTTCAAAACGGGATAAATTTTGTCAAGCCCACCTGCCACAACGGCAATAGTTTTTCCTCCTGCTTTCAAGCAAGCCTTGTGTGAAATTGTGTCAACGCCATCCGCAAGTCCGCTAACAATGTTAAAACCGTTTTCTGAAAGTTCTGTAGAAAATTTTTCAGTTATTTCTTTTCCGTAATTAGTTGGCTTTCGTGTTCCTACCATTGCGATGTTAAGATTTTTAGTGCAGTCTAGCAAGGTTATATCACCCTTGCAATATAGCACAAGCGGTGGGTTATTTTCTTCTCCAATATTTTTTAAATTTTCAGGGTAATTATCACTGTAAAGTGTGATTATTTTTATTCCCTTACTTAAAAGTGAATTTATATAATCATCAACATTATTGTTTTTTAAGTCAATTTGCATTTTTGAAAATTGAGAATAAGAAATAAATTTGTCAATTTTTCCAAAACTAGAAATAAACTCATTAAAAAAGTTTTCCGAAAAAAGTGTATCAAAAATTTTAACACGCTTTTTGTATGTTAAAAATTCAAATTTATCTAACCAAATTAACACTTTTTCTTCAATCTTCAATTCTTACACCCAAAATTTATTGTCTAATGTTCTGTAACTAATCGCTTCCAGAATATGACTTTCTTTAATATTTTCTTCGCCATCTAAATCGGCAATAGTTCGTGCCACTTTCAAAATTCTATTGTTCGCTCTTGCAGTTAAATTATAAGTTTCAAAAGCCGTTTTCATAATTTTTTGACATTCTTCACTTAATTTGCAATATTTTGTGCACATTTTGTTTGTCATGCTTGCATTATTAAACACATTAGCATTTTTAAATCTTTCAGTTTGTATTTTTCTTGCCTTGTCTACCCTTTGTTTTATTTGCTCACTCGTTTCTTCTTGCCTTGTTGATTGAAGGTCTGAATATTCAACACTTTCAACCTCAACATGCAAATCAATTCTGTCCATAATTGGTCCACTAAGTTTGTTCAAATATTTATGTATTTGACTTGCCGTGCATTTACATTCATGCTTCTTACTTCCGTAATAACCACAAGGACAAGGGTTCATGCTGGCAATCAAATTAAATCTTGCGGGATATTCAACTGTTTGAGCAAGCCTAGAAACAGTTATAACACCATCTTCAAGTGGCTGACGCATTGCTTCAACAACACTTCGATTATATTCTGGAAGTTCATCCAAAAAAAGCACTCCGTTATGGGCAAGGCTAATTTCGCCCGGTTTAGCAAGCCTTCCGCCACCAGTCAATGCAACAATAGTTGCTGTGTGATGAGGTGCTCTAAAAGGTCTGTTCACAATAATTCCGTCTTTACTATCTAAGGTTCCAGCCACACTATGAATTTTTGTAACTTCCAACGCTTCTTCAAATGTCATGTCTGGAAGGATTGTTGGAAAACATCTTGCAAGCATGGTTTTTCCGCTTCCCGGAGGTCCAATCATAAGCATATTATGTCCGCCAGCAGCAGCAATCTCTAATGCTCTCTTTGCCGTGTATTGCCCTTTAACTTGACTGAAGTCTTCAGCAAAAAAACTTTTTGATTTGATTTCTTGATATTTAGTTGCCTTTATAGGTTCACAACTTTTTTCTTTGTTTAAAAATTCAACAACTTCTTTTAAGGTTTTAAAAGCATAAGTTTCAACCCCTTCAATAAAACTTGCTTCTTGTTTGTTTTCAAAAGGAATGATAACTTTTTTAAAGCCTGCTAGTCGCATAGAAATTAATATTGGCAAAATACCATTAACTTTTCTTAAATCGCCGTTCAATGAAAGTTCACCAATCAAAACAAAACTATTTATATCTTCATTTTTTATTTGGTCTGTTGCAACCAAAATTCCAACGGCTATTGCAAGGTCATAATAAGTGCCTTCTTTCTTTGTGTCGGCAGGAGCCAAATTTACCACAATTTTATTTTTAGGAAATTCAAGACCTATTGTGTTTTTTATTGCACTTTTCACCCTTTCTTTACTTTCCTTAATTGCAGTGTCAGCAAGCCCAACCACATCATAACCCGGAAGTCCGTTGTGAATGTCAACTTCAACTTGAACACTATAGCCATCAATTCCAATTAATCCAAAACTCAAAACTTTACTAATCATTTGTCACCTAATTTTTATTATAACAAAATTTTTTAAATAAAAAAAACAAAATCAACCAATTAATTAAAAATGCCTTAACCAATTTTTAAGGCATAAAAACTAACTATTTTCTTTCATTTTTTTTGTTAAATTCGTTCAAAAAATCTATAAAATTTGTTGCATCTGTAAAATAACGATATAGACTTGCAAACCTTATGTATGCAATTTCATCCAAGGTTTTCAGTTTGTCCATAACCAAACTTCCAATCAATTTTGTTTCAACTTCACTTTTCAAAGTGTTCTGAATTTCCTTTTCAACGCTGTCAACAAGTTCGTTAATTTGTTCAATAGAAACTGGTCGTTTGCCACAAGCCTTAATAACACCATTTTTTATTTTCTCTTTACTAAACGGTTCGCGCGTTTGGTCGTTTTTAATAACCAAAATTGGTGTTGTTTCGATAGTTTCAAAAGTTGTGAATCTTTTTCCACACTTCAAGCACTCACGCCTTCTTCTTATACATTTTCCGTCTTCAATAACCCTAGAGTCTATAACTTTATCTTCATCATTGCCACAATTTAAACATTTCATATTTTTATTATAGCAAAATTTAAAAATTATTCAAACGATTTTAAAAAATATTTTTAACAAAAAAAGCGGAAAGCAAATATAATGCTAATATGACTTTATACACGATAATTGGAATAATGTTCGCTTTTGTTATGACACTTTTAGGTTCAAGCCTAGTGTTTTTCTTTAAAAAGCCGATTAACTCAAAAATCAGCACAATTTTTTATGGGCTAAGTGCGGGAATAATGCTCGCCGCAACAATATGGTCTTTAATAATTCCTTCAATAGAAGCGAGTGAAAACTATGGCTGTTTTAAATTTATCCCATCAGTTTCTGGAATTATTTTTGGGGCTTTATCTATTGTTTTTCTTGATTTTATTGCTTGCAAAATAAAAAAAAGCCCAAACGGACTAAGCAAAAATATGAAAGTTTTTGTTGCAGTAACAGTCCACAACATTCCCGAAGGATTGGCAGTAGGCTTTGCTTTTGGCGTTGCTTTGTTTTCTAACAGTATGCCATTATGTATGTCTGCGCTAAGTTTGGCGATTGGAATGGGTATACAAAATTTCCCTGAAGGCAGTGCAATTTCGCTTCCCATGAAAGAAACATATAACAGCAGTTTCAAAGCCTTTATGTTTGGCTTTTATTCTGCCATAGTAGAGCCTATTGCAAGTGTCATAGGTATTTTTCTTGCATACACTCTTTCTTCGATATATGCCTACATTTTAGGCTTCGCTGCAGGTGCTATGATTTATGTTATTATTGAAGAAATGTTGCCAGAAGCAAACTTAAGTGGATATAACAAATGGGGAACATGGAGTTTTATTATCGGATTTTGCATAATGCTTATTTTGGATGTTGTTTTTTAAAGCACAGAAAATTATAATTAGTAATCAATTTTATCATAATAATTTTTATATTGATTTTCATATTCATTAGTTTCATTATTTGTATTATTTTCTAAATTTATAACTTCACTATTATTACTTTGCAAATTTGTGTTTTGCTTTGTTTGGTTGTCATCTAGTATCCCGATAAAATTATTAAACTTGTCTTTAGCTTGTTTTGAATCAACACAAAGGCGCACCAAAATGCAGTCAATTCCAACCTTACAAACACAAGAATAAGGAATAAAAATAGTTTCACAAGGCTTAAACCAACCTCTTTTTTCGCCAGGCACAACAAAGCCCAAAATCTTCCCCGTTTGGGGGAAGAAAATTATATCTATTATATTCCCTAAAATTTTCCCATCAAGCACATTAATAACAAGTTTACATTTAAGGTCTTGAAAAGAAAACTCTTGACCGCATTGCATAATTAAATATATGAAACATTTTTCTTTTTTATTCGCCAAAAAAATTTAAAATAATTTAAAAACTGCAAAACAATTATATTTTATTTGCTTATAAGCAATTTACGACATTTTTAATTTGCTATTTTACTTTATCTTCCAATTTTTTTTCTTTTTTAAATAACTTTGTTAAAAGTTTTGCTTTCAAAGATTTAAACTTTACTTTTGACAAAAATTTCTTTTTTAATGTTTTGTTATTATAAAGAAAATTATCTCCATACTCAGTTAAATTAGGTAATGATAAATTTTTTAATTCTTCATTGCTATAAAGAAAATTATCTCCACAACTAGTCAATTTTGGTAAAGATAAATTAGTTAAGATATTGTTATAACAAAGAAAACCACACCCACACTTGGTTAAATTAGGTAATGTTAAATTCTTTATTGCTTCATTGCTATAAAGAAAAGTATACTCACATCTAGTTAAATTAGGTAATGTTAAATCGCTTAAAAACTTGTTATAATAAAGAAAACCACCTCCACTTTCAGTTAAATTGGGTAAAATTAAATTAGTTAATGCCTCGTTATAACAAAGAAAACCACACCCACACTTGGTTAAATTAGGTAATGATAAATCGGTTAAAACCTTGTTATAATAAAGAAAATTATCTCTGCACTCAGTTAAATTGGGTAATGATAAATTTTTTAATTCTTCATTACGAGGAAGAAAATTATCTCCACAACTAGTCAATTTTGGTAAAGATAAATTAGTTAGGATATTGTTATGACAAAGAAAACTACACCCACACTCGGTTAAATTGGGTAATGTTAAATTCTTTATTGCTTCATTACTATTAAGAAAAGCATGCCCACATCTAGTTAAATTAGGTAATGTTAAATCGCTTAAAACCTTGTTATAATAAAGAAAATTATCTCCGCACTCAGTTAAATTTTCGTTGCAATAGCCAGTAATTCTTCGTCTATTGTCAAATGTGATAATAGCATCTTTTTTGTCTTTCATTTTTATAGTCAAAGTGTTATTTTTAACTTCCATACTTTCAATATCTGAAAAACCATCTAAAAATGAATCTGATTTATAAATAGAAGAAACTGTTTTATTTTTTATGTTAAACGCAAAATAGTCAAGCAAAATATTGTGTTGTGATAATCTCATTGGTGTAAAATCTTTTATGAGCACATTATTTGGGCAATAATAAATGTTGTCAATTTCATAATTATATTTAAAATACATTTCCCGTGCAAAAACATAATCTATTAATTCAAATTCTCTATATTTAACAATTCTGTCTTTAACGCCATAATCTTGATAAAAAGCATCAGTAAGTCCTGGAATTATGTTATCCAAGTTGCTATTAAAAGTGTTGTCAGGGTTGTTAACTGTGTGATTATATCGGTTTTTGATAGACAGCGTTTGTAAATTGTTTTTGACAAATTGAATGCTTATAACACTTGTGCCATATTCATCTTGACGGCGAGGATTAAAAAAATTTTTTCTTTTAATATTTTCGCAATCTTTCTTCACCGCAAACCAAACTCGGCAACTATTCAATCTTCCGCCCCTAAATGTGCAAAGTTCTTCATTCTTTGCCCAATATTTTCTGAAACTTTGAATATCCTTTTCAGTTTTACATTCTGGATATAAAATATATCCTGCTTCATCCATTAATTGAACTGCCGACTTTTTTATAATTTCTTTAGGTTTTGAACCTTCAACATTAACAAATGAAAAAATATAATCTTTAAAAGCATCAATTTTGTTTTGTTCAATAATATCATCAGCCAAATCTCTTTGTTGAAAAAAGTGGTCTTGTAATAATTTGGGCAACAATCCTTCTTGCTCTAATATTTTATAAAAATTCTCTCTGCAAAGATGCATCATTTTTTCGCCATAATGCTTCTTAATCCATTTCAAATCTTTTTCCACTATCCATATATCCTTTTAAGCAAATATATCTTATTATTTGATTTCAAAATTGCACAATCTTTTAACTCTTTTTCATCTATATCGTCTATGTTTATATTCTTTTGAAATTCAAATGCATAAGGTTGAGTGTAAAATTGTGAATTTATGTCTAACAAATCAGTTTGCAAAGCAATTTTATCGCCAACTTTTGGATTATCCACCCCATAAAACTCTAATGTTTGTTCATAAGTTTTATCTTTACATCTCAAAACATATCCATTGTTTTGCAAAACTTTTATAACTTCACACTTTATCATAAACTCACCTTTCATTTATTTTAACACATATAAATTGTTTTGTAAAGACCGAAATTTTTTTGTTTTATCGCTAAAAATATTATTTAAAATTTTATTTTCATATCATTTAATCACTTTGTTTGTTTGCTTTTTAAACTCGCTTTCCGAAAAAAGTTCTTTTTTCTTTTCAATCATTTCGTCAACACGATTATTATACTCTTTTATATCTTTAACATTTGCAAATCTTTCAATACGGTTGGTTAAACTAAAAATTCGTTTGCTAATACCATTTGCTCCACACGCAACAATGCTTGAAAGTTCGTCCATAGAATCAATGTTAAAATAGCAAATTTTGTTGTCAATAAAATAGCCCACATTTTCTTGACCACTTACCATATTTTTTTGCCTATATAAGTAATAGGGTTTATAACCATTTTCTTTTAGTTTGGTGGTTGCAATTTTGCTCATTTTCATAACTTTGCTTTCGTTTTTAAAAATATTTTCATTATCTTCTTTAAGTTTTGATGCTCTTTTAAGTGCCAAGGTATGAATGGTTATGTTTTCGGGTTTAAGATATAAGGCAATATCCATAGTTTCGGAAAAGCTTTTTATTGTGTCTTTATTTAACCCCATAATCAAATCCATGTTGATGTCAAAATTATAATTCCTTGCAAGTTTATATGCATCAAGGGCTTCCATTGCGGTGTGTTTTCTTCCAATAGTTTTCAAAACTTTATCATTAAAAGTCTGTGGATTGATTGAAATTCGAGATACACCATATTTTTGCAACAAATCAAGTTTTTCTTTTGTTATAGTGTCTGGTCGACCTGCCTCAACAGTAAATTCTTTAACTTTAAAACTAACGCTTTGAAGAATTTTTTCAAGTTGATTTACATTTAAACTTGTGGGTGTTCCACCACCAATATAAACGCTTTTAACAATAAAATAATTTTCCATCAAAAATTGTTTAGTTTTTTCAATTTCATAAACAAGTTTATCAACATATTCATCAACAAGTTTACCTGCTTTTTCTGTTTCCATTGAAATGAAACTGCAATAAGCACACCTTGACGGACAAAAAGGAATATTAATATAAAAATCAACAAGTTTATCGTTAAGGTCAAGATTTTTTTGATTTATAATAATATCAATAATTAAATCTACTTTCTCTTTTGAAACATGATAATTATTTTTTAAAAAGTTTTCAATAGAAGTTTTAGGAAGCCCTTTTTTAAACAAATCATAGCAAAATTTAACAGGTCTAATTCCAGTCAATGCTCCGTATGGCATAGATTTGTTAAAAATTTTGCTTAAAATTTCATAAAGACCAATTTTGGCAAAACTTTTAGAAGATATAAAATTTGAAACATCGCTAATTTTTTCGTAATCAAATTCTTGCTTTTGATTAATTATTTTATATTTATTATATATTTTATTTTCTTTTTCTTCTAATTCATGATTAACAACAATATCATATTCTTCAAAATTTTGAGGAATAAAAAGTTTTATTATGTCTTGAAAATCATAATTATTTTCTATGTTTGTATTAATTTCCATTATTCCCCCTTTGCCCTAGCCACGCTCAACACATTTGGCATATCTTTAAGTTTGTTTATAAGCATATTCAATTCAACTAAGTTTTTAACATCAACAAAAACATCAACCACTACTACATCTTGATTGTTGTTCACATTCACACCCGTTAAATTTATTTTTTCGTTGATAATAATTTTTGTAATATTCAAAACCAAATTATTATTTTTGCTTGCAACAATTCGAAGATGAGCATTAAATTCATTGCTTTGTTCATCTAAAAATTTTGCACCAATCAACCTTTCTTTGCTCAAATTTTTAACATTTCCGCAATCTTTTGTATGAATTGTAATTCCTCTTCCATGTGAGATAAATCCTACAATTTCATCCCCCGGCACAGGCAAACAACATTTTGCAAATCTAACCAAAAGTCCATTAACACCATTATCAAAAACGATGCCCTTTTCCGAATTTTTTGGCTTTGTTTGTTTTGCAATGTTTTCTGGTTTAATTTCAACAGTTTGCCTATATCTATTTAAAAGTTTATTAACAACTTGCGTGCTAGTAAGTGAGCCATGCCCAACACTTGCAAACAAGTCTTCCAAGCCTTTAAGCGTCCACTTATCAAAAAGTTCGTCAAGCCAATCATCTTGAAGCAAATTCTTAAGTTCAACATGCTTTGATTTGCATGTATCTTCAAGCATTTGCTTTCCCCGTTTTATATTTTCTTCCTTTAGTTCTTTTTTAAAATAAGAATTTAATTTATTTCTTGCTTCTTTTGTATTAATAAATTTAAGCCAATCTCTGCTTGGTTTTCCATTTGCATTTGTTAAAATTTCAATAACATCGCCATTGTTCAACGATGTGTTTAATGGCACAATTTTTCCATTAACTTTAGCGCCAACGCATTTATTTCCAACATCACTGTGAATTGCATAAGCAAAATCAATAGGTGTTGAATTTTCTTTTAAACTTATAACTTTTCCAAGCGGACTTTGAACAAAAATCTCATTGGCATAAAGGTCATTTTTAAGTTCTGTTAAATAATCTTGAGCGGTGCAAAATTCACTGTTTTCTATAAGTTTTTTAACCCAAATTAATTTTTCATCAAGACCTGATTTTTTTGATTGTTTTTCTTTATACAAAAAATGTGCCGCAACCCCGTATTCTGCAAAATCATGCATTTGGTATGTTCTGATTTGAATTTCTAAGGGGTCGTTATTTTCGGTTATAACCGTTGTGTGAATACTTTGATAACCATTAGGTTTTGGTCTTATAATATAGTCTTTAAACCTATTATCAATAGGCGTATAATAAGAATTAATCAATGAAAGCACTTCATAGCATTTACTAACATCATCAACCAGAATTCTTACTGCCAAAAGGTCATAAATTTGATTTAGGTTGTAATTTTTGTCTTGCAATTTGTTAAAAATACTTGAAACATGTTTAACTCTTCCATAAACCTTTGCTTTTATTCCGTTCTTTTGCAAAAATTCATCGATTTTTTTTATGTTGATTTCAATTTCTTCATTTCGGTTTTTACAAATTTTGTCAAGTTCAAAACTTATTTTGTCATATTCTTCTTTATGAAAAAATCTAATGTTATAATCTTGCAAAGCACTTTTAATAACACTCAAACCAAGTCTTGCCGAAATTGGAGCGTAAAGTTCTTTAACAAGTGTGTGAAATCTTTGAATTTTTATTTTATCTTTTTCAGACAAACCCAAATCAAGCATTTTGTTATATTTTTCACATCTTGCCAAAACTTCAGCAAGTTTAACCAAAATAACCCTAATGTCGTTTGCAATAGATAGCAATAAATTTTTTATATTTTCGGTTGAAATTTCATCATTATTTATTTTAACTTCTTCGGTTTTTATGATTGTGCTTAAAATTTCGTAACAGTCATTTTTTATTTCTTCACTTATCACAAAATCATTCAAAATGTTCGAATTTTTTCTAAATTCTGACAAAAAAATTCCGCTTAAAATCGTAACATAATCAGCATTGTTTTGCATTAAAACTTCAACTATTTTTTCGCATTTTTCATCAAAATTTGCAAAACTTTTTATAATACTTTTTAAAGATATTTTTTCATTATCCGAAATATAAGAATATTCATCAATTAATTTTTCAATCATTTAATTCCCCACTGCATTTAATTTTTGAAATATAACAGATTTTGTTAAATCAGTTTTAATTTTGTTTAATTTATAAAAAATTTTATCACTTTGGTTATGTTTTTCTTCTATTAATTTTAACTCTTTAAACACCAAAATGCTAGCAAAAAATGTAATAAAATCAAATTTAGCACCAAACTTTGTTTGCAACAACTCAAAATATGAATATTCATTTTCGGCGCAAACATTTTTATTTATAGCCTTTATTAAATTATAATAAACATTCAAAAAATTTTCTCTTGAAGCATCAATTTTGACCCTAAAATCACAATTTGTTGGCACGTAAATATTTGCCCCAGAAACAATATTCAAAAAATTAACGAAATCTTCATTAATAGGTTTTTCTGTTAAAATAATTTTGTTAAAGTTGTTTAGTTCTTGACAAGATTTCAAACCGAACAGCAAATTTGAAACACTTGGTTGATTAACAGAAAATGAAGATTGATTCTGACCAGAAAAAATAGTTTTTAAGTTTTGGTTGTAGGTTAAAAATAAGGTTTTATTGTCAAAAATATTTTCAATTTGCTTTAGGCTAGTATAATATTTTGGCTTAAATTCATTTTCACAAATTGTTGTTAATTGAGTTAAATAATTTGCCCTTAATTTTTGATTTAAAACATTGTTAGGACAATCAAAACTTGAATATTTTATAAGACCTTTCACACTTTCTTTATTTCTAAACTTATTAATTTCAAACTCTGCAAGAATTATTTTTTTATCAAAATTCTGATAATTCTCGAAGTTCTTTTCATCATTAAAAGAAATAAAATCAATGTTATTATGAGTTTTTATTAACAAATGTTGACTTAAATTTTGCAGTTTATTAACCTTAACAGCACCCAAAACAAGTTTAAAAACGGGCGTATTGTTTTCAAATCCACATGGCTGAAAAATCTCTAGCGATTTAACAAAATTGTTTGTTATGTCATTTTCATTTAATTCCAAATCGTAGTTTTTTTTAACCATAAAATCTAAATCGGAATAATATTTTTTCAAAAATTCATTAGAATTGTTTACAAAATTTTTCAAATTTTCTTCTTTTATGCTTAATCCACCTGCTTTTTGATGCCCACCAAAATTTATCAAAATTTCTTTTGAATTTTCAAAGATTTTAACAGCATCCACATTTCCAACAGTTCGGCAAGAGCCCTTAAGTTCACCATTAATTTTGCCAAACAAAACAACCGGAAGTTCAAATTCATCACAAAGTTTGGCACAAACTATACCCAAAACACCAACGTCCCAATCTTTGTTAAACAAAACAATTATTTTGTTGTTTTTTGAAAAATTTTTTAATTGCAATTTGGCTTCATTATAAATTTTTTCACACAAAAGTTTTCGTTTGTTGTTTAATTCTTCAAGTAATTTAAGACTTTTGTTAATTTCCTTTAAGTCATCAGAAACAAATAATTTTAAAGCAATATTTGCATCATCAAGTCTCCCGGCTGAATTAATTTTGGGTGCTATTTTGAAAGCAACATTTGAAGAATTTATACCCTTCAAAGTTTTAAAAGTGTCTTTAAATAAAATTTTGACCCCTATTGGAAGCATATCCAATCGTTTTAAGCCCTCTTTAACTATAATTCTGTTTTCATCAACAAGTGGAACGATGTCTGCAATCGTTGCTATGCTTGCAATAGCAAGATATTTTTCAAAGTTTTCGTTTTGATTATAGCAAAGTGCTTGCACAATTTTAAACGCAACACCAGCGCCACAAAGACCGTCAAAATTAAATTTTTGACAAAATTTGGTGTTAATTATCAAACATTTAGGAAGTTTTTCTGGAAGAACATGGTGGTCTGTTACAATTATATCAATGCCCATAAGTTTGATAAATTCAACTTCTTTTTTGCAAGAAATACCACAGTCAACTGTAATGATTAAATCGGGTTTTTCTTTTTTTGCAATTTTGTCTATGCACGGACAAGACAACCCATAGCCATCTTCAAATCTGTTTGGAAGATAAGTTTTTACATTTTTAGTTTTGGTTGTTAAATAGTTATAAAGTATGCTTGTTGCACAAATCCCATCAACATCATAATCGCCAAAAATTAAAATTTTTTCATTATTTTCTATGGCTTTTTCAATTCTGGCAACAACCTCTTTCATATTTAACAGCAAAAAAGGGTCTTTCAGGTTACTAATGCCAGAAAACAAAAATTCATTGACCTTTTCTTTTGTATTATATCCCCTATTAATCAAAATTTCAGCCACACTTTTGTTTAAATCAAAAGCATCCATAAGTTCTTTCAAAACCTTATCATCTATTAAGTTTTCATTATTTTTTGCTATTATCATAAACTATTTCTCTTTATACTAGTCGTAATAAAAAATGTTGAATAAATAGGCACAAAATCCACATACGCTTTTTTTAATTTTAAGTGGACTTTAAACAAATTTATTCAACAAAAATTTATTTTTGTATTTTAGTTTTTCTTACAGTTTTGTCATTAATAAATGCCCAAAGCGGACCAGCAAGCATTGTTGAAGAATAAATGCCTGAAATTAAGCCAAACAAAATTGGAAGCAAAAATTCACGAATGCTTGAAACACCAATAATTGTCAATGCAATAATTGAAACCATTGTTGTTAATGCAGTTAAAAATGTTCTGTTCAAAACTTGTCTGATAGATATATTCGCAAGGTCATAACTGCTCATTCCTTTAAAATCATCTTTCTTTTTATTTTCTCTTATTCTGTCAAAAACTATGATTACATTGTTAATTGAGTAACCTATAATTGTGATTAATGCCGCAATAAACCCGCCATTAATTTGTATTCTGAAAATAGAAACCAAACTGCACATAATTAGCACATCATGAACAAGCATCAATATTGCAGTTAATCCACTTAAAAGTTCAAAACGCACAGCAATGTAAATTAATATCAAAATAACCGCAACCAAAATTGCCAAAATTGAATTAATAAGCAAAGTTGAGCTTGCACTTGCTGCAATTCTTGAACCATTTGAAACAGTAACATTAAGATGTTCATCATTAAGTTTTAGACCGCTTGAAATTTTGGTTTTTAAATTTCCAATCTCTTCTTGCATTTGTGCTTCAGTTAAACCTGCTTTATCTTTAAATCTTATTGCAAGCGAAGCCTCCTCGCCTACACCTTCTTGTTGAATGTAACCAATTTCAAAACCTTCGTTTTTAAAAATTGTGCTTACTTGGTCAGAAATTATTGCATAATTGCTTTCTTTTTCTTCCAAAACAGAGCCAACTTTAACATTTAAAACTGTTCCGCCAGTAAAGTCTATACCTAAATTGAAACCAAAAATTGAAACAATTAAAATTCCAATCAAAATTAAACTGCAACTTATTATTGCACAAATTTTCAATTTTCCACAAAAATCAAATTTATTAAGTTTTTCTTTAAAATTATTATTCGTTTTCATCTAAACTAGCCTCCCTTTTAAAGTTTAACTTTTTAGGGTTTTTGCTGTTAAGATTCAAATACCACTTACAGAATATTTTTGTCAAAACAAGTGCGGTGAACATAGAAAGTAAAATGCCTAGTGCTAGTGTGATAGCAAAACTCTTAATTGTGCCTGTTCCAAAAATGTATAGCACCAAACAAGCAATTAGTGTTGTTATGTTACTATCAAGAATTGTAACCAAACCTTTTTTAAAACCATTTTGAACAGCTGTTGGAATTTTCTTTCCTAAACTATATTCATCTCTCATTCTTTCAAAAATAACAATGTTTGCATCAACTGCCATACCCAAACTTAAAATTATACCTGCAATACCCGCTAAAGTAAGTTGAACAAAAGGTATTGCTTGCAAGAAAAACAACATTAAAATTGCATAAATTATTAAACTGAAATTAGCAATAAGTCCAAAATCTTTATAACGAACATACATTATAACAAAAATTAGCAACAAACCAACAACGCCACCAATAATAGCCCATTTCAAAGCATCTTTACCAAGGGTTGCACTTACATATTCATTTGAATATAGAGTTAATTCAACATCAAAAGTTCCGCTCATAATTTTGGTTGCATACTCTTGTGCTTCTTGATAAGTGCTCATGCCACCACTAATAAAGGTAGAGCCTGTTGAAATTGTTTCTTTAACTTGTGCTTGAGAATAATATTGCCCGCCAATAAACATATATAAACTTCCATTAGAAGCCGAAAGTTCACTTGTCAAATTTTTAAATAAAATTGCCCCTTCTTCAGTGAATTGAACAGAAACACCATACTCTCCGTTTTGCTGACCTGCAGAAACATTTTTTATATGCTTGCCTGTGATGACAGCTTCTGCCGTTTCACTATTTTCTTTTTTAATTTCTAAACTTGCAGGCTCACCAATAAGATTTAAGATTTCTTCAGGGTCATCAACATCTGGCACTTCAACACGAATTTGTGTGTTGTTAAGACCATTTCCTTGTTTAACAACAGTGGCTTCAGAAAAACCTTTGCTTGTTAGCAAACTAGAAATTCTTGTTATTGTTGCTTGCACTTGAGTGTCAAAATTTGCCTCATTATCATCAATATTTTTAACATTATAAACGGCAAGAATCCCACCTTCAAGGTCAATACCAAGTTTTATTGACTTTGCAAAACCATTATAAGTGTAAATTCCAATATCAAAACTAAAAATGCTTAGAATCAAGCCAAATATAACCAAAACAGTAGTAACTATAAATTTAGTAATTGTTCTTTTTTTCATTTTAGTGGTCAAAACTCCTTATTTTCTTTTATATTATAAATAAATAAAACTGTTTAGTCAACAAATTTAAGCAAAAGATAAATTTTTTATTGTTTTTTGAAATTATATTAAACAAAAAAAGATAAACTTTTTTTAAGTTTACCTTAGATTATTAACAAAAAAATAGAGTTTTACACCCTATTTTTTGCGAAAAATATTGCAGATGATTGCACAAATAACACCAAGAGCAAGGCTAAATAACACATCAAAAATCAAACTTACTGAGAATTCAAATTTTCCATTTAATGCACTAAATAAAATGTAAGCCAAAATTGTGTAAACTACACCGATTAAAGCCCCTTTTAATAATGTTTTTTCGCCATCCTTTTTAAAAGCAAAAAAGCAACCACACAAAATTGACAAAACCTTTATTACCTGATTTATCGGCTTTATTAATCCATCACTTAAACTTGTAAGTTTGATTATAAAAGCGAACAATAAAATTGAAAGTAAACTTACAATCAAAGCATTCATTGCACCTTTCAAAATTGTTAAAAAACTATTACTAGAATTTGCTATTCTTATTTTTTTTGTTCTCATAAAACCCCTCTTACATAATTTTATGATAAACATTATAAAATTAGAACAAAATTAAGACAAGCATTGAAATCAGAAAAATAATTAATTAAAATATCAACATATTAATTTTTAAAATGTTTTTTCATCTTTTGGCTTTTTCAAATCATTTTGTTTATCAACTTTTTCTTTCAAACAATTATAAATGAAATTTGCTTCTTCACTGGTATCGCAAATAATTATATCTTTTTTACCATCTTTATAAAAAACAATAACAGAAAATTCGTAGTACACTTCACAATCTTCTAGTTTTATTTCTTTTATATTTGATATATTTTTTGCAACTTTTTCTATTCTATTTATATCCACCATATTCACCCTCCTCAAATTATTGAGAATAGTATAACACAATTAAAAAACAATATCAATATTAAATTAAAAATAATCTAATCTTATTTGTTGAAAAACAATCTCTTTTAAATTTTATTACAATTTAAAATTTTTAGTTTTAGGACCTAATTTGGCAAAAATTTAAAATTTACAAAAAATCAATTCAAAAAAAGTGCCTTTAGGCACTTTTGATTATTGTTTTTTAGAATTTGATTTTCTTTTTGGTTTATTTTCTGTTTCAACCTTTTCTTTCACATCAAAGGCTTCAGTTGCTTCTTCTTTGCTTTCTTCTTTAACATCAGATGCTGACATTGCTTCATCAACATCCACAACTTCTTCTTTATTGTCTACTGAATAAATACCTTCAATATTCATTTCAATATAACTAGATTTGTTTCCTTCCCCTGTTTTTATTAAAACAATTTTTCCGTCTGTTGTGTCTGTAATTTTTTCAATAGTACCATAGATAAAGGTTTTGGTTAAAACTTTAGAGCCAACTTTCAAATCGTTCAAAAGATTTTGTTGATTTTGCATATATTTTTTGTTTTTAAAATAACTTAAAACAAACATTGCAACACAAGCAACAAGCAAAACTATAATCAAAATCAAATTTCCAATACCATTGCTATCTGCTAATAATAATTTCATAATTCACTCCTTTTAATATGTTTATTTTATCAAAAAAATATTGTTTCTCCAATCAAATAATCAAAATATTTAAAAATTTCCGTATTTTTTGTAGAATTCATCTCTAAAATCTAGAAGTCGATCTTCCCAAATTGCTTTTTTAATATCTTCGGTCATTTTTGTTAAAAATCTGATATTATGCAAACTTAATAGTCTTGCACCCAAAATTTCATCGGCATTAATCAAATGTCTTAAATATGCTTTTGTAAAATTTTTGCAACAATAACAATCACACTCATCATCAAGTGGACTAAAATCCTCTTTATATTTTGCATTTCTAACAACAACTTTTCCATGACTTGTAAAAGCCGTACCATTTCTTGCAACTCTTGTCGGAAGAACACAATCCATCATATCAATTCCTCGAATTATTCCTTCAATTAAGCAATCTGGGCTACCAACCCCCATTAAATATCGAGGAACACTTTCAGGATAAAGCGGTTTTAACTCATCCAAAATTTCATACATAACTTCTTTTGGCTCGCCAACCGATAACCCACCAATAGCAATTCCTGTGTGAACATAAGGAAGGGTTTTTTCCAAACTAATCTTTCTTAAGTCTTTATAAAAATTTCCTTGAACGATTGGAAACAAACATTGATTTTCATTTTTATGATATTTGTAACACCTGTCAAGCCAAGCAAGAGTACGATTCATATATTTTTCTGCTTGCTCATGACTTACCCCTGTTCCACTGCACTGGTCAAAAGCCATTATAATGTCCGCACCCAAACTTTCTTCAATTTCAATTGCTTTTTCGGGCGTGAAAAAATGCTTTGAGCCATCAAGATGACTTCTAAACTCAACGCCATTATCTGTAATCTTATTCTTTTGTGCAAGGCTGAAAACTTGAAATCCACCACTATCAGTTAAAATCGGTCTATCCCAATTCATAAATTTGTGAAGTCCACCTGCTTTTTCAACAAGTTTATGCCCTGGGCGCAAATATAAATGATAAGTGTTAGACAAAATAATTTGTGCATTAACATCTTTAAGATCTTGAGGCGACAAAGTTTTTACAGTTGCTTGTGTTCCTACCGGCATAAAAACAGGGGTTTCTATATCTCCATGTGGAGTGTGCAACTTACCTATTCGTGCACCACTTTGTTTGCAAGTTTTTATAACTTCAAAATAAAAATTTTTATCCATTAAAATATCCTTTCTTCGTTTTGTTTAATATTTCTTTCAAATCTCTGTTAAATTCTTTACAAAAATACAAATTTAACTACATAAAATGTTTATAACAACAAGCATGCATCTCCAAAACTAAAAAATCTATATTTTTCTTTGACTGCAACGCTGTAGAAATTTAATGTTTCTTCTATTCCACAAAATGCTGAAACAAGCATAACTAGCGTGCTTTCTGGAAGATGAAAATTTGTTATTAATTTTTTAACGATTTTAAATTCATAGCCGGGATAAATAAAGATATTAGTATTACCTTTCCCCGCTTTAACAAACCATTTATCCCCTATTTTTTCGGTACTACTTTCCAATGTTCTTACACTTGTTGTGCCAACAGCAAAAACACGCCTATTTTCACTTATTGCATCGTTAATAATTTTGGCACTTTCTTCACTAATTTCGTAATATTCACTGTGCATATCATGTTTTAGAATATTATCTTCACTCACTGGTCTAAATGTTCCCAAACCAACATGCAGTAAAACATTTACAATTATAACGCCTTTACTTTTTAATCTTTCAAGCAATTCGTTTGTAAAATGAAGCCCTGCGGTTGGTGCCGCACTCGAGCCTTTTGTTTTTGAATAAACAGTTTGGTAGCGTTCCTTATCATTAAGTTTTTCGTGAATATAAGGAGGTAGTGGCATTGTGCCAACTTTGTCAAGTTCTTCTTCAAAAACTCCGCTTTTGCAGTTAAATTCAACCTCTCCTATCCCCATTTCGCCTTTGCTTGTAACAACACAAGAAAAAGTATCTGAAAATTTAATTTCAGAGCCTATCTTCGCCTTTTTTGCGGGTTTTAATAACACTTCAAACTTGTTTTGTTCAAGTTTTTTAAGCAAAAAAACTTCAATTTTTGCATTAGTTTCAACTTTTGTTCCAATTAGCCTAGCAGGTATAACTCTTGTGTTGTTTACAACCAAAACATCTCCACTTTTAAGATAAGATTCAATATCAAAAAAATGTTTGTGCTCAATCTTTTTTGTTTTTCTATCATAAACCAACATTCTGCTGTGGTCCCTGGGTTCAACGGGAGTTTGTGCAATCAATTCTTCTGGCAAATTATAAAAATATGTTTCTTTTTTATATATTTCGTTATTATCAATCATATTAGTCTTCTTCTTTTTTTATCGTTTCAAGTTCGTTCTTTTTTTCTTCACTCAAATTTTTATTTAGATGTTCATACGCAAGGGGCAAACAAACTCTTCCCCTTGGTGTTCTTGCAATAAATCCCATTTGTAACAAATAAGGCTCATAAACATCTTCAATAGTCGTTGATTCTTCGTTTGTTGAAGCAGACAAAGTGTCAAGTCCAACAGGTCCACCATTAAATTTGTCTATCATAACTTCCAAAATTCTTCTGTCGGTGTAATCAAGACCATATTCATCAACTTCCAAAAGGTCTAAACTTCTTTTGGCAATATCAAGTGTTATTCTGTCGCTGTTTTCAACCAAAGCAAAATCTCTAATTCGCTTCAAAAGCCTATTTGCAATTCTTGGCGTACCTCTGCTTCGTTTTGCCAAACATAAACATGCATCTTCATCAATTTTAACATTCAAAATAGCACTTGAACGCATTATAATTTTTTGAAGTTCTTCACTCGTATACATTTCAAGCCTAGCAATAACACCAAACCTATCTCTAAGCGGTGCTGTTAAATTTCCAGCCTTGGTTGTTGCACCAATTAAAGTGAATGGTTGAATTTTCAATCTCATCGCTCTTGCACTTGGACCTTTTCCAACAACAAAATCAAGAGCATAATCTTCCATGGCAGGATATAAAATTTCTTCAACACTTCGGTTAAGCCTGTGAATTTCGTCAATAAACAAAACATCATTTTTGCTTAGGTTTGTTAAAATACTTGCAAGGTCTGCCGCACTTTCTATGGCAGGACCACTTGTAATTTTTATTTGACTTCCAAGCTCATTTGCAATTATATGTGAAAGTGTTGTTTTGCCCAGCCCCGGAGGTCCGTACAAAAGTACATGGTCAAGAGCCTCATCTCTTGCTTTAGCGGCCTTTATAAAAACTCGCAAGTTGTTCTTTATTTTTTCTTGACCCACATAATCGTCTAAATTTGTTGGTCTTAACTTATTTTCAACTTCAAGTTCGCTTTCATTTTTTGTGCTTGTAATAAATCTTTCTTCCATACTACCTACTCAAATTTTTCAATATTTTTTCTATTAACATTTCTGTGCTATCGCCATCAAAATAGTTTTCTCTTATCTTTTTAACAGCATCACTTTTGCTTAAACCAAGGGCAATTAATGCCATAATTGTGTCCTCAATCACATTGTTTTTCAAATCAAGACTAATGGTGTTATCAAACACACTACCTTGCTCACTCATGCTTGTGTTCACTTTTTCTTTAAGTTCCAAAATAATTCTTTCTGCTGTTTTTTTGCCAACACCTTTAAACTTAGAAAGCATAGCACTATCTTCACACACAATCGCTGTTATAATATCGGTCAAACTTGCGCCACCCAAAATTGTGATTGCCATTTTAGGGCCAACACCACTAACCGTAATCAATTTTAAAAATAATTCCTTTTCTTGCTTAGTTGAAAATCCGAACAAAAATATACCGTCATCTCTTACCTGCATATATGTGAATAGTTCACATTCTGTTTTGTTTGAAATAGATAAATTTGTGTTTAAAGAAATGTTAACTTCATAACCTATACCCCCAACTTCCAAAACAACTAGGTTTTCAGTTTTATCAATTATTTTACCCTTTAAATATGCTATCATTTTTACCTCTTAAAAATTTTTAACTTAATTTTTATGTGTTAAATAAATTTATTTATAATTTTTGTGTTAAGAAACAAAATTTAGTACTTAAAATTGCCTATTATTTGATTTGTTTGACTATGACAAAGTGCAACTGCCAAAGCGTCTGCCGCATCATCGGGTTTAGGAATTTGATTTAAGTTTAAAATTGCTTTGACCATATATTGCACTTGTGCTTTTTCTGCCCTGCCTTGCCCAGTCAAAGCCTGCTTAATTTGAAGAGGGGTGTATTCAAACAAATTTCCAAGTTTTTTTTTGCCTCTTTCAACAATAACACCTCTTGCCATGGCAACATTGATTGCAGTTTTTTGATTGTTTTGAAAAAATAATTCTTCAAGTGCCATACAATCTGGTTTAAACTTATCAATCAAATAATCTATCCCGTCAGCAATCTGAACAAGTCTAGTTGGAAAATCAGTGTCTTTATCTGTGGTTATCACACCATAATCAAGACATCTAATTTGACTTTGATTTTTTTCTATAACACCAAATCCAACAATCGCATATCCGGGGTCAATTCCTAAAATTACCATGGTTATATTATATATAATAAATAAAAATTAGTCAATCATTTATAGTTATAAAAATTTCAAACAAAACTACCTTGGTTAAAACAATACTCTTTTTAAAACTTGCACATAAAAACTTTTAGCATAAAAAAACTCGTATATTTCTGATTTAACCGAAAATATACAAGTTTTTAAATTTTATTTTCTATTCTGCTTTTATTTTATTACCAAGTTAACAGTAGTGTCAAAATTCGTGCTTTCACTCAAAGTTTGTTTTGTTGCAACATTTCCATCTATCAAAAAATTATTACTAATTATCAATGTGCTTCCAGTTGGATTGTTGCTGAAAGTGTTACTGAACATGTCAAGCATGTTGAACGAATCCTCCACGCCAGTTGTGTTAAAATTTGATAAATCAAGCGAGGTTAAAGATGAACAACCAGAAAACATATAACTCATCATAGTAACATTTGAAGTGTTAAAATTCGAAATGCTTAACGAGGTTAATGCTGAACAACCCATAAACATATATTGAACATCCGTTACTTTTGATGTGTCAAAACTAGATATATTTATATTTTGTAAACTACTACATTCACCAAACATACTACTCATATCAGTAACATTTGAAGTGTTGAAATTTGATAAGTTTAGAGATGTTAAAGAAGGACAAGCTCTAAACATATAACCCATACTCGAAACATTTGAGGTACTGAAACTTGAAACATCAAGCGAAGTCAAAAATGAACACCATCCAAACATAGAATTCATATCAGTAACATTTGAAGTGTCAAAATTTGATAAGTCTATAGAAGTTAAAGACGAACAGCTGTTAAACATTCCACCCATTCCCGTAACATTTGAGGTATTGAAACTTGAAACATCAAGCGAAGTCAAAGATGAACAACTAGAGAACATACTACCCATTTCCGTAACATTTGAGGTATTGAAACTTGATAAGTCTAAAGATGTTAATGATGAACAATTATTAAACATCAAATACATTTCTTTTACACTTGATGTATTAAATCCAGAAAGGTCAAGTGTTTTCAACTCAATACATCCATCAAACATCCCAGTCATATTTTCTACATTTGATGTGTTAAAATTCTTAAATTCAATTTTTTTCATATTTTTGCAATCTTGAAATAAATTATAACAATCAAATGCCATGATTGTTTTTTCACTCACAAAAGCAATATCAGTGTCTGATTTTTTCCAAATTTCAAGTTTTCCTTTATCGTTGTCTGCAAGGTTTACATCTAAGTCTGTGGTTAATGCGCTATCTTTTGTGTACCCTGTCAAATTTGTTGTGTCTGATTTGAAATAAAATCCTAGACTTGTTAAACTTTTACGGTTCGTAACAACCGAGGGAAAATAAAAAGAACAATTAACCTTTGGATATAGCGCTGAGTAGGCATCTTCTTCGCTTAAATTTGCTTGCTGTATGGCAAAAATTTTGCATGAAACCGTTGTTGAGCCTTGCCCGCTAAAGTTTTCATCTATTTTAGCTGATATTGTAAGGCTGTGAGCGTTTGCGTCCCCTGCTGATAGTTTTCCAACTTTTATTGTCCCTGTTTCGGATGTTTTAAGGTTTTTTATTGTTGTTTCGTTATTCACATAGATGTCTGTTCCGTTTTGGCTGTAATAAAAAGCATCTTCAAAAACCCCTTTTGAATCGTAAAGCCAAATTAGGTAGTATGCGGGCTCACTGTTATTCTCTAAACCTACAGTTAGGTTTAAGTCAACTATATCGCCGGGCATATATTTGCCTGTCCAAGTGGAATCGTTATTCTTTTTTCGTGCGGTGTCAAATATCAACTTACTTGTTGATGTTGTTACTCCGTCCCCTTCAACTCCACCGCTTACTTTAAGTTTTATATTTCCAAAATCTAGTGTTCCGCTATATTCTTTTTTATCTTGAAAATATGCTAGGGTTAAAACAAAAGATGATATAACTACTAGTAATATTAGTGCTAGTATCATTGTTTTTACGCTCTTACTTAATCTTTTTGTTTTCATTAAAAAATCAACCTCCATTTTGGTTGACCTTTTTATTTTTTTATTGGTTAAAAGTGAAAATTCTCCACCTTAACCTTACTGTGGTCAACCGCAAGTGTGGTCAACCGCAAGTGTTTCGTTTCTGTATTAGTTTGTGATAGCACAAACTCTATTATCCATTAAAAATTCTGCCATTTTTAGGGTTATTGTGTCAAGCGTTTTTGAATAATTTTTCAAATTTTTTTATTTTCTTTATTGAAAGTGCCTGTGTCACCCTGTGGCACGCTGTGGCACAACAATTTTATTGAATTATAAGTTTACATTATGGTAAACATCTTGAACATCGTCATTATCTTCCAAACTATCAATCATTTTTTCAAAACTTTCTTGTTGTTTTTCTTCCAAATCAATATAACTGTTTGGAACAAGTTCTATGTTTGCACTTAAAAATTTAACACCTTTGCCTTGCAAAGCTTCTTGAACAGCATTAAATTTGTCTTGAGATGAATAAACTTCAAACACTTCGCCCTCATCAACAACATCATCGGCTTCAGCTTCTATAGCCCATTCAAAAAGTTGGTCTTCACTCAAATTATCTGTTTTTTCAATAACAAAAACGCCCTTTCTTTCAAACATGAAAGAAACACAGCCTGATTGCCCCAAACTTCCACCAAACTTATCGAAAATATGTCGGATATCGCCCGCTGCACGATTTTTGTTGTCTGTTAACACATTAACAATAACAGCACTACCACCAATACCATAGCCTTCATAAGTTATTTCTTCATAATTTCCGCCACCAAGTTCGCCAGCCGCTTTTTTAATTGACCTTTGAATGTTGTCATTTGGCATATTATTGTTTCTTGCTTTAACAATCAAGTTGTATAGTTTTGGATTAGAATTTGGGTCGCTTCCACCCATTTTAACAGCAACAGCAATTTCTTTGCCTATTTTAGTAAAAACTTTGCCTCTTTGTGCATCCATTTTTTCTTTTGTGTGTTTTATGTTATTAAATTTACTATGTCCACTCATAAAATATCCTCTTAAAATTAAATATCCGTTAAGATTATAATTAATTACTTTAATTTTGTCAATTAATTAGAAAACAAAAAATCAAAACTTTAAATTATACAAAATAATACCGCACGAAACTGCAACATTCAAACTTTCAACATCATTTTGCATTGGAATTTTTATTGTCTTAGTTGCAAAACTTTTAACTTCAGCACTAACTCCATTACCTTCATTACCCAAAATCAGACCAAAAGTTGCGGGCTTTTGTTTCAAATCAAACACATTTTCACCAATCATATCGGCACAAAAAATTGGGATGTTGTTACAAACTTTTGACAAATCATTAACGCCTATATGCTCGCAATCAACTTTAAAAACATTTCCCATACTGGCACGAACAACCTTGTCATTAAATTCATCAACACAGTTAATTAAATATAATTTTTTACAATCACATGCAACGCTAGTTCTTATGATAGCCCCCAAATTTTGTGGGTCTTGAATATTATCTAAAATCAGAAAATTTCCATTAATATTTAATTTTTCAGGTTGTTTTATAACTGCAAAAAAATTTTGACTTGTTTGATTAAAACTAAGTTTTTCACTAACATTATCACTAATCAATGTCAATAAGTTTTGATATTTACTTAAATTGTTTTTTTCAAATTCTTTCTTTGTTGCAAAAATTTCAACAATTTTTTGATTAGTTTTTTCGGCCTCCAAAAAAATTTTATAGCCTTCAATTAAAATCAAGCCTTGTTCTTCACGATATTTTTTTTGTTTTAATTTTATGATATTTTTAATTTTATTATTTAAAACACTTGTAATTTCTTGCATATTTCAATCCTTCAACTTTTAAATCTAAAAAATTATATCAAAAAAAGCCAAATTGCAAAAACAATCTGACTTTTATTTTAAAATAATTTTGTAAAACTATCTTGCAAGTTCTTTTTCTTTATCTCTAAAAACTTCTTTAAGTTCTTTATCTTTTTTTAATGCCTTTGATATGAAAAGATTATAGTAATAGTTTTCTATTGCTTTTTGATAAGGTATACCATTCAAATCATTGTCTTTGTTTTTTGATGCAACAAATTTAAACCATGCTTTTTGCATATCATCAAATTCTTCAAATAGAGGTGTTGCATTAAAATCGCTGTTAAAACTAAACTGATTAAACTTATAACTATTAAAAACTTTGCCTTGTTTGGTTATTTTTGCAACAAAATAAGGCTCCCCTTGTTTTGTGCTTCCAATTTTATATGAAACTTCATCTAATTTAAAATATTTCCCAAAAAATTCATTAAGTTCGGCTTTTCCAAAACCATTCAAAAAAGTGCCTTCAAAAGCGTGTGCCATAATCAACCATCCTTTGTATTGCAAAATTTGTTTTGCTAATTTACATTTTTATTATAATAAATTTGTATTTTTTTGTCAATAAAAAATCAAAGAAAATTTATGCTCTATCCAAATTTATTGTGAACAAATATTTTATTTTTTCTTTTTTAAATTTTTGATTTAGTTTATCTTTAATATCTTCAAGTTTAATATCTTTCCCGAACGGAACAACAACATCAAAAAACACTCTTATATAATTTTTTTCAAAAATTAATCTGAAATCATGAATGGTTATTGTTTGGTCAATATTTTTTAAATAGTTTGTAATCTTACATTTAAGTTTATCAACTTCTTTGTTTCCTTTTTGGACAGGGTCTATATGAATTGATAATGTTATATTATAATCTTTTTTAAATGTCCTTTCAATCTTATCAATTTCGTTATGTGCTTTTATCATATCCGTTTTACTGTCAACTTCAACATGAATTGTTGCAAACTTTATGTTATTTCCGTAACTATGAAATATGAAATCATGCACACCCAAAACATACTTATAGCTTAAAATACGGTTTTTTAGCATTTGTTCAAACTTAGGGTCTATTCTTTCCCCCAAAAGCGGACTTATAGTGTTTTTTACAAGAAGAACGCTGTTTATTATTATAAAAATTGAAACTAAAAGACCAAATAAGCCGTCAAAGCTAAAATTGATGTAGCCGACAATATTAATTATAATCATCCCCAAAATCGTGCAAAGAGTTGTTATAATATCATTTCTACTGTCTATGCTTGATGCTTTTAAAGCTTCACTTTTTATTGCTTTTGCAAAATTAGAATAAAGAATCATTTGCAAAAATTTGATAACTATTCCTATACCTAAAACAATGTAAACAAATTTATCTACAATTACTGGCTCGTTTGAAATAATTTTTTCTATTGAACTTTTAAATAAAATTGCTCCAATCATTAAAACTATAACACTAATAATTAAAGCCATAACTTGTTCAATTCTGGCATGACCATACGGATGCTTGCTGTCTGCTGGTTTATTTGCAAGTTTAAAGCCAATAAGCAAAATTATTGAACTTCCCATGTCAGACAAGTTGTTTATTGCATCGGCTATAATTGTTATACTCCCACACAAAAACCCAATTATAATTTTTGATATAAACAAAATTAAGTTTGTTATTATCCCGAAAAGTCCAGCAAAAAGCCCATACCTAAATCGTACGGCTAGATTTTCTGTGTTTTGGTAATCTTTGATAAAAACTTTTTTTATTAAATTCATAAATCTCACTTTTCTTTATATGACATTTTGCGTTTTTGGGTTAAAAGTCATGCTTTGCAAGCAAAGCGTTTTCTGCAAGAAAACTTGAAATTTAAGCGTGCTTAAAATTCAATGACTTTTAAACTGATAAAAACGAAAAATTATACGGATAAAAAAAACTGTAAAAATTTACAGTTTAATCAATTTAAAATTGTAACAACAAAAATAAATTATTTAACTTTTTTTGCAGTATCGCATAAAAGTTTAAATGCTTCAGCATCACTAATAGCCATTTCACTTAAAACTTTTCTGTTTAAGTTAATGTTGTTGACCTTAAGCCCATGCATAAATTTTGAATAACTAATGTCATTTAATCTGCAAGCAGCATTAATTCTGGCAATCCATAGTGTTCTGAAATCTCTTTTCTTGTTTCTTCTTCCAATATAAGCATGACTTTCAGCTTTTCTAACACTTTGTTTTGCAACACGGTATAATCTTGAATGACTTCCCCAGTAACCTTTGGCTTGTTTTAAAACTTTTCTACGCTTTTTTAAAGCATTATTACTTCTTTTAATTCTCATCTTTAAGCCCTCCTAAACGCTAACCATGTTTCTAATTGTTTTTTCTTGTGCTTTAGAAACATAAGTAGCTTGTCGTAAATCTCTTTTTCTTTTTGTTGTTTTCTTTGTTAAAATGTGGCGTTTATTTTGTTTGTTTCTTTTAACCAAACCGCTTTTCAAAACTTTAAAACGCTTTTTTGCCCCACTATGACTTTTTTGTTTTGGCATAATAAAATCTCCTTTAAATTACTTTTTTTGACCAATTATCATGGTTATATCTCTTCCTTCTAGTTTAGGAACTTTTTCAATCACACCTGCATCCCCAACCAAACCAGCAAATTTATTCATAATTTCAATGCCTTGTTCAGGATATGCCTGTTGACGACCTTTTAAACGAATACTAACTTTAACCTTGTTGCCCTCACTCAAAAAATTTTTAGCATTTTTAACACGATAATTAATATCATAATCACCTATAGTTAAAGATAGTTGAATAGTTTTAATTTCTTGTGCCTTATTCTTTTTGCGTGCATCCTTTTCTTTTTTGATTTGGTCAAAACGATATTTGCCATAATCCATAATTTTGCACACAACTGGATTAGCATTTGGTGAAATTAAAGCCAAATCCAAATCTTTTTCTTTGCTTAAATTTAATGCTTCGTTTAAACTAACAATGCCAAGCTGTTCGCCATTTTCGCCAACAAGCCTAACTTCATTAGCAACAATTCTTTCATTAATTAATAATTCTTTAATAGTTAAAATCCCCCTTATAAAAGAAAAAAGTGAATATACAAATATCCACACTAAAAAATTATATTTAAATAAAATTTTTAGGACCAACTAAGCATTGCCTTTTTGGTGAGAAATGGATATTTCTACTTTTTACATGTCAATTATATATCACTTTTTTTATATTGTCAATAAAATATTGAAAATTTTTAAATTTTTTTTAAATACCTTTAACACAGAATCTAGACAATCAAATTAAAAAGTTTTTTGATTTTCTTCTTCTTTTTTTGCTTGTTCTTTTAATTCCTGTTCTTTTAAATATGCTTTAATTGCTTCAGCAGTTGCGTCATATTCGCAATCTCCTTCATATTTCCTTGTTGATTCTCTCCAACCGTCAAGATAATCTTTTTCCATAACAATCTCCTTTTATATTATTCATTTTATCTTTTAATTTTAAAGTCATTTTTTGAATTTCACCGTTCGGATAAATATTTGTGAAAGTAACAATACCTTGCTTTTTATCAATTACTATTTTGGTTTTATCATTAATAAATTTTCCATTTTCATCTAATTTTAAATTTTCAAATCAAAATTTTAACTTTTTTCTTTCATTATATATTTATTCTTTTCGTTTTTCATGCACACCTCTTACTCTTATTGTAATCAAAATTACTTAAATTGTCAATTTGATTATATATTTAAAATTTTTATTTTTCGTTTTCAATATAAACTGGAACTTTAAATTTATTAAAAATGATATTAAAAAAATCAAACACAGTAAAAATAAAAACAAATCCGAAAAACAATAAAGCAAAATATTCAAAATAAGCAAAAACCTTTCCGCCTGTCAATTTTAAGATTGAAAAAATCCCGAATACAGAAGCATAAATGCTTATAATTAAATTCACTATTCCCCGCCAAAATTTGCCGACATAAAAATAATGCCCACCGAAAAGACCCAAAAAACCGCAGAACAATAACAGATTTTTTTTGCTCAAATCTGTTGGAAGCACATTTGTTTCTATCACCAAATCGCCATCGCCTTTGCGTTTTAATTCTTTTGCCTTTTTATTTGATGCTTTTTCTAAATTTTTTATTTTAAAACCACACTTAGTGCATATCAAAGTTTTTTTATCAACCTTTCCGTAACAGTTAGGACATCTCATTTAAATTATCTACCCTTTCTTTAATTAAATTTTTTATTAAGTCTATATTCTCATTAATTTCACTTGAACAAAATATAATATCATCTTTGCCAACATTCAATTCTTTTGCAATCATAAGTTTTTGGTTATTTCGTTTGCTTTTAGCAATTTTATCGCTTTTTGTTGCAATAATTTTGAAAGGAATGTTATAGAAATTCAAGAACTTCAGCATTTGTTTGTCTTCTTCACTAGGACAATGTCTTATATCCACCAAAAGCATAACAAGTTTTTTGCCCTCTTTTTGAGCAAAATAATCTTCAATCAAAACTGACCAATTTTTTTCGTTTAACTTTCCCGCCTTATGAAACCCATAGCCTGGCAGGTCAACCAAATAAAATTTATTGTCAACCAAAAAGTAATTTATTAGTTTTGTTTTTCCTTGCAAAGCACTTGTTTTTGCAAGTTTTTTATTATTAAAAATTGCATTAATCAAACTGCTTTTACCACTATTACTTCTTCCAACAAAACAAACTTCAAACTTATCATCAGTTATGAAGTCAGATTTTTTATAACAACTTTTCACAAATTCACAATTTTTCATATTTTACCTTTTTTATTTTACCAAAACAAAACTTAATTGTAAAGTAACCTTAAAACTTTTATGCAAATATAATGAAATATATCGAAAGATAAAAAGGAACAAAACATGAATAAACCATTACTAGAAATTAAAAATTTAAGTTTAACATATCATTCTTCAACTTTCGAAACAAAAGCCGTAGACAACATTTCATTTGATGTAAAAAAAGGCGAATTTGTTGCACTTGTTGGACCCTCAGGTTGCGGAAAGACAACAATTTTAAATATGATTGGAGGGTTAATCCCGAAATCTAGTGGCGAAATTTGGCTTGAAAATGAAAAAATATATGAAAATAACAGCAAAAAAAATTCAAACCGAGCAAGCATAGGATATATGTTCCAAAAAGACCATCTTTTTGAATGGCGAACAATCTTTGAAAATGTAAGGCTTGGGCTTGAGTTTGACAAATCATTAACAAAAACTGAAAGAAAAGCAAAAGAGGAATATATTTCATTTTTGCTTGAAAAGTATGGCTTAAAAGACTTTAAAAACAAGCATCCTCGTGAACTTTCAGGTGGAATGAGACAAAGAGTTGCACTAATCCGAACACTTGCTCTAAACCCCAAAATTTTGCTTTTAGATGAGCCTTTTTCGGCACTAGACTTTCAAACGAGACTTCATGTTTGTGATGACATAAGCTCAATAATTAGCAAAGAGCACAAAACTGCAATATTAGTAACACATGACATTAGTGAAGCCATAAGTCTTGCGGATAAGGTTATTATCTTAACAAAGCGACCTGCAAAAATTAAGAAAATTGTTGAAATAGACTTAAAAGAAAGCGGACTTCCGCTTAAAAGAAGAGAAAACAAAAATTTTTCAAAATATTTTGAAGAAATTTGGAGTAACATTAAAGATGAAAAACAATAGAAAGAATAAAACTGATATTAAATATTCAGACGAACATAAAAATTTTTTAAAAAAAGAAAAGCATAAAAAAATATTTATCATTTTTTCCCGAATTTTTTTGCTTGTATTTTTGCTTGGCTTGTGGGAACTTCTAACCCAATTAAATGTGATGGATAGTTTTATATTTAGCTCTCCTTCAAGAATAGTCAAACAAACAGTCATGCTTTATAATTCTGGCGAACTTTTTTATCATATTTGGATTACTTTGAAAGAAGCTTTGCTTGGATTTGTCTTGGCAACTTTACTTGGAACATTTATTGCCATAATTCTTTGGTGGAGTGAAAATACAAGAAAAATTTTGGAACCATACATTGTTGTTTTGAACAGTCTTCCCAAAATAGCCTTAGGTCCAATCATAATTATTTGGTTTGGTGCCGGAATAAAAAGTATTGTTGTTATGGCAATTTTAATCACAATTATAATAACAATTTTAACAATGCTTTCGGCTTTTATTTCTTGCGACAACGACAAAATTATGCTTTTAAAAAGCATGGGTGCAAACAAATTCCAAATTTTGTTTAAACTGATAATTCCAAATGCCATGAATGAATTTATAAGTATGCTTAAAATCAATGTAGGAATGACTTGGGTTGGAACAATTATGGGTGAATACTTAGTTAGTAAGGCAGGACTTGGCTATTTAATTGTGTACGGCGGTCAAGTGTTTAAGTTAGACCTAGTTATGACAGCCACGGTAATATTATGCATATTGGCAGGTTTAATGTATTATTTGGTTGCCCTTTTTGAAAAAAAGATGAACAAAAATAAATAGAAAAACTTATTTAAAAAAGTTTTTTTATTTTTACATTATCTTAAGTATAAAAAAATCACAGTCAAATTCACTGTGATTTTATTATTTATTGCAAATTCCTATTGCAAACTTCCAACCATTAACAAAATGAAGGCTATTACAACAAACATTAATCCAATTAGTTTAAGCGAAATATAAACTCTGTCATCACTAGCAATAAAATTTGTTTTTCTGATTGTTTTGGTTATTCTTCTGGCAAGGCAAATAACAGCAAAGCCTATAGCGCCCAAAAATATTGAAGTTAAAAATTCTGTTGTTGTTAAAGCATCAAGCAATGATTTTGTTGCATTCAATAAATAAAACATATTTTTCTCCTAATTTATGCTTTTATTATAAACAAAAAAAAGTTAATAGTCAATACCCAATTTTAAAATTATTTAATTTTTTTGTAAATTTTGATATATTTAACAAAATATTGAATGATAGTTATAATAATCAGAACAATGCCAACACCAACTGCAATAATATCATAAGGGTTAATCACATTGTGAAAGAAACAAGAGAAAAGTGCTAAACTTATGTATATAGTTGTTACTTTCCCAACCCAATTTGCTTTAACAACAATTTTGTTGAAATAAAGAACGGCGGATAAAATGATTGTGGTCAAATCGAACACCAACAAAATTATGAACATATAAAGTGGCAACACTTGTTTGACTGCAAAACAACACATAACACTTAATCTTAAAATCTTGTCTGCAAGTGGATCTAAAACCTTTCCTAGATTTGTTATTTGATTGGCATTTCTTGCAATAAGCCCGTCTAGCACATCAGTAAAAAAGGCTAGCAAAAAGATTAAAATTGCATAAAGCGGAAAATTTTCGTAATAAAAGTTTGTGTCTAAATAAAAAACTACGAAGATAGGCACCAAAATAATTCTTATAATTGTTAAAATATTTGCAGTTGTAAGTTTTCTCTCCATATAAGAAAATGATACCATAAAAATTAAAAAAAAACAAATAATTAACATTTTTTTTAAAATTTTAATATCATAATTTTATAAGGAGGAAAAAATGAAAAAATTAGCAATATTTATTCTTGTTTTTTTTGTTGGCTTTTCAGGCTTTCTGTTCGGATGCAAAAACAACAATACAATAAGAATAAACGAAGTTACTCACAGTATTTTCTATGCCCCACTTTATGTTGCCATAAATAACGGCTATTTTGAAGAGTACGGATATAAAATTGAGTTAACTAACGGCGGAGGCTCTGATGCTTCCATGACCGCACTTCTAAGTGGCAGTGCAGATATTGCATTAATGGGACCAGAAACTGGTGTTTATGTTAATGCTGGAGGAAAACAAAATGCTCCCATAATTTTTGGGCAGTTGACAAAAAGAGATGGAAGTTTCTTGGTTGGCAAGGTTAACGAAACTGATTTTAAATGGACTAATCTTAAAAATAAACATGTTATAGCCGGAAGAAAAGGTGGTTCACCAGCAATGAGTTTACAATATGCACTAGAAAAAAATGGGCTTAACATAACTGAAGACCTAAACTTTGACTTAAGCGTTTCTTTCAACAACACGGTTGGTGCTTTCACAGGTGGAAGTGCAGATTATGTTACTGTTTTTGAGCCAACAGCAAGTGATTTGGTCAGAAACAATAAAGGCTTTATTGTTGCTTCAGTTGGTAGTGAAGCAGGCGAAATTCCTTTTACTTGTTTTTCTGCAAATAAAAGTTATATAGAAAAAAATGAAACAAAAATAGAAAACTTTTTAAAAGCCATCAAAAAAGCCTACAACTTTATAATGAATTCAGATATAAATGATGTAGTAAACAGCCTAAGACCAAGTTTCTCTACTTCTACTGATGAAAGCATAAAATCTAGCATTGAAAGTTATAAAAGAATTGATGCTTGGTGCTCAAGCCCAGTTATGACAGAACAATCATACAACAGACTTTTGGATATGTTAATTGGTGCAGGCGAAGTTAATCAAAGAGTTGAAATGAGCAAAGTTGTTGACAATTCTATTGCAAGCAAAATTGCTTAATAATAAAAATAGAAACAAAAATTACCCCCACATTGTAAAGTCGTAATCGACTTTACTTAAAAGGGTAATTTTTTTCTGTATTAAAATCTACAAATTATGTGATGTTCAAGTGCCAAATTCCATGCATTTTGCTTCTTTTACAACTTCGCAGTTTTTAAATTTCAAAAAATTAAATTACTTTTACAATTTCCTTTTTTAGTTTAGAAATTATCTTTTTTTCTATTCTTGAAATATAACTTTGGCTTATTCCTAGCATATCTGCAACCTCTTTTTGCGTTTTCTCTTCAAAATTGTTCAGCCCAAACCTAAGATTAATTATCTCTTTCTCTCTTCGATTTAACTTATCGACAAGGTCAAGTAAAATTTTTTGTTCGCAAGCATTTTCTAAATTTTTTGTAACACTATCATTTTCCATACTAATAACATCTGCAAGAACAAGTTCATTGCCTTCACTATCAACATTTAAAGGTTCTTCCAAACTAATTTCATTTTTTGTTTTCACACTTTTTCTCAAAAACATTAAAATTTCATTTTCAATGCAACGAGAAGCAAAAGTTGCAAGTTTGATGTTCTTTTCTAAGTTAAAATTTTTTATGGCTTTAATAAGCCCGATAGAGCCTACAGAAATCAAATCTTCCAGACTTTCACCTGTGTTGTCAAACTTTTTTGCAATATACACAACTAACCTTAAATTGTGTTCAATCAACTTATTTCTAGCCTCATTTCTGACGCTCTCAAACTCATCACCCACTAAAGACAATTTTTCAGCATAAAAATTTTCCTCATCTTGACTTAGGGGCGATGGAAGGGCTTCATTACTACACAAATAAAAAATTGTTTCTCCATCAAGAGAAAAATCAAAGCCTAAAATTTTACTAAAAATTTTTTTAATAAGAAGTGGTAATTTCATAATAATCTCCTAAAACAAACTTGGATTTAACAAAGCGTTATAGCCCATATCTGAAATAAAACTTTTTAAAGTTAGTCCAACAACCGCATCATTAATTATATGCACTCCATCTTGTGAATATATCTCTAATCTTTCAACTTGCACAACCAAAATTCTGCTTTCATTTTGTCCAATACTCTGAGTTTTAAATAAATGAGCGTTTTTGAACACCGAGTTAAGTTTTGATTCTTTATTTAGCACTATATCAGTAATGCTCAATCCCATGGTAACATTTTTTAAAGCAAAAAAATCAACAATAGTTATCGGTTTTTGTGTTAAATTGTCAATTAGATTATTTCCACTATCTAAAAAAGCAAGAATTTCATCTTTTTGACTACCGTTAATAATTGATATTTTGTACATAAAATTGTTTATTTTTTTACGCTTATAAAAATTTTTGAAAATGTTTTTTATAAGCAAAAATACAAAAAATACGATCACACATATAACCCCAAGAGGCAATGAATATGATTGATAATTTGAAGGCGAAAAATTTTTATCAAACATAAAAAGCAAAAACAAACAAACTCCGCCAAACAAACTTGTAAGCAAAATAAAAGTTAGGTAATAAAGCAAAAATTCTTTAAATTTTTTCCATTTTTTTAACATCAAAATCATTGTTAGACTAAGCAAGATTTTTAAAAGGCTGTTAATTATAAAAGGAAAATCAAATATCGGAAGAATTAAGGCAAAAACTGAGCCAAACAAACTTGATAAAATCATCAAAAATTTGTTTATATTTGATTTTAAAATTGTTTTAAGTGAAAGTAATATAAAAAAGTTGATTATAAAATTATCAATCAAAACTTGTTCTATATAGATTATCATAAAAAAATTTTAGCATTGTTTTTGTTAAAAAAAATAAGAATTTAATGCAAAATTTTTAAGTATTTGTCAAATTTGTTTTGTCCGCAAAGCATAAAAAATTTAACCAAAGGTTAAATTTTTTGTTTTTTGCAAAAAAACTCGCTTGCAAGCAAAGCGATGCTTTGCGCCCTACTAAACACCACTTAAGAAATTAACAAAAAAATCCGAAATTTTCGGATTTTTATTTAAACATATTAACACTAAATTTAGCATTTAAACTTGATAAAAGTTTTAGTGCATTAGTAGAAAGTTCAATGTTAGGACAGATTGCATCCTTAGATTGCTTTATAAACAACTCAAGTTTACAGTATCCTTTATTTTCTCTCAAAATTTTATTAATTTCATCTTCCTTTTTTATGAAAACACGCAAAACAGTGGCTATTGCAACCTCTGTTTCTCGGTCTTGAGCCACATTTGTCGAAAGTTGATAAAATCCCAACGCCTTTGGATTTGACAGATTTCTTACTGCATTTTTTTTAAGCATAATCTTGCTTGCATTAACGCCTAAAATTTTATTTAAAATGCTTGGTTCAAAATCACTATCAAAAAATATAGTAAAAACTGCTTGACTTTTATAAAAACTAATTTTATTTTCTTTCATCAATTACTTTCCTTTTATTTTTCGCAAAAATGGAGGAATATCACTATCAATATCAACTCTTGTGTTATTAACCGGATTATTGCTATAACTTGGAGCTTGAGGTTTTTCTTCTTCAACAGGTTTGTTATACAAACTTTGTTTTAGACTTGGACTCTCTTGAGGTTTTTGAAGAGTGATATTAGGGTTGTTTTTATATTGATTTATAAATTTTTCATACCTATTTTTATTGTTTTCTTCTGTGTTTGTAGCACTCAAAGATTTTTCAAAACTTGCCCCATCAAAACCTGTAGCAATCAATGTAATTTCAACTTCATCATCCATATTAGCATCAATACCAGCACCAAAAATTATGTTGCAATCTGGGTCTACAACTTCTTTTACTAGGTCAACTGCTTGATAAATTTCTTCAAGTGGCAAATCGACATCGCCTTTAACATTAATCAAAACACCAGTAGCACCACTTATTTCAGTTTCTAATAATGGGCTGTAAACTGCATTTTTAACAGCCTCAAAAGTTTTATTTTCACCTTTAGCTTTACCAATACCCATGTGAGCAAAGCCTTTGTTTTTCATAACTGTTCTAACATCCGCAAAGTCTAGGTTAATCAAACTTGGAGTAATAATCAAATCTGTAATGCCTTGAATACCTTGTCTTAAAACATCATCAGCATATCTGAAAGCATCAAGCATGCTTCCTTTTGGCATAACTTGAAGAAGTTTTTCATTTGGAATTACAACCAAAGTGTCTACATATTTTTTAAGGTTATCAATACCTTTTTCTGCGTGAGCAAGGCGTCTTGCACCTTCAAAGCCAAAAGGTTTTGTAACAACAGCAACAGTTAAAATTCCCATTTCTTTGGCAATTTGTGCAACAACCGGAGCAGCACCTGTGCCTGTTCCACCACCCATTCCGGCAGTTATAAACACAAGGTCAGTGCCTTCCAACGCTTGCATAATTTCTTGCTTGCTTTCTTCGGCAGCCTTCATTCCAACTTCAGGGTCAGCACCAGCACCAAGACCTTTTGTTAATTTTTCGCCAATTTGTATTCTTGTTTCAGCCTTAGAAGTGATTAATGCTTGTCTATCAGTGTTTAAAGCACAAAACTCAGGGCCTTTAAACTCATAGTTAATCATACGGTTAACGGCATTACATCCACCGCCACCAACACCCATAACTTTAATTCTTGCAACTGCAACTTGATCATTAAACATAATTAATTTTCTCCTCTTTTAAAAATCTTTTGAAAAAAGCTTCGCTTTATACTTTTTTCTTGAGTAATCGCTAAATCTAGTAGTGATAATATACTTGAATAATGCGGTCTGTTCATTTGAGGAACACTTGGAGCAATATATTCAAGATTTTTACCCATTTGCTTTCCTAAATAATCTTTCGCACCTTTTAAGTAGTTTAATCCACCGCCTGTTATGTAAATAGGCAAATATGTTCGATTTTGAATGTTAAAATCACTTGAATTTAATATCCTATTAAATACATCGCTAAACATTTCAAGCCTTGCAAGTATTATTTCATTTACTAACTTTGCTGAAACTGGTTGCATAGATGAATTCACATTTACTTCGTAAAAATCATTATCCGTTGCATCCAAACTTAAAACGACTTTTCGTTTTAAGTTTTCAGCCTGTGCAAAACTAATATTTAAGCACTGACACAAATCTCCAGTGATATGTCCGCCACCCATAGAAAAGGCTTTTAACGCCAACAAGCCATCGCCTTTAACCAAACTTACGCTTGTTGTTATATAGCCACAATCAATCAAAATAGCCCCACCATCACGCACTTCTGGGTCAAGAAGATATAGTGCTTCGCTTAAACTTGAAGAAATAAAATCTAAGTTGTAAATTTCTAGTTCATTCAGTGCATTGCTAACCAAATCTATAAATTTTTTGTCTGTTAATATGTATGAAATCAAAACATTAAGTTTACTAGTAACTTCACCGACCGGATTCAAAACTTTTCTGTTGTCATCCAAAATAAAGAATATTGGACTTCGGTTTATAACAAAAGTGCTTTCATCAAACTTTTGACTTGCATCAAAAATTTCAAAAACATCAGCATCTTTAACGCGTTTACGCTTCGGAAAAGTTACATTTACTTCTTTAGTTTCTACAAAACTAAATTCGCTTGGAACACTTATATAAAGTTTTTTTATTTTGTATCTTAAATTTTCTCCTGCTTTTTTAACGCAAGACTTTATAACCGACACAAAATTCTCTTCACTAAAAAACTCTCCCCCACTAAATCCATCATAATTTTCTTCTGCACTAGACTTAATGTTGAAAGTGTTATTTATGCCTCTATCGCCAATCATAACTGAAATTTTAGATGATCCAATATCCAAAACCGCAGTATCCATTTTCATCATGCCTCACCTTTAAGTTAATTATATAAAATTTTTTTTATTATTGTCAACACAAAAAATAAAATTTTATACCAATTTTTACTAATTGTTAAAAGCATTATAATACAAAATTAAATACAAATCAAGCGAAAAACTGAAAATATTTATAAAAATTTATAATTTTGCATAATTATAAAAGCACCAAAAAAATTTGGTGCTCTTTATTTTTTGTTTTTTTAATAAAAGTATTATCAAAAATTAAGAAATGTTGCTATTTTTAAAGCAAGTTAGTAGTAATATCCCACCACAGTTCCATCATTATTTTCATAAATGTTTATCTTAGTGCTTATTTTGTTTTCAAGTCTGTTATAAGTTGAAAGCCCTAACATAAATTTTTCAGTAAACTTTGTCGATATATTTTTTAACAAAATTTCAGTTCCACTTCTCATCTTTATTTTTAAATTATCATTTTCATCAAAAATAATTTCTTCAAAATTAGCCTTAAGTAAATTAACATTGTTGTTATATGCCAAAAGTTCAGAACACAATTTTTTTAATACCAATTTATGCTCAGAGCTTTCAAAAACCTTTCCAGCATCATAATAGTTTAGGTTTTGGCTATCAAAACTAACTTTTATCGCATTATATTTTGTGTTAACAAATTCATTTTCAAGTTTCAAAACTTTAAGTTCATCATCAACTATCATAAAACTTTTAAAAGCGTTATCTTCGTAGCCTTTCAAACATAAAAGTTCATTTCTTTCTATTGCATTAATTCTTAATGTGCTTGGGAAAATTGTTTCAATGTTAATAATTTTTATGTAAGGGTTGCTTTCTTCCAAATTTTTCGTGTATGCATTTTTATTAACAAAAAATATGCTTTGATTATATTTTAATTTGGCACTTTCCAAAATTTGTTCGTTTTGATTTGTAAGATTAATTGTGTTTGATAAAAAATTCAATTCAACATTTTTAAGGCAAAAAATTGTGCTTGACAAAACAACCAAAAGCACAATAAAAGCCAGTATAGACAAAATAATAATCAAACTTTTATTTTTTTTCATATCAGTCAATTAACTTTATGTTTGCATTTAAACTGTTAAGTTCTTCCATAAGGTTTTCATATCCTCTGTTTATATGAAAAATGTCATCAACTATTGTATATCCATTAGCCTTTAACCCAGCAAGCACTAACGCTGCCCCTGCACGCAAGTCTGTTGCACAAACTTCAGCCCCGCTTAAAGATTCAACGCCGTTGATTATTGCAAGTTTGTCTTTAACAGTTATTTTTGCACCCATTTTGATTAATTCAGGAATATGCTTAAAACGAGTTTCAAACATATTTTCTGTAACCACACTTGTGCCTTTTGCACAAGACAATAAACTTACAAGTTGCGGTTGCAAATCGGTTGGAAACCCCGGATAAGGGTTAGTTTCAACATTCATTGCCGATATTTGTGAATTAACCTTCAAGGATATTTTATCATTTTTAATAGTCAAATTGCAAGCACTATTTTTAAGTTTTGAAATTAAACTGTAAATATGCTCTGGATTAATATTACAAATTTCGACATTTCCACCGCAAATTAACCCTGCAAGCAAATAGGTTCCAGCAATAATTCGGTCGGAAATTGGTGTGTAAGAAACAAACCGAGAAAAACTTTTGACGCCTTCAATGTTGATTATACTATCACCTGCGCCCGTTATTTTTGCCCCCATTTTGTTTAAAAAATTTTGAAGGTCAACAATTTCAGGTTCTCGGGCAGCATTAAAAATTCTTGTTCTTCCATCAAGTTTTACAGCCGCCATCATAATATTTTCGGTAGCTCCAACAGACGGAAAATCAAGGTGAATATCAGCAGGTTTCATATTTTGACCGTCACAATCAAGATAACCATGCTCTTCAATTATATTACAGTTTAAAGCTCTTAATCCTTTTAAATGCAGGTCTATTGGTCTGTTTCCAATATTACAACCACCCGGAAAAGAAATTTTTGCTTTTTTAAATTTTGCAAGCATAGGTCCAAGCATAAAAATTGATGACCTTATGCCTTTTGTTAATAAGTTTGGAATAAAGTATGTAGACAAATTTTCGGTGTTGATAATTGTTTTTTCATCTGAATGCAAAATCTTACAGCCAATATGCTTTAGAATTTTTTGCATATTTTCTATATCCGAAAATTTTGGAAGATTGTTTAAAACCACTTCTTTTTCAGACAAAATCGCGCCCGCCAAAATTGGAAGAGTGGCATTCTTGCTTGTTGCCACTCTTATACTTCCCTCTAAATTTCTTCCCCCATAAATTTTGTATTTGCTCATACTTTAGTTTATGAAATATAAAACTATAGTGTTAAACAAAATACCATTTATAAAAACTTTAGAAAAAAGAACACCGATAAAATAGCATTCTTTTTTTTCGTTAATAAATTTAATTTTTTGAATTTCGTTTGCACTTTGAGCACATAAAACAACAAATTTTTGGTTTTTTAAAAACTTTAAGCAAAAACCGTAAAGACAATACAATAAGTGTTAAAATCAATAAAGATAAGAATATTGAAATAAAGTTTAATCCATTAAAAAGATTTAATAATGTAAAGAAAACAAAAGTTACTGCATAAGCAAAAATAAATTGTATGATTAAAGCCACTAGTGTCCATTTTTTGCCAAGTTCTTTAAAATAAACACCTATTGTTGCAATGCACGGAAGATATAAAAGAGAGAAAACTAAATAACTAAACGCCGATATTGGAGTGAAATTTATTGGACTTGTAGGATTTAAAAAAGACTTACTCAAACTTTCAACACCCATACTTATGTCTACACTATTGATTATTGCCATTGTTGACACAATAACTTCTTTTGCAACAACACCGCAAATTAAGGCACAAACACATCCCCCAGTACCAAACCCAAGAGGAGCAAAAATAGGTGCAAGAATATTTCCAATAAACATCAACAGACTTGTTTCATTTGAATTGTTAATAAATTTAAAATTTATACTAATGTTTTGAAGTAGCCATATTATTATTGAAAAGGCAAAAAGCATGCCTGTAACTCGTTTTAAAAAGTCTAAAACATTAAAAGAAATAATCTTAACAATACGCTTAAAACTTGGAAATCTATATGCCGGCATTTCCATAATAAAACTGCTTTCTTTGCTTTTTAATGCCGTTTTTTCAAGTAACATACTTACTGTTAATGCCACCAAAACTCCCAAAAGATATAGAAAGAATATAATCAGAACATTATTCTTGAAAAATGCACCCAAAATTACAGAGTAAAGAGGAATTTTTGCCGTGCAAGAAGTGTATCCACACAAAATAGTCGCCTTAATTTTGCTGTTTTTGTCCTCTAAAGTCCTGCTTGTTAGTGCTGCCGTTGTTGAACATCCAAAGCCCATTAAAAGCGTAAACACGCTCTTTCCGTTTAATCCAACTTTAGAAAAAATATCTTCAAAGGTAAAAGCAAGTCTTGAAATATATCCTGTATCTTCCAAAATTGATAAAAACAAAAATAACAACACAATTTGCGGCAAAAAACTTGCCAAGGTGTTCAAAACAGTTAGCACACCATTTTCAAAAAAACTTAATATAAACTGGCTTGATGTTATTTTTGAAAGAACAAACATTGTTGGCGAAGCAATAGTTTTGTCTATCAAAAATGTTAAAGCATCAGACGCCTTTGGTCCTATTAACGAAAAAGTTAAATAAAAGATTAAAAGCATTATTAATGCAAAGATTGGCAATGCCAAAAATCTGTTTAAAACAATTTTGTCTAGTTTGCTGTAGCCATAAATTTTATCAGTTTTTTTATTAACACAATTTTTAATTATATCATCAATAAAATTATATCTTAATTCTATAATTTTATCTTTTAGATTAAATTCCTTTAACTCGTCTTTTTGCTTTTGATTTAATTTTAAACTTTCGACAACAAAACTATCTTCTTCTAAAACCTTTAAGCAAATGTAATCATTATTTAAACTTTTAAGATTTTTTAAATTATCTTTTATAATTTCTTTCACCTTTTTTATTGGAAGTTGTGCTAAATATGGGCAAATAAATTGATTTTTAAAATCGTTGTCCAAAAGTTTTTTAGTTTCATCTTTTTTTTGAGCATTAAACAAAACAACACTTGTTCCCAACATTTTTGACATTTTTTTAACATCAATTTCAGTTTTTGTCTTTTTAAGCTCATTTGCAAAATTTAAACAAACTTTAATATTCTTTCCACTTTCAAGCAAGTTAAGTGTAAGATATAAATTTCGGCTTAAATTATTGCTATCTAAAAGGTTGATTATGCTATCATCATGATTATAAATATAATCTCTTGCAATTTCTTCCTCAAAAGTGTAGGTCGAAAACGAATAAATACCCGGAAGGTCAACAATAACACAATCTTCGCCATCAAGTTTATACTTCTTTTCTAAAAAGTCTACCGTAACACCATGCCAGTTTCCAACATGTTCATTGCTACCAGTTAAACTATTCAAAAATGTTGTTTTTCCAACATTAGGATTTCCACACAAAATATGTTTTTTCATAAGGTTTTCTCCTTTGAAGGTATAATTTCAATCAAACTTACAGCCGATTTTCTCAGTGCCAAAATATAACCCCTAATCTCAATCAAAAAACTGTGTTTTAAACTTGAAATATTCAAAACTCTAACTAATGTTCCTTTTGTAAAGCCAAGTTCATAAAGTCTATTTCTGATTTTTATATTTCCACTTATCTTTGTGATATACCCCGCTTCACCAGTTTTTAGGGATGACAAAACTACATTTTTTTCTTGCATGGTATATTCTATTTTAAAGTTATAAAAAATATGTAAAAATTTGTAAAAAAACATTAAAACGATTTTGATTTATACTAATTTTTCTGCATAATTATGCGAAATTATTTATAAATATTAAACTTGGCCGCACTTTTCACAAAAAATAAAAAAATGGTTGATATTACCAAAAAAAACCATAATAAAAATCAATAAAAAACTCAAACTATTATTGTAAAGAAAAATCTCTTTACAATTTATAGGAGGTGAAAACTATTATGATGAGAAAGAAAAATGCAAGCACTGAAACTCAAAATTGCTCTAACTGCTCAAACAACTGTGGTAAATGCGGTAGAAGCAAAAGTGCTACTAAATCTAATCAAGTAGAAACTTCAAGAAGCGCTGGAAAAAGAAGCCATAGTGCCACAACAACTCGCTCTAAATCAAGTTCTACTAGAAGCAGAAGTAGTAAATAGTTTTCAAAAAAAAGGGAAAGTATCAACTTTCTCTTTTTATTTGTATTTTCTCTTTTTATTGCTCTCTATTACATTTTCCTTGTTTATAAAATGATTTATAAAATCTATCAAAAATTTTAAACTTTTTTTAAAACAAATAGGGGTCATATTTTAATAGAGATGAAATTATTTACTTATAATTTTTATAACTTCAAGGCATAAACGATAAACATTTATAGCGGAATGCTCTTTTATAATCGTTTGGCTTTCATCTGCAAATTTTTCAGTAAGATAAATATGCTGTTTATCATCTTTCATAGCACAATCAAATGTAAATAATCTAAAATCATTACCATCAAATGTTAAACACAATGAATAAGCATCACCATTTTGATTTACAAAATTATCTTCATACTGTATTGCATAAATCTTTGCTTTATTTTCATAGTTTATTATAGATTCTTTTATAGGCATATATTTAACAGGAACATTATTTTCCTTCATAATGGCATCACAACAGCCCCTAAATACCGCTGTCCAAAGTTTGGAATCTTTGTCCATAAGCCTTATAAAATCTTTTTTTACTCTATTTAAGTATTTAAGCAATTTATTGCTTATTAGTTGATTATATGTCATAATGTTACCTTTTTAATTATTCCAAAAAAAACTAAACAGTAAAAGAATATAATCTGTTGTTTATTTAGTTTTATAAAGTTATATTTCAATAACTTTAATTTTATTATTCTAAACTAATTAGATAGTAATATACTGGTTGACCGCCACAAAGCATACTGATTTCTTTTTCAGGATAAAGTGCATACAATTTTTCTTGCAAATTTAAGGCATCTTGTTCTTTAACTTCATCGCCATAAAATAGTGAAACATTTATAACATCATCAGACATCATTTTGTCTAGTAAACTAATTACAGTTTCTTCGATTGTTTTACCTTTTGTTAAAATGCTTGAATCTGTTAAGCCAATTATATCATTTTTTTGGATGCTAATACCGTCAACATTTGTGTTTCTTACCGCATAAGTAATGCTTGCTGATTTTACAGTTTGCAAACTATCAGTCATCGCTTCTGTGTTTTCTTCAACAGATGCTTCTGGGTTAAAAGACAAACAAGCACTCATTCCTTCTGGAATGTTTTTTGAAGGAATTACAATCAAATTTTTGTTGGTTAATTGTTTTGCTTGTTCGCAAGCAAGAATTATGTTTTTATTGTTTGGCAAAATAAAGATGTTCTTTGCATTAATCTCATCAACACCCTCTAAAATATCTTCTGCAGACGGATTCATAGTTTGACCGCCTTCCAAAACATAATCAACGCCAACATCTTTGAAGATAGAAACAAGCCCATCTCCGGCACAAACCGAAATTAAGCCATATTCTTTCATTTCTTCCAAGGCTTTTTGCTTTTTAAGTTCTCGGTTTTCTTCAAGCATATTTTCAATTTTAAGGTTAAACAATTCGCCAAGTTCCAAACCATAGCCTAGTGCTTTGTTTGGCTCATTTGTGTGAACATGGACTTTAACCAAACTTAAATCGCCGATACAGATAACTGAATCGCCAATTTCCATTAATTTTTCTCTAAGTCTGTCTATATCACTTACAGTAGTCTTTTTATGCATTTGAATAACCATAAATTCTGTACAATAAGCAAATTCAATATCCGCCAAATCCATTAAATTTACTTCGGCATTGCTTTTTACAACAGGAACAACAGTTTCTGACATTTTAACTTCAACGCTTTCATCGCCAGTGATTAATTTATAAAATCCATTAAAAATAATCATCAAGCCTTGTCCACCACTGTCAACAACACCTGCTTTTTTCAAAACTGGCAACAATTCTGGGGTCATTTGAAGAGCACTTTCGCCTTCATCAATAACACCTTTCAAAAATTCTTCAAAAGAGATTTGCTTTTTTGAAAGTCTTGTTGCTGCCTCACTCATCATTCTTATAACTGTTAAGATTGTGCCTTCTTTTGGTTTTGTAACTGCGTTATATGCAACTTCAGCACCACTATTTATCGCTTTAGCAAAATTTTTTACATCAATTTCTTTTTCAGTTGAAAGCACCGTGCAAATACCTTTTAAAATTTGAGATAAAATAACGCCGCTGTTTCCTCTTGCGCCTCTTAACGCCCCCTTTTGCACTGCTTCGCATAAACTATCCAAATTATTGTTTGGACACATATTAATTTCTTTAACCGCACTGTTTAAAGTTAAACTCATATTTGTTCCAGTATCACCGTCTGGCACTGGAAAAACATTCAAACTGTCAACATAACTTCTATTTTCTTCTAATACCTTGCCACCTGCTATAATCATCTTTCTGAATGTGGCACCATTTATATTTTTTTGCATTTCGCAAACTATCCCCCTAATATTCAACAAAAAAAGCTAAACCCTAACACCAAGCACATTAACATTCACACTATCTACAATCATACCTGTAAATTTTTCTACAGAATATTTAATTGTGCTTTTTAAAGATTCAGCAACTGCGTTAATAGAAACGCCGTATTTTAAAATAACATATAAGTCGATATAAATCTTGTTGTCAACAGTAATAACTTTAACCCCTTTATTAGAGCTCTTTTTCTTAAAAAGCTCGTGCAAATTATCGCTAAATTTTTTAGCGACAAGGTCAACAACACCATAACAATCTAAAGCAACTTTTGCACAAACGCTTTCTATTGCTTCTTCTGTGATTGATATTTTGCCATAAGAATTTGTTGTGTTAACAGGCATATTTACTCCACTTAATCAAATTTTTTCAATCTTATTATTACCAATTTATTTTAGTAACATTAATATATTACACAATTTTTTACTTAATTGCAATAATTTTTGAAATATTTTTTGAAATTTTTAAAAACACTTGCAAATTATGTTTTTTTGTGTTACAATATCAAAGTTTTAAATTGATAAATCTATTAAAGGAGTTTTATATATGAGTAGAGTTTGTAGTATTTGCGGTAAAGGCAAAATGAAAGGTAATATGGTTAGCCACTCAAACATTAAAACAAACAAACACTATAATGCTAATGTTCAAAAAGTTAAAGTAGAAATTGACGGAACAACAAAGAGTGAATATGTTTGCACTAAATGTTTAAAAACTTTAAAAGACTAATTTACAAAAAAGCAAAAAAGCGGAGTTCTCCGCTTTTTTTTTGTTCGCTTAATAATCTTCATGTTTAACCATTTTTTGAAATCAAAAACAAAAAACAGATATGTAACACAATTTGTGTTTTAGCCTTTAAGTTGTTTCCTAAAAATAAGTTTTAAAAGTGGGACTAAAACTTTTGGTGCTTTAATGCAAATAATCATAACAATATCCTCCGCTAAAATATGATATGATTTATTTTGAATTTTGGTTATTAACTTTAAATTTTTAATTTTTTAATTAACTCTGTTTTGTTATCTGCGTTTTTAAAAGCCCCGCCCACAACAACTATGTCGGCACCCGCTTTTTTTATTTTGTCTATATTATTCAAGTTAACCCCGCCATCAACTTCAATTATTTTGTCTGGAAACATTTTGCGTGTCGACTCTATTTTATCAAAAATTTCATCAATAAAAGTTTGACCATACTCCCCAATTTTAACGCTCATAATCAAAATCAAATCAAACAAATCTTTAAGTCGTTCTATTTTCTCTGGCTTTGTTGAAACAAAAAGAGCCAAGCCCACTATAACTTTCTTTTGTTTCAAATATGAAAGTGTTGCAATCAAATCTTCAATGTTATCAAAGGCTTCATAGTGAACGGTTATGATGTTGGCGCCACTAAAAACATAGTTTTCAACAAGATTTTTTGGCTTGTCAACCATCAAATGGCAATCTAAAACAAATGTTGAATTGTCATTTATGTTTTTAACTTTATTAAAGTCAAAAGTTTTGTTTTTGGTAAGACTTCCGTCCATAATATCTAGGTGCAAAAAATCTGCTCCACTAGATATAATTTGTGGTAGCATTTCTTCTATGTTGTCATTGTATGGCAAACTTGAAACAGAAACTAGCATATTTTATCTCCTTAAACTAAAACGCATATTTAATATGATTTATTTCATCGCCTAAAACTTCTATAACATCAAATCTAAACTTACTTTCCAAAAGGTTGTGAAATTTTAAATAAATTGTTGCACAATCACGAATTTTCTTTTGTTTGAAAGGTGTTACGGCTTCACAAGGATAGCCAAACAATGTTGATGCCCGTGTTTTAACTTCGACAAAAACTCTTTCACCACTTTGTTTATCAAAGCAAATAATATCAATTTCTCCAATAAAATTGGTATAATTTTTCTTTAAAATTTTATATCCCTGTTTTTTTAAAAATTTTTCTGCAAGTATTTCGCCCTTTGTTCCCAAAATTTTTGTGTTCATCTTTAACCTTTTTTAAACATTAAAATTTTTTATAAAACTTTCTCTGTGAAGTTCGCACTTCCCAAATTTTTTTAAAAGTTCAATATGTTCTTTTGTTCCATAGCCTTTGTGCTTTTCAAAATGGTAATTAGGATATATTTTAGAATAATCTTTCATAATTCTATCCCTAGTTACTTTTGCCAAAATACTGGCACAGCCAATAGAATAACTTAAAAAATCGCCTTTGATTATTGAAAGAGTTTCGACATCCAAATTTAATCCAGTAACAGCATCAACAAGCACAACATCTGGCTTTATGTTTAGCCCTTTAACCGCTTCAGTCATACCTCGTTTGGTGGCATTCAAAATGTTTATTTCATCAATAATCTTTTCATTCACTATTGATATTTTAAAGGCTAAAGCCGTTTTAATAATTTTGTCATACAAAACTTCTCGTTTTGTTTCAGAAAGTTTTTTACTGTCATCAACGCCTTCAATTATGCTAGCACTGTCTAGTGGCATAATAACTGCACAAACAACCACAGGACCTGCAAGCGGACCTCTTCCTGCTTCATCTACCCCACAAATAAAGTTATAGCCTTTTTCTAAAAACTTTTTTTCATACTGAAATTTGTCAACAATCTCTTTAGTTTTCATAAAAATTATTTTATCACAAATCATAAAATTGTCAAACAAGATTACAAAAATATTTTATTGACAAAAATTTACTTTTTTGATAAAATTTATTATATAGAGGCAGAAATGTTAACAAAAATTAATTCAAAACGAGTTTATAATTATTTAAAAAATAACAACTTTGACATTCAAAATGTTAATCCAAAAATTAAAGATTTGCTTTTTGACCCAAAAATTTTGAAAGAGGTAAACAGCAACCTTAAAAGCAATGATAAAATACTTTATGTTAAAGATATTTTTTTGCTTGAAGTATGCTTGCTTAACTCAGTTTTTAAAGATAATAATGGAAATAATAAAATCTCCTACAACTTTATAAAAAGGCAATTTGGAATAAAGGTCTATGACCAGAATTTTGATATAAAAAAACAGCAATTATTTTTGAAAAACAACCCAAATTTTTCAGGGAAATATAAAGTGTATAGAATTCCTAATATGTTTGTTGAAAGTTGTTGTGATAGTGAAAATCATTTTAATTTAAATATGAAAACAAATAGTTTTTTCGTAATTAAACAAATTTCTTTGCAATCACTTTTAAAGTCAAAAATAGATTTTATAACAGTAGAGCAACTTGAAAATTTGCAGTCTAACATTGAATTTAGTGATAAAATAGCAAAATTAAAAGAAGACAGAAAAAAAGAGTTATAAAAAATGCGGACTAAAATGTCTGCATTTTTTATAAATAAAGACTTAAATTAAAAGTCTAAAATAATCTTTCCTAACTTACCCTTTCTATAATCATCCAAAATTGCTTTTGCTCCCCTTTCATAATCAACTTCTTTATTCTTCATTAAAAATCCACGAGAAAAACAAATTTCATCATATATTTCAATTATGGACTTATCTTTTACATCAACATTATATCTTTCTTTAAAAACTAAAGGATGTTTTTCTTTTAATTCGAAAATAAATTCATAGCACAAATCTGTTAAAATCAAAACCTCATCTTTAATCGAGCCAATATACGCTAAGTGCCTAGCAACAACTTCATCATCAAGATTTGGCCATAATGTTCCGGGAGTGTCTAGTAGTTCAATATTTCCATCAACCTTTACCCATTTGGTTTGTTTAGTAACACCGGGTTTGTTGCCAACTTCAGCCTTATTTTTGCCAGCAAAATTATTTATTAATGTGCTTTTTCCTACATTTGGAACACCTATAACAATAAGTCTTAAAGGGATATTTATGCCTTTTGATTTGTTACGCTCAATTTTTTTTATCATCAAAAATTTTGTTTTGCTTATTATTTCTTTATAAGCATTTGGCTTAGTGCTGTCTAAAACAACAAATTGAGAATTTTCAGTAACAAGGCTTTTACTAAAAGGCTCCAGATCTGCTTGATTAACAAAATCTGCTTTGTTTAAAACAAAAATTACAGGTTTTGAGCCGATTATTGCCTTAAATTTGGGGTTTAAGGTCGAAATGGGTGCCCTACTATCTAAAACATACAAAACAACATCACTGAGTTTGATTTTTTCTTTTAATTCATCCATTGTTTTTTTCATGTGTCCCGGAAACCAATTTATTTTCATAACAACTCCTTTGTTTTTTATTTTATTTTTTATCATCTAACAAGTCTGGTCTGTTTTTTTGAGTAATTTCCAAACTTTTTTGTTTACGCCACTTTTCAATTTCAGCATGATTTCCGCTTAAAAGCACAGGTGGCACTTTAAGACCACAAAAATCACTTGGTCTTGTGTATTGAGGATATTCAAGAAGATTTTGACTGAAACTTTCCTCCACGCTAGAATGAGAATTGTGAAGCACTTTAGGAAGTAACCTTGTAAGGCTATCAACAAAAACCATACTAGGCAATTCCCCACCAGTCAAAACATAATCGCCAATAGATATTTCTTCCATATCAAAATAATCTATAACTCGTTGGTCAACACCTTCATAATGACCACACAAAATGATTATATGATCAAATTCAATATAATCTTTTAGCATGCTTTGTTTTAAAGTTTTGCCTTTAGGACTCATATAAATTATTTTTGTATTTTGAGTTTTTAATTTGTTTATTGCATCAAAAATCGGCTGACACATCAAAATCATTCCATCTCCACCACCAAAAGGGACATCATCTACTTGCCCATGTTTGTTTGTTGAAAAATCTCTGAAGTTAATAAGATTTATTTCAATCAAATCATTGTCTTGAGCACGCTTTAATATCGAAGATTTAAGTGGCGAGAACATTTCAGGAAAAAGAGTTAAAATATCTATCTTCATACAATAACCTCACTTAAAATTTTAGAATTTAATATCATTTTGTTGTTTTCATAATCAACATTTTCTATTAACCCGTCAATCAAACAAAACACATATTCTTTTTTACTATCTTTTACAGTATAAATATCTTTAGAGCCGAAATTTTCTATATCACACAAATAGCCTAAAAACAAGTTTTCATCTGTAAATACTTGCATATTAATTAAATCATCAACCAAATATTCCCCATTTTTTAAAGAAATATTTTTGCGTTTAACAAAAATCTTTTTGTTTTTTAAACTCTGCGCGATATTTACATCCTCAACTTGCTCTAATTTAACAAACAAAAACCCCGACTTTCCGCTTAAAAACTTAACTTTATATTCCTCTTTTTCAACAAAACAAGTTTTTAAGTCTATGAAGTCATTTTTTGAAAATGATGAATTAATTTTTAGCGTTCCATCAAGCCCACGAGTTGAAACTATTGTGCCAATTTCTATTATATCTTTCATAAAATTTATTATATCAAATTATCAAGGATATTTCAATTAATTTTATACAACACATAAAAAAACCGCCTAGCAAGCGGTTTTTTTATTCCATTATTTTAACAAAATATTTTACATTGTTATTTTCTTGAGCACTTTTTACAATTGCTCTTATTGAATTTGCAATTTTGCCATTTTTGCCAATAACTTTTCCTAAATCTTGCGAATTTACAGTTACTTTTAAAATGACAGTATTTTCATTTTCATTAACGCTTTCAACTTTCACATCTTCTTTATTAATAACAAGTGATTTAACAATGTAGGTTACTAGTTCTTCCATAACTCCTCCTATATTGTTTATTTTTCTATAGCGCCACTTTTAACTAAAATTGCTTGAGCTGTCTCAGTAGGTTTTGCACCTTTTTTGATCCATTCAGCAGCTTTTTGATTGTCAATTTTAATTTCAACTGGTTCTTTTAGTGGATTATAAGTTCCTAGAATGTCAATAAATCTGCCATCGCGTGGATAACGAGAATCTGCAACTACAACTCTGTAGAATGGATTTTTCTTGTCCCCTAGTCTTGTTAATCTAATTTTTACTGCCATAAATTTTTCTCCTTTATAAAATAATATATATTAATTTTTGTTCAAAAAATTAATCAAGTTTAGAATGGAAATTTTCCGAAACCTTTTTTGCCATTTAACTGTTTCATCATTTCCTTAGTTTGTTCAAATTGCTTTAAAAGGGCATTAACTTCTTGAATTGTTGTGCCACTTCCATCGCAAATTCTTTTTCGCCTTGAGCCTTTGATAAGGTCTGGATTACGCCTTTCTTCTATTGTCATGCTTTGAATGATTGCTTTGTTTTTGCTTAGTGCTTTTTCATCTATGTTATCAATCATTTTTGCCTTGCTTGAAAGCCCAGGAATCATTGCCATAATATCTTTAATGCTTCCCATTTTCTTTAGATTTTCAAACTGCAACAAATAATCTTCAAAGTCAAATTTATTCTTTCTAAATTTCTCTTCAAGTTTTTTGGCTTCTTCTTCAGTAACTGCTTGTTGAGCCTTTTCAATCAAAGTTAAAACATCGCCCATTCCAAGTATTCTTGAAGCCATACGATCGGGATAAAAAGGTTCTATATCCCCTATTTTTTCGCCCACACAACAAAACTTTATTGGTTTGTTAACCACTGCCTTAATAGACAATGCTGCGCCACCACGGGTGTCACCATCAAGTTTTGTCAAAACAACGCCAGTGATGTCTAGTTTTTCATCAAAAGTTTTTGCAACATTAACTGCTTCTTGACCTGTCATACTGTCAACCGTAAGCAAAATTTCAGTTGGATTAACTTTATCTTTTATTGATTTTAATTCATTCATCAAGGCTTCATCAATCGAAAGTCTTCCAGCCGTGTCTAAAATTACAGTGTCAAAACCATGTTTCAAAGCATAATCAATCGCTTCAACCGCAGTTTTAACTGGGTCTTGAGCGCCTTTTTCAAAACATTCAACATCAGCATTTTTGCTTACAACTTTAAGTTGATTAATTGCCGCCGGTCTGTAAATATCAAGACCTACAGTCAAAACTTTTTTGCCTTGCTTTTTTAGCATCAAGGCAAGTTTGCCAACAGTCGTTGTTTTTCCTGCCCCTTGAAGCCCACAAAGCATAATTATGTTCGGTGGAGTTGAGCTTGAATTAAGTTTGCTGTTCACACTGCCCATCAACGCTGTTAATTCTTCATTAACAATTTTAATAACTTGCTGAGTTGGCGACAAACTTTTTAAAATTTGTTCGCCAAGCGCTTTAGCTGATATTTTGTTAATCAAATCTTTAACAACCATAAAGTTTACATCGGCTTCTAAAAGTGCAACCCTAATTTCACGCATTGCATCTTTAATCTCATATTCAGTCAACTTTCCGCGAGAAGATAGTTTTGAAAATATTCTGCCAATTCTTTCACTTAAACTTGAAAATAATGCCATTTAATCCTCCCACACATTCAAAATATTGTCCAAAATTTTGGTGTTACCGCTTGTTTTTATTTGATCTATCAAATTTTTTTGTTTTGAATAAATTTTTGTAAGATTAAGTTTTTTGTCATATTCATTCAAATTTTTTTCAGTCGTCTTTAAAGTGTCAAGCACGGTTTGCTTTGTTATTTTTTCATTTTCAGAAATTTCTGTCAAACCAATGTCTTGATAAAAATAACTTTCAAAAATGTTTTGTTGTTTTTTTGTAAGCAAATTTTTATAAAAATCATATTTTTGACAAATTTCTAGGCTCTTTTCTAAATTCATAATAACACAAATAAGGCTTTTTTACCTTACGATTTTATTATATTAAAAAAAATCGCCAATGTCAACGATTTTTTTAAATTATTTTGCATTTTTTTAGATAATATTTAGAAAGAGCGTCATCTTTATTTATTTTTATGCAGTCAATAAACAAATTGCGAGCAAGTTTATAATTTTTTTCTTCGAAATTTCTTACTGCCGACTCAAAAATATTTTTTGTTTTAACATACCCTGTTTTATTTGCACCCACATAAGCATCTAGGTTTTCAAACACCGACACACCGTAATCATCTATATTCATCGTGCCAACATATCTGTAATTAAGTTCAAAACCTTTTGGAAGATTGTTTAAAACTTCTTTTGTAAACAAAACATTAGACATAAAAATTTTGTTTAGACTTTCAATTTTATATGCAAGATTTACGCTGTCGCTTATCACCGTTGGAGTTAAACGCTCTTTTTCGCCAACTATGCCAATAACAACTTTTCCACAGTGTAGACCAATTCCGTAATTAAGTTTGTCTTCACCAAGACTAACAAGGTTGATGTTTTCAAACTTATTAGCAATTTCTGTTGAACAATTTAAAGCGTCAGTTTCACTTAAAAAAACTGCCAGCACTCCATCCCCCAAAAATTTGTCTATAAAGCCATTATTTTCTCTAACGCACTCGCCCACTATACTTAAATAATTGTTGATAAACTTAAAATTATCATCAAGGCTTAGGCTTTCACTTGTTTTGTAACTGCGTCTTAAATCTATAAACAAAATAGTAACATCTTTTTGAACATTTTGCCCTAACTGTAAATCAAAAATCTCTTCTTTTCCAAGATAATCATAAAATTCTCTGGGCACAAACTTATAATATTCTTGCTTTAATCTTAATTTGTATTCTTCATTTGAAATACCCTTATTTTTAATTATGTTCAAATTCTGTTCTATCTGGTCAAATTCTTTGCTACCAAAAATTTCGCATGAAAGTTTTTTTGCACCGTCTGCTAATTTTTTTGTATTTTTTTCAATGTTTTTAAGTGGATGTAAATTTATTAATAAAGTTAAAAAAACAAGCAAAAAATACACAACAAAAACGCCTATCAAAGCAAAATTTGTATATTTAGTTAATCTGTAATTTACTTGAAAAAAATCTATAACATAATATTCAGCCATCATCAAAAATATTGAATACAAACCAATGTAAAAGCACAATTTGTTTTTTAAACTAAATTTTGTCAAAACTTTTTTATTGAATGCGTAAAAAAGAGTGATTAACAAAAAAACCACAAAAAGTGCAATTAAAATTGCATATAAAAGAAAAATTAAATCTTTACTCACAATTATATTTTTAACTATTTACTTAAAATTATTGCATAAAAAGCAAATTGATGCCAAAAATATTGTTATGGAAAATTCAAAAAACCTTGATTTAATTAATACTTCTTATCAAACTTCAAAGCAAATTTTGCAAGTTTTGGATAATTTTTTAACAGAAATTAAAAATGAAAAATTCCAAAAAGTTTGTGCAAATTTCGTTTCTGATTATGACCTTGTTATTGATGAATGCAAAATGCTAGTTAAAAGTTATAACAAAGAGCTTGAAGAAATAGGTTTTTTTGATAAATATCAAAATATAATTTCATTAAAAATTTCAAATTTAACAAAAAAAACTGACTATGAAATTGCAGAAATTTTGTATTTAACAGTTTGCGAATCTAACCCAAGGTTATACTCACTCTTAAGTTTTAGCGAATATGATGAAATTAACTTAATCAAAAAAATATTATCTTTAAACGAAGAATTTATTGACTCACTAAATCAATTTTTTGTTTCTAATAAAGATTAAAAACAACAAAAAATGATGATTCTACCGCAAAATCATCATTTTTTATGACATAAATTTTTATCAAAATCTTTATAAAACTTAATGATAAAAACATTTCAAAAAAAACTAATGTTATGTTTTTTCTATTTTAGATATTTTTTGCGAAGCATTCCGCATGCACCTTCAATATCTTCGCCAAGTGTTCGTCTTAAAGAAGCAGAAACACCAATTTTTGTTAAATAATTGGTAAATTTTCGGGCGTATTCTCTACCAGTTGACTCAAGACCTGAAATCCCATCATTTTCATTTAAAACAATAATGTTGAAATGATAAGACATTTTATATTTTTTTAGTATGTTTTTTATTCGTTCACAAACACTTAAATCATCGTTGATACCTTTAATTAAGGTATATTCAAAAACAATTCGCCTATTAGTTATTTTATAATAATATTCGCAAGCAGTCAAAATTTCCTTAATAGAGTATCTTCTTGAGATTGGCATAATTTGCTTACGAGTTTCATCATCGATGGCATGCAAACTTATAGTTAATGTAACTTTAAAGCCATCATCTGCAAGTTTGTAAATATTTTCAACAACGCCACAAGTTGAAAGTGAAATATTTCTTTCTGAAATATTCAAACCTTTCTCAAAACTAACAAGTTTTAAAAATTTTGCACAATTATCATAATTTTCAAGTGGTTCTCCGCTCCCCATTAAAACAATATTGGTTATTTTTCGCTTATCAGATAATTTGCCATTTAAAAATTTATTTGCCTGAATTACTTGTGCCAAAATTTCACCACAAGACAAATCTCGCACTTTTCCATTAAGCCCACTTGCACAAAACTTGCAATGCATATTACAACCAATCTGAGTAGAAACACAAAGCGTATAGCCATACTCATATTTCATCAAAACACTTTCAATAATGTTGTTATCCAAAAGTTTAAAAACAAATTTAATTGTGCCATCTTTTGAAATTTTATAATCTAAAACTGAAAGTGGTTGACTGTAGTAATGTTGTTGCAAAAAAGTTTTAAGTTCTTGACTTAAAGTTGTTATTTCATTAAAACTTTTTCCAAGATATAACCCATTAAAAATCTGTCCTGCCCTAAATTTTTGTTCACCCAAAGACAAGATTAATTTTTCAATTTCTTCATAACTAAAATTAAGCAAAGTTTCCATTCAACACAGTTCCTAACAAATTTTTATTTCCGTTCAAAAAATCTTTGCAAAGCAATCGCTTTGACCCCTCAAGTTGAAGTTCAATAAGTTTCAAAAAAGTATTATTTCCACAACATACAATAATATTTTGCTTATCAACAAAAACAATTTCTCCAACCTTAAAACTTAAATCACTTTCAAAATTGCAAACTTCGGACTTAAAAATCTTTAAAACTTTGCCATTTAGTTTGCAATATGCATTTGGCCACATATAATAAGCCCTTATCATATTAAAAATTTCACTGCTTGTTTTGCTAAAATCAATTAGCCCATCTTCTTTTTTAATCATCGAAAAATAAGGAAATTCATCTTTTTGTTTAACAAACTTAACATTCCCTTGTTCAAAACTTTCTAACACATCCAAAACAAGTTTCGAGCCAATCAATGCAAGTTTGTTTAGAAGCGTGAAAGTGTTATCTTCCTTATCAATCTTAACAGATTCTTGCACAATGATATCCCCCGTATCAATACCAACATCTGTTCTCATAATTGTAACGCCCGTAGATTCTTCCCCACACAAAAGCGCTGCTTGAACAGGACAAGCACCTCTATATTTTGGAAGCAATGAAAAGTGAATATTGATTGTTCCATATTTTGAAGCATTTATAATTTCTTCACTCAAAATTTGACCATAAGCACAGGTAACAAAAATGTCTGCATTCAAATTTTTTAAAATTTCATATCCTTCTTTTTTTATTTTATGAAACTGAAAAACTTTGATATTATTTTTTTTAGCAAAAGCCTTGACCTCTGGCTCTGTTAAAATTTGTTTTCTTCCAACTTTTTTATCTTCTCCTGTTACAACAGCCACAACTTGATGTTTTGAATTAATTAAACTTTCAAGCACTGTGCAAGCAAAATCAGGTGTCCCAAAAAAAACTATTTTCATAAATCTCCTTGTAATAAATTTCTAATAAATTAAATCACTCTATAAACGATAAAAGTTGAATTAATTTTCAACTTTTTTTATCATTTTATCAATAAAAAGAATTCCGTCCAAATGGTCAACCTCATGACAAACAACAACTGCAAGTAAACCTTCAAGGGTTAAAACCATGTTGTCGCCGTAACGATTTTGAGCATTAAGCGTAATCTTTTGAGGTCTAATAACTTCACCTGTTATGTTCTTAACACTTAAACAACCCTCAACACCACATTGAGAGCCTTCTTTAGACAAAATAATTGGATTTACAAGTTCAAAATATTGCCCGCACGCTTCAATAACGATAACGCGTTTCAAAACCCCAACTTGAACAGCGGCAAGCCCAACGCCGTCATTATGACGCATAGTTTCTTTCATATCTTCAAGCAAAACATCCAAATTTTCATCAAATTCGGTTACAACTTTACTTTTTTTTCTAATTAACAAATCATCACTATAAATTATATTCCTTAATGCCATAATTAACCTCTTTAAAACATTAAAAGCCTTTTTAACTTTTGTTAAACAATTGGTGACCCCACCGGGACTCGAACCCAGAACAAAGCCTTAGGAGGGCTCCGTAATATCCAGTTTTACTATGAGGTCAAAACAATTTTATTATAACACCATAAATATTTTAAGTCAACAAAATTATAGAAAAAGCAGCCAAACAAACTGCTAAGTTTCATAAAGGAATTATAATAATTTACATCGATATTTAAGAAACCTTTAAGGTTTCTTTAGCATATAAACTTGATAAATTTAATCTTTAGATAAATTCGTAAAATTTTTTGACAAAAATTAATAAAAATGTTATAATTAAATTATGTTAAACAAAAAAATTCAAATTTATTTAATCGTTTCAATATTGTTTTCCATTATGCTTCCAGCGGGCATAATTATGATTATTTTTGGTGCTAAATCAAGTTCTTTTATGCTTGTTTTTGGAATTTGCTTTTGTGTTTTTGGTTTTTATGGTACTCCCCTTTTGTGGTCAAATTATGGAAATTTGAAAGCGAAGAAAACGCTATATGACCAAATTACACTTGACAACATTCAAGAAATAAGCAAACTTGCCCAGTTAAATAATAAAAAAGAAGAACAAATCATAAACGAAATAAAACATTTAATTTTTAAAAGATATTTAGTTGGTTATGAAATTTATGATAATAAATTCGTTGTGCCTTACAAAAACAAAAAAATGACAGAAAATGAAATTCTTGCAAAAAATGGCGAAGTCAATGTTGTTACATGTAATGGATGCGGTGCAAAAGTTGATATACTTGGAACAAAGGCTTCAAAATGTCCTTATTGCGGAACAACCGTAACAAAATAATGATTTAATAATGAAGAAGAAATTTTTAATATTTCTTCTTTTTTAACAAATTTTTTAAACTTACATATTATGATTGTATACGCATTTTTAAGGAGAAATTATGGCAAAAATAAACAATCAATCTCAAATCACATCAAAATATACCCTTCCCGATCAAACTGAACAACAAACTACAACACAAAGCAATGTTGCCTCAACCGAAAACATGACAACGTCATTTTTAAAACAACAAACTTCGCCAAAATTGCAAGTTTTGAGAGGAGAAACCATCACTCAAACCCTTACTCTTACAAACAATAGTGAACTTGTAATAACAAATATTAATATAAAAGAAGTTATTTCAAATGACGGAACTTTTAAGCCTGGCTCGGTTAAAATTAATGATGTTAGTTATGAAAATTTTAACATTGTAACAGGTTTTAATTTGCCCGAAGATATACAGCCTAATTCTAGTACAAAAATCACTTTTGATGTTGAGATTAAGCAAGAACCTGTCGTTGATGTTGTCAACTTAGTTGGTGTAGTTAAATATGAAACTGACAATCTTGTTTTTGAAGAAAATTCTAATGTTATTGCTTTGGATGTTTTAAATCAAAGCTTATCTGTTACAAAGTCAGCAAACAAAAGAGCTGTTATAAAAGGTCAAACAATAACTTTTGTTAACTTAATAACGAATAACGGCTCAATTATTAATACAGATGTTTTTTTTAAAGATGAACTACCCGAGGGAACAGAATTCGTTGCTGGAAGCGTAAAAATTGATAATACCCCACGAGAAGAATTAGATCCAACAAAAGGTTTTGCCATTTCAGACCTCAACCCTAATGATGAAATTAATATTACTTTTGATGTGCTTGTTAAACTATGAAAAAGTCTTTAAAATTTCAGTCAGTTGTTATATGCAAAATAAATGGCATTTTGCAAACTTATAAAAGTAATGAATTTTTAATTGAAATTATAGAACCCGAAAAACGAAAAACAACTATAATTGATGCTCCATACATTCCTTGCAAAAAATGTGAGCATAATGTTTGTTTAAATCAAAATATATATAACAAATTTTTTGCTTTGCTTTGGTTATTAAAATAAAAGAAATCCATTAATTTCTGAAGTGACCTCAATAGGGTTCACTTCATTTCTTAGTGGATTTTTTAAAGAAAATCTTACACATTTAAAAATTTTTTTATTTATTGTTTTTGTTATAAATTCAATTAAGACAAGTTTTGTGGGTCAAGTTCAACAAAACTTGTTACTTTCTTTGTTTGTATTTCTTTGTTAATTTCAAATAATTTTGCAATAATTTCATCCGAAAATTTGTTTTCAAGACGCATCAAGATCTGGTATCTAAATTGCTTTTTAGCCCTTTTGACTGGACTTTTCATTGCACCTAAATAAATAAATTTTTCTATATTTTTATTTTTGATTTCAACAACTTTAGTATAAAACTTTTGAATAAAATCCTTAACATCCTCTTCATTTTCACTTGTTGCCAAAACTCTAACGATTTTAGAAAAAGGTGGAAATTTTGTAACTTTCCTTAAATTAATTTCTTTTTCATAAAATTTTTCATAATTATTTGTGCTAACACAAGAATAAACAAAATGCCTTGGCATGTAAGTTTGCAAAACAACTTCACCTTCAAGGTCTGTTCTTCCTGCTCTTCCTGAAACCTGAGTTAACAAGTTAAATGTGCGGTCGGTAGACCTAAAATCTGCATAGTGCAAACTTAAATCAGCATCAACAATCCCAACAAGACTTACGCTGTTAAAATTATGTCCTTTGCTTATCATTTGAGTGCCAACCAAAATTGCAGGCTTAGTGTTATTAAATTCTTCAATAATGTTTATATGAGCATTTTTTGTTGTGGTTGTGTCATTATCCATTCTAAAAACTTTCACAGATGGAAGAATGCTTTTAAGTTTTTCAACAACTTGTTCCGTTCCAATGGCTCCAGTTCGAATATTTGTGCTTCCACAAGATGGGCATTTAGTTAAAACTTTATATCTATTTCCGCAATAATGGCACTTAAGTTTTTGGTCTTCTTTATGATAAACCAAACTAACATCACAATCTTCGCATTTAGGAACATATCCACAGTCTAAACATCTTAAAAATGAAGTATATCCCCTACGATTTAAAAAAATCAAAGCCTGTTCATTTCGTTTAACACATTCAAGAAGTTTCATTTGAAGAAGTTTAGAAAACATACTTGTGTTTCCTATCCGCATTTCTCGCATCATGTCAACGACAAAAATTTCAGGAAGTTTTTTTGCAACGGCTCGATTTTTCATCTCTATAAGTTCAATTTGACCAGATTTTGCCTTATAGTATGTTTCTATAGAAGGAGTCGCACTTCCTAAAATTAAACTAGCGTTATTGAAATCCGCCCTAAATTTTGCAACATCTTTTGCGTAATATCTTGGATTTGTTTCGGAATAATAACTTGTGTCATGCTCTTCATCAATTATAATTAAGCCAATGTTCTGTAGTGGGGCAAAAATTGCACTGCGTGCTCCAATAACAACTTTTGCTTCTCCTCGTTTGATTTTTAACCACTCATCAAGTTTTTCGCCACTAGACAAACCACTGTGAATGATTGCAACCAAATTTCCAAAAACTGATGTAAATCGCTTAAAAAGTTGAGGTGTTAAGCCAATTTCAGGCACCAACAGCATAGCCGTTTTGTTTTGTTTTAAAACATTTTCTATAACTTTTATATAGACTTCGGTTTTACCGCTTGCAGTTACACCGAAAAGCAAAAAAGAATTTGGACTTTTGTTTATAATTGTTTCAACTGCGTTTTGTTGATCGCTCGTCAAAACAATTTCTTTATTTGTTTTGTTTTGTTCAAAACAATATGGAGTTCGCTGGTTTAATTCTTTAAAAGTAGACAAAACCCCATTTTTTATCAATGTTTTTATACTTGATTGAGAAAATAAAACATTTAATTCGGTAAGTTTAAAAGAACTATTTTGTTTTAAAAAGTCAATAATTTTTTGTTGATTTTTCGTAATTTTTTTATAGTCAAAGTTGTCATTTAACTTAACAAAAGTGATAAATTTTTCCTTAACATTTTTTCTTATCACATTAGGGACAAACAATCTTAAGCAATCAGCGTATCTTAAATTATAAGTTTTAATTAAAAAATCCATTAAATTTATGGATTCTTCATTTAGATATGAAAAATCATCTAAACTTTTAATAACACTTTTAAGTTTAGATGTATCCATTTTTGAATTATTTTTTATTTTAAGAATATAACCTTCAATATTTCGAGCACCAAACGGTACCAAAACTCGCTGACCAATTTTGTAGTCTTGACCACTTTCAAGTTTATAATCAAAAATTTTGTCAACATTTGAATTTACTATATCAACAATAACTTCACAAATCATACTATTCGTTTGGAACAATTTTTTTCTCGTAAACTTCTTTTGCAGCAATAGAAAGTTCATTGTCATGGCTTTCAACATGGTCAATTAAATTCTTTTTTTGAATTTCATTTGCTCTTCTTGCTGTTAAATTGCAAAGTTTATATTTGTTTCCAACAATATCAACTAATTCTTCTACTGGTGGTTCTAATAACATATAATACCTCTTATTTTAAATTTTCTTTTATTAATCTTGAAACAACATCGGGTTTTGCCTTACCTTTCAACGCTTTCATAACTTGCCCCATAAAGAAAGTCATTGTGCGTTCATTTCCGTCCTTATAATCACTAACCGCTTGTGGATTTGAAGCAATTACATCCAAAACTGCATTTTTTACTTCTTCTTCATTATCAGAAATCTTCAAATTTAACCTTTCTGCACACGCTTCAACATCTTCATTTGTTTCAAAAACATTTTCTAAAATAGTTGTTGCAGTTGTTCGTGTTATTTCTTTTCTATCTAACATTTTAAGCAATTTTACAAAATTGTCAACAGAAATTGTAATATTTTCTTCCAAATTCAATTCATTTTGCTTTAAAAGTCTTAAAATATCACTCATAATAAAATTTGAAACTTGTTTTGGATTGTTATACTGTTTTATTGATTCTTCAAAAAAGTCGCTAATTTTTTTGTCATTTGTTAAAACTTTTGCATCATAAGCAGGAAGCCCTAACTTTTGAATGTACTCCTTGCGTCTAACCCTTGGAAGTCGAGCCAAATTTTGTTTTATTTCCTCAACATACTCTTTTTCAATCTTAATTGGAAGCAAATCGGGATCTGGAAAATATTTATAATCATTACTGCCTTCTTTGCTTCTTAAAGTTAAGTTTTCTCCAAGTTCATCATCCCACTTTAAAGTTTGAGTGATAACAGGCTTTCCTGCTTCATACAAACTAATTTGTCTTGCAATTTCATAATCGATCGCACGCTCTACAGCCTTAAAACTTGAAAGATTTTTCATTTCTGTTCTGTTATTTAATTTGTTTGAGCCTTTTTCACGCACAGAAACATTAACATCGCACCTTAAACTTCCTTCTTGCATTTTGCAATCTGAAACCTCGATATATTTTAGTGTTTCTTTTATAGTTTCAAGCACTTTAACCGCTTCACTGCTACTTTTTATATCAGGTTCAGTAACTATTTCTATAAGTGGAACACTACATCTGTTAAAATCAATTAAACTTGAATTTAAAAAACTGTCATGAACAAGTTTTCCAGCATCTTCTTCAAGATGTATTCTGTTAAGTCTTATAAATTTTTCATTACCATTTTCGTCATCAAAAACAATTTTTCCACCAAGGCAAATTGGTTTTTCGAGTTGCGAAATTTGATAAGATTTTGGAAGGTCAGGATAAAAATAATTTTTTCGTTCAAAAATAGCCATGTCATTAATGCTACAATCAAACGATAACCCTGCTTTTATGCAAAATTCAAAGGCTTTTTTGTTTGGAACAGGCAAAGCCCCTGGAAGACCTAAACAAACGGGACAAACTTTGCTGTTTACAGAAGCACCAAACTTGTTTTGACAACTACAAAAATTTTTTGATGCTGTTTTAAGTTCACTGTGAATTTCAAGACCAATTACTGGTTCAAATTCCATTACTTTCTTCCCCCTTTATTTGTTTCAAAATAGTCGCCCACGTTAAACAAAATTTGCTCATTAAATTTGTTTGCAATAAGTTGAAGCCCTATCGGCATATTGTCCTCATCAACTCCGCAAGGAATACTTATCGCTGGAAGACCGGCAATATTAACTGGAACAGTATAAATATCACTTAAATACATTTTAATGTGATCGTTCACTTTTTCGCCAATTTTAAATGCTGTGAATGGAGATGTTGGAGATAAAATAACATCAACATTTTCAAAAGCCTTGTTAAATTCGGCTTTAATTAAGTTTTGAACGGCTTTTGCCTTTTTATAGTAAGCATCATAATAGCCACTAGACAAAACAAAATTTCCAAGCATAATTCTTCTTTTAACTTCTTTTCCAAAACCTTCTGTACGACTTTTATAATACAAATCCACAAGGTCTGAATAATTTTCAGCACGCTTACCAAATCTTATCCCATCAAACCTGCCAAGATTACTGCAGGCTTCAGCACTTGAAATAGTGTAATATGCACTTAAAGACTTATCAATGTTTTTTAACTCTATTTCTTTGATTTCTGCCCCATTATCTTTAAAAAATTTTATAGCATCATCAATTGCTTTTTTAACACTTTCATCCATGCCCATATTTAAGAAGTTTGTTGGAACGCCAATTTTTACGCCTTTAACAGAAGAATTTAAGTTTTTAAGATAGTCAATCTTTTCTCTGTTTTCACTTGTAAATTCTCTTTCATCGTAGCCACTTATAACACTAAGCATCATAGCACTGTCTTTAACCGTTTTTGTGAAAGGTCCAATCTGATCCAAACTTGAAGCAAAAGCAACAAGACCATAACGAGAAACCAATCCGTAAGTTGGTTTAAGCCCAACCACACCACAAAAACTTGCAGGTTGACGAATTGACCCGCCAGTATCACTTCCAAGCGAAGCAAAGCACAAATTTGCCCTTACGCTACAAGCACTACCGCCACTGCTTCCGCCAGTTACACGCGTGTTATCTATAGGGTTCAAACACACGCCAAAAGCACTATTTTCATTTGAGCTTCCCATGGCAAATTCGTCCATATTTGCTTTTCCCAAAATTATGGCACGCTCATTTTTTAATTTTTCAACAACTCCTGCATCATAAACACTTTCATAATTTTCCAAAAACTTACTTGCACAAGTTGTTTTTGTGCCTATCATGTTAATGTTGTCTTTTATGATAATAGGAACGCCTGTTAAAGTAGACCCAAGCCCATCATCCAAAATTTTGTCTGCTTGTTTTGCTTCTTCTAGCGCCTCTGATTCTCGAACAGATAGCAAAGCGTTTAAATTAGAATTGTTTTTTATATTTTCTAAACATAATTTAGTAAGTTCTTCACTTGTGATTTTTCTTTCTTTCAAAAGTTTGCAAATTTCAAACAAACTTAACTCTAAAACATTTTTCATTAGTCCACCACCTTTGGAACAACAATGCTGTTTCCTTTGCTTTTTGGCGAGTTTTTAACAACATCTTTTGGATTCAGACTTTGTTTTATTTCATCATTCCTTAAATTTCTCGCATCAACAATTTTGTCAAAATTTTGAACATTCGTGGTGTCAACACTTTGAAGTTGGTCAATATTTTCAAGAGTTTTTTCAAATTCTGTTTTAAAACTTTCCAATTCTTCTTCGCTAAAATTTAATCTTGAAAGATTAGCTAAATGTTTAACTAAATCAGTTGTAATTTCCATAGTATCTCCTAAAAATTCATTATATCAAATTTCTTTTTGTTTTTCAAGTGTTTTAAAGGTTTTTTAACTTTTGAATAAGTTCGTTTTCATCAATCACTTTCACTCCTAATGATTGTGCTTTTGCAAGTTTGCTTCCAGCATCTAGCCCACAAATAACCAAATCTGTGTTTTTACTTACACTTCCACTAACAATAGCACCAAGTGAAATTAAAATTTCGGTCAATTCTTCACGCTTAAAACTTGACAATGTGCCTGTTAAAACAATTTTTTTGTTGTTAAAATAATTTTCTTTAACAACTGTTTCTTCTTCGACTAAAACTTTAACACCTTTTTCAAATATTTTGTTTATTAATACTACATTTTTTTCGTTATCAAAATAGTCTAGTATGCTTTGTGCAACAACTTCGCCCACATCTTTTATTTTTGTTAATTCCTCGAATTTCGCGTTTTTAAAGCATTCAAAAGTTTTGAAAGTTTTTGCCAAATCTCTTGCCGTTTTTTTGCCAACATTCAAAATTCCTATAGCATAAATAAATTTAGACAAACTAACTTCTTTACTTTTTTCGATTGATGACAAAATATTGTTTGCCTTTTTGTCCTTAAAACTCTCAAGTTCAAGTAATTGTTCATACTTTAAGTCATACAAATCAGCAACAGACCTAAGGTTTAATTTTTCGTAAAACAAATCTATTGTTTTATCACTTATTCCCTCAATGTTCATAGCATCGCGTGTGCAATAATGCACAATTCTTTCTTTGATTTGCTCGGGGCAATCAAAAGTGTTCAAACAAAATAAGTTTGGTCCAATTTGTGTTAATTTTTTCCCACAACTAGGACAAAAATCAATTTTTTCAATAACCTTGCTATCTTCAAATTTTTCAGCAAGACCTAAAATTTCTGGAATTACTTCATTACTTCTTCTTATGAACACTCTTGAATTTATCATAACTTTTTTTCGCAATATATCTTCATAGTTATTAAGTGTTGCCTTTGTTATTGTAGCGCCTGCAAGATCAACTGATTCAACTATTGCTCCTGGTGTTATTTTGCCTGTTCTACCAACAGTCCAAACAACTTCTTTTAAGATTGTTGAGGTTTCTTCAGCCTCAAACTTAAAAGCTATTGCCCATTTTGGAAATTTTATAGTGTAACCGAACTTTTCCCTTTCTTTAACATTGTCAAGTTTTAAAACTGCACCATCAATCAAAAAATCTAAACTATGCCTTTCGGTGTCAATACTTTCAAAAACTTGTTTTATACTTTCAAAATCATTTAAAACTTTGAAATGTTCAACAACATAAAATTTATTTTCACGCAAAAAATCTTGCATTTCTTGCTGAGTCGAAAAAGTTTTCCCTTCTATATAGTTCACAGAATAACAAATAACATCAAGATTACGACTTTTTGTTATTTTAGGGTCTAAATTTCTAAGCCCTCCAGCAGCGGCGTTTCGTGCATTTTTTAAAATTTCGGCACTTGATTTGTTGTATTTTTCAAGTTCGCTTAACTTCATTATACATTCGCCCTGAACAACCAGTTCTTTTTTATAATCTATAACAAGTGGAACAGTTCGTATTGTTTTTACTTGTTCGGTTACATTTTCTCCAACTTGCCCATTTCCACGAGTTACTGCTTTGGTTAAAATACCGTTTTGATAAGTAAGAACACAACTTAGCCCGTCATATTTATAATCTAAACTAAATTTTGCATCAGAAACTTTGTTTTTAATGTCTGTAATCCACTTATCCAAATCTTCATAAGTGTTGACTTTTTCAAGCGAAAAAAGTGGCACTTTATGCTGTTCTTTTTTAAAACCTTTCAAAACTTCGCCACCGACCTTTTTACTTGGCGAATTTTCCAAAACCACACCAGTTTGACTTTCTAAAGACAAAAGTTCATCATAAAGTTTATCCCATTCTTTATCACTTATTGTGGGATTATCCAAAACATAATAGTTATAGTTATGCTTGTTAAGAATTTCAACAAGCTCATGCATTCTGTCCATAATACCTCTAAATTTTTTCTATTGGGGCAATATTAATCATAAGTTGTTTCACACCAATTCCTTTAAAATTGATTTTTGCTGTGTCGCCGTTTAAAGCCACAATAAAGCCTTCCCCAAAAGATTTATGTTTAACCCTATCGCCCACTTGAAAATCTTTATCGCTAACTGCTTTAGATTTAACTTCCACAGCCGAATTTATTTGTTTATTATCAGCCTTAGCAAATCCATCAATGCCACTAGAAAATTGATAGTCTTTGTAGTGTCCGTATGACGACTTAATTCCACTACTATAATTATTACCACTACTATAATTATCATAAGCATAATTTTCTAAAACTGGTTTTTCGAAACCTAAGTCTTTAACATATTGTGAAACTGTTTGATGACGAGTGTAACCATATAAAAATCGCTGTTTACAACTTGTTAAATACAATCTTTGCATGCTTCTTGTTACTGCCACATACATAAGTCTGCGTTCTTCTTCCTCATCGCAATCATCATTTTGCCTTATTAAAGGAAAAATTCCATCTTCAAGACCAATAATAAACACACACTTAAATTCAAGCCCTTTGCTTGCATGAATTGTTGCAATAGTTGCACAATCTTCTTCTTCATTATAACTGTCTATATCACTAACAAGAGTTACACTTTGAAGATAATCTGAAAGCGTTGCATCTTCATTATTTTTGCTAAACTCTTTAATGCTTAAAACCAACTGTTCAATATTAAGCATTCGGTTTTTATCTTCTTCAATAATGTTTAGGTAATTTTTTAAATCTATTTTTTCAATTATGTAATCAACCAAATCGACAAGGTCAAGATTTTGTACTTGACTTAACAAATCAACAAACAAAAGTCTTAAATTGTTTAGCTTTGAAAAGGTCGCACCCTTAAGACCCGAATATAAATCTAGATTTAGCAAATTTTCTAACATAGATTTTGATGGATCCAAATTTTTTAAACTTTCTAAACTAGCATCTCCAATCGCTCTTTTAGGAAAATTTGCAATTTTTGCAAAACTTACATCATCTTTAATATTGTTTAACACCTTCAAATATGCCAAAAAGTTTTTAATTTCCATTCGGTCATAGAATTTCATACCACCATAAACACGATAGTTTATGCCATAATTTAAAAGTTTTTCTTCAATATTTCTGGTCAATGAGTTTAGTCTTACAAGCACTGCAATATCATTAAGTCTAACTCTTCCCGAAGTTGTTAAACTGTAAATTGTGCTTGCAACAAAATCTGCTTCTTCATTTTCGTTATAACATTTTTTATATTCAATTTTAAGACCCTCTTCATTATCCGTCCAAAGTTTTTTATCTATTCGCTGAAAATTTTTGGAAATAATTTTATTTGCACCTTCAATGATTTTTTTTGTTGACCTATAGTTTTGTTCTAATTTGATAATTTCAACATTTTCAAAATCTTTTGTAAAATTTGAAATGTTTTTATAGTTTGCCCCACGCCAAGAATAAATGCATTGGTCCTCATCTCCAACAACAAAAACACTGGTATTTTGCCCTTTCAAAAGTTTTACAAAATCATATTGAATTTCATTTGTGTCTTGAAACTCATCAACCAAAATGTGCTTAAATTTGTTTTGATAGTGATTTCTAACTTCAGCATTTTCATATAGCAATTTATATGTCTTAAACAACAAATCATCAAAATCAAAAGCATTGTTTTCTTGAAGTTTTTGTTCATAAATTTTAATCAATTTAACAATTTCATCAATGTCTGGAACAAAAGCATTTTGATTTTGATATTCTTCTAGGGTTTGAAATTTATTTTTGTAACTAGAAATATGATAACTAATTTTTTTCTTATAGTCATCATTCAAATTTTCTTGTTTAACCAAATCTGCAATCAATTTGTTTTTATCGCCTTCATCAAAAATAGTAAAGTTGCTGTTATAGCCTTCAATTTTGCTAGCATTTTCACGCAAAATTCTTACACAACAACTATGAAAAGTGCTTATCCACATGTTCAAAGTTGAAAGGCCTTTTTCATTAAGACGCTCTTTCATAACATTGCTTGCTTTGTTTGTGAATGTTATTGCCAAAATTTCTTGCGGATGAACAAATCGACAATTTATTAAATTGATAATTCTTTCGGTCAAAACACGAGTTTTTCCACTTCCCGCACCTGCGGTTACCAAAATGAATTTAGAATCACTTAAAACCGCTCTCTTTTGCATCTCATTTAATTTTTCACTCAAAAATTTTTCCATGATGCTATTATAACACATAAAAACAAAAAAAGATATTTTTTTTCAAATATCTTTTTAAATTTAAAATTAAAACATTTCTAACAAATTTAAACATTTTGCTTGATTTCGCCATCTTCAGTTGTGTTATCAATAAGTTCATTTTTGGTAATTTCAGCGTAACGCCTTTCAAGCCTTGTTAATTGTTTGATTAATCTAGGTCTGTTGTATCTTTGAATTAAAATTGAAGGTATGTTTATTAATGAATAAATTATTGCTATTGGAAGAGCCATTTTTAAAATCAAATTTCTTGGCACAAACAACAAACTCAAAAGAGCCGAAACAATGCAAAATTTGTGAAGAGTTTCTCCATAGCAAGTTTCCAAAATAAATCTTTTAAGATATAAAATATTACCAGTATCAGTCAAAGTATCTTTCTTAAACTTTACAGTTCCGCCTAGTTCAGGAATTTTATCTTTCCACTTTCTAATTCCTATTTTAACAAGAAAATTTTTCTCTTTTTCAGACACTACATAACGCCTTTTGCTATAGTCAAACCAACTTTTTGGCAAAATTCTTATGACCACCGCAACAAAAAGCGAAGGCAACAAAACCATTGCGAAACTGTATAAAAGTTCAACTGCCGTGTTTATTGAAAAAGCAAAAATCATGTTTAAACTAATTATTAATAAAACACAAAAAATAACAAAACAAAAATACATTATTTACCCCTAAACATAGTTTAAAAAAAATAATGTATTTTGTCAATAATTTTTTGAAATTAATTAATTTCCATAAAATGTTAAATTTTGTTCAAAATTTTTTCTTATCTTAACATATTTCTCGCTTAAATTTAAAATATAATTTTGCTTTTCTGTGTCTGTTAAAGTTTTATATTTTTCAATATCAACTAGTTCTGCCAAAGGGCTTAAAGAATTTGGATTTGTCTTTAACAAATTTATAACTTTTTGATTAAAAATTTCATCTTCTTTTGTAGACAAGGGTTTAACAATTATATCCGCCCTTTTAAACTCACTACTAGCAAGCAAATGTAAAACATGATTTGTTTTTATTTTGTCTTGCATTTTGCTTCCACGATTATAGTCAACAGTTCCATAATCATGATGCTTCAATCTCTCCCTTGCGCTTAATATTAATTCCTTTAAAACGCTTTTGTTTTTGTTTTTCATAATCTTTTTCTCCTTTTGTTTTTAAAACATAAAAAGTATAAACTTTAAATCATTCAAATTTTAAACCAAAACAAAATAAGCTATAAAAAGATTTATTTAGATTATATTATATTTAAATATAAAAAAAGTTATGAAATTATTCATTTTAGTTAATTTTAATATAAGAATTTATATTTATTTATAAAAACATTACATAAATTATAAAAAAACAAAAATTGAGTTATAATATTAAATATATTTACCAAAAGATTACAATAAATTTATAATAAAATTTTTTTCTACAAAAAGTTATAAAAAAAATTTTGAATTTTTTATATAATTTTGTTAAAATTTATTTAATAAAGTTTAAATATTATACACATTATTTTATTAAATTTAAACATAAAGAGGATGAGAATGATAAACAAAAAAATAAAGCAAAAATTTAAGGAATATAGACAAAGTTTTAAAATAAAAGAATTAACAAAAAAAGACAATAAAATTTTCTTCGACAATGAAGTTGTTGAAGATGAAAACGGAATATTGAACACTGATAGTGAAAAGTTTATAAACATAAAATACAGTTCAAAATGCTCTTTAAATAGAGTCCTTTCAAACTTATTCCCTTACAAATTTAAGTTTAAAGGGAAAAAAGTCAATTCTATTGAAAGTGTTTTGCAAGGGATAAAATATAAAGACAAAAAAACACAAAAATGCGTTTTTAATTATTTTGGGCTTGATGCTTATCACACCCGTGCATCAAACATTTTTGATTTTTGGGGAAACAATGGCAAACTTTATTTTTGGGGAAAAGAAATAGACAGACAAAGTGAAAATTATCAAAATTTTTTGGATGAGCTTTATTTGTCGTGCCTGAAAAATCCGCTTTATAAAAGAGCAATTAAATCGACTGGCAACAAATATTTGCTTCATCATATTGGAAGAACAGACCCTCATGAAACAGTTTTAACTCGATTTGAATACGAATGTCGACTATACGCTCTTCAAAAACTTATAATGGAAGAAAAAGTGTAATAAAATTTTCACTTAAATTCCCTTTTCTAAAGTCATAAATCACATAGTTCATATAAATATATATTTGATAAATAGGCAAATGAATAATTATAATAAATTGTTTATAATTATTCATTTTTTTGTATAAAAAAATAGTGCCATAGCACTATTTAATATTTCTTTTTCTAGCATTTTCTGCTTTCTTCTTTCTTTTAACACTTGGTTTTTCATAGAATTCTTTTTTTCTTAAATCACCAATGATGCCGTCTTTTTGGCATTTTCTTTTAAAGCGTTTGATTGCGCTTTCAACACTTTCGTTTTCGCCAACTTTAACTACTGACAACTTCTTCACCCACCTTTAAATTAAACTAACTATATTATATTCAATTAAAAAATTTTGTCAACAAAAATTAGAATTTTTTTCAAATGTTATTTATGACAATAAAAAAAGCGAACAATTTTCGCTTTTTTAAAACTATCTTCTTGTTATATCTTCTTTAACTTTTGCTGCTTTACCAGTTAAATCACGAAGATAATAAAGTTTAGCTCTTCTAACTTTACCAGTTCTTACAACTTCAATATGATCAATACGTGGAGAGTGGATTGGGAATGTTCTTTCAACACCAACACCATAAGAAATTCTTCTTACTGTAAAAGATTCTCTGATTGAGCCATTTCTTTTTGCAATAACAACGCCTTCAAATGCTTGTAAACGCTCTTTATCACCTTCAACAACTTTTACATATACTCTAACGGTATCACCAATATTAAAGTTTGGAACATCTGATTTAATATTTTCTTTTTCAATAATATCAACTAAATTCATAAGTTTCCTCCCTCAAAAATTTAACTTAGTCATTCATACACCGTTTGCAGAGGACTGACCATAATTAACAATTTATAATAACACATTATTTTATAAAACGCAAGTGTTTTCAGCAAGTTTTTCTTTTTTTTCTATCATTTTTTTAATTCTGTCCAAATTTTTAAGTGCACATTGTCTTCCACTTTCAATTACTTTAGGAATTATTTTTAAATTAATAGATTGTGGTGTTGCACCTTCTGTGCTGTCGATGCAATAAACATCAACATTATCTCGATTTAATTTAAGATTACTGCAGTTAGAAATATATTGCAAAATCTCTACACTACTCATCAAAGAAGATATTGCACTTGTTTGAAGTTTATCTTTTTTATACAAATTTATACAATCAAGAGCAATTACAACATCAGCACCTTTGCCTCTTAAAATCTTAAAAGGCACATTTTCGCTTGTACCACCATCAACATACGCTGTATCATTTGCTTTTACGGCAGGGAAAACCCCCGGAATTGCAGTTGAAGCCCTTAATGCCTGAATTAAATCTCCGCTTTCAAAATAGTGAGATTTGCCAGTTTTAAGGTCTGTAGCACCAGCATAAAATGGCACTTTACACTCTTCAAAAGTTTTAACTTTTAAATTTTTATCCAAAAATTTTTCAATTTTTTTGCCCGAAGCCAAGCCTTCCTTCAAAATTCTAAAATAGTTTAAAGAAAACAAATCATTCTTTTTAAGATTTTTTGCCATTTCTTCAATTTCTTTTAAACTATAACCACTAGCATAAAAAGCGCCAATAATCGCCCCCATGCTTACACCAGAAATAATGTCAGGTTTAATTCCATTCTCTTCCAAAACCTGCATAAAACCAATATGCGCAAAACCGCACACTCCGCCGCCACCTAAGGCTAAGCCAATTTTCAAATTTTTCTTCATGCTTTTATTATATTACAAATTTTTACAAATATCAATAGTTTAAAACAAAAATACTAATAAAATTTTATAATTTTCTGACCTTTAAAATATAAATTCAATTAACGAATTTTTCTTACTCACAACCACAGGTTTAACTGTTGAAACTTTGTTTAAAGCAAAAATAATGACAAAAAAATTTATCAAAAAATTTTAAAATTTGCTATTGACAACACACTATTTTAGTAGTATAATCATTACAAATTAAAGGAGAAGCAAATATGAAAAAAATTAAAATGTTAGATGGTGGAAATCTATTTGTAACAAGAGTTAGAGTTGTTCTTCATGGCGAAGATCATGAAAAAGGCACTGGCATGGAAACAGGTCATTACAATGTTCTTGGTTTCAGATTATTTTATAAATTAAACGATAACGAATATCTTGATATTAAAGATAACAAAGTTTATCCAATCTTAAGTGAAAAATTAAAAGAACACGATTTATTCATCTTTAATCCAAAACCATTCTGGGTTTATGCTCATAGTTTAAGAATTAAAGAAAGACCTCAAGATGTTAAAGAATATGCTGATTTTGTTGCTGAATACTTTAACGCTCATATGCATGATGAGAAAAAATGGTATGCTGCAAAAGATTTTGTTCATAAAGTACACCACAAAAATGATGAAGTTATTTTTGTAAAATAATTTAACCACCCTTTTGGGTGGTTTTTTATAAATTCATTCACTTTGTTATAAACTCAATTTCAAACAATCAACTATTTAAAATTTGATTAACTAAAATTTTGGTTACAAATAAAAAACAACGAAGTAAATTGTAAATTTAACTCGTTGTTTTTTTGCTATATAGTCGCTTTTTTGTTTTGTTCTTCACTGCTTTCTTGCTCAGTCTGCTCAACAAATTCCGGCTCTAATTTATTTGTTTCTTTATTCAAATTCATTTTTATTGCCTTAATTTTTTTGTTGCTAGGAGATGAAAACATAATATCTAACATATCATCTTCAAGTATCGTTCTTAGTCCTCTTGCACCCGCCTTAAGTTCTATTGCTTTTTTAGCAACATTTCTAAGCGCTTCTTCAGAAAATTCAAGGTCAATACCATCCATATTAAACATTTCTTTATATTGTTTTATAATAGCATTTTTTGGTTTTGTCAAAATACTAATTAAAGCCTTTTCATCAAGTGCATCAAGCCCAACAGTTACAGGTATTCTCCCAATAAATTCGGGTATCATTCCAAATTTCATAAGGTCCTCAGGTTGTATTTTTTTGATGACTTCAGAATTCTTTATATCACTATTTTCAACAAAGCCAAGATATTTATTTGTTGTTCGATCTTCAATAATTTTATCTAGTCCTACAAAAGCCCCGCCACAAATAAACAAAATGTTTGAAGTGTCCATAGGAACACCATCATTATATCCATTTTTTCTTCCGCCTGGACCCGGAACATTGCAAACACTACCTTCCAAAATCTTTAAAAGTGCTTGTTGCACCCCTTCGCCACTAGGGTCTTTTAGATTGCTTTTTCTGTCTGTCTTTTTGCTTAATTTGTCTATTTCATCAATATAAACTATACCCATTTCTGCGCGTTTAACATCATAATCAGCATTTTGAAGTAATTTCTGAAGCAAAGTTTCAACATCATCGCCAATATATCCCGCTTCAGTTAAAGTTGTTGCATCACATTGAGCAAAAGGTACATTCAAAATTTTTGCAAGCGTTCGTGCTATTAAAGTTTTACCACATCCCGTTGGACCAACAAGCAAAACATTGCTTTTTTCAAGTTCTACCTTATCATTCTTTTTGTTTGCTTTTATATTGTTGTCTATATTATAATTTATTCTTTTATAATGATTGTAAACTGCAACGCTAATGGCCTTTTTCGCTTCATCTTGACCGATAATAAAATCATCAAGATGCTTTTTTATTTCCATGGGCTTAATTAATTTTAGTTTTGCTTCTGTGGGCTTTGTTTTTATGTTGCTCTTGACAATTTCATTGCAAATTCCAATGCAAGAAGCACAAATAAAACTTTGACCGTCTGGACTTGCAATTAGATTGTTGTCTTCACTTTGAACGGCCCCGCAAAAAGAACATTTAAAATCATTTCTTGGCATAAACACCTCACTTTATAACTTATTTTTTACTAATATTTCATCAATTAAACCATATTTTAAAGCTTCTTCTGGAGTTAGATAATAATCTCTGTTAGTATCTTTCTCTATAATTTCAATAGGTTTTCCAGTATTTTTGCTTAAAATATCATTAATAACATCTTTTATTTTTAAAATTTGTTCGGCTTGAATTTTTATATCACTTGCCTGACCTTGAGCACCGCCAAGAGGTTGATGAATCATAATTCTTGAATGAGGAAGAGCATAGCGCTTTCCTTTTTCTCCGCTAGATAACAATACTGCCGCCATAGATGCTGCAAGCCCCACACAAATAACATTAACTTTGCTTTTAATGAAATTCATTGTGTCATAAATAGCAAGACCCGCATCAACTTCTCCGCCCGGAGAATTAATATAAAGGCTTATATCTTTCGTGTTATTCTTTGCTTCTAAAAACAAAAGTTGTGCAATAACCAAATTTGCTAGTTCAGTGTTAATTTCGCCTGAAATAAATATAATTCGGTCTTCCAAAAGCCTTGAATATATATCATAACTTCTTTCGCCACCACTTGTTTGGTCAACAACCATAGGTACTAACATTTTTTATTCCTCTCTTTTATTTTATTTTACTTCTTTAACAAACCACGAAAATAAATATTAGTTAAATCTTAAAATTTATACTAATCTATTTTATTGTTTTGTGTTAAAAAATCAAGTAATTTGTCGGTTATCATTTGTCCGTAAATTCTGTTAAAGAATTCTTCACTTAAACCTTTTTTGAAATCTTCAACTTTAATATTTCTTGATTCGCTCATTTCAATCAATTTTTGGTTTAATTCTTCTTCAGAAACTTCGATTTTTTCTCTTTTTATAATTTCTTCCAAAACAAGTTTAGTTTTAGCAGTTCTGATTGCATCTTCTCTTCTTGAATCTCTAAGTTCTTTCATGCTTGTGTTCATGTGTTTTAGATAATCATCAAGTTTTAATCCTTGATACATAAGTCTATATTCAAAATCTTGAATGAATTCATCAATTTGTTTTTCAATTAATGTTTCACTTACTTCAACAGTTGCATTATCTGTGATTTTATCAATCAATTCATTTTCTGCTTTATATTTTGCTTGTTTTTCTTTTTCAGAAAGCAACGCTTTTTCAATATCCTTTTTGTAGTCTTCAAGCGTTTCAAACTCACTGAAATTTTTTGCAAATTCATCATCAAGTTCTGGAAGTTGTTTTTCTCTAACTTCTTTGATTGTAACAACAAAGTCTGCATCTTTACCTTTCAAACTTTCTTCCATATAGTTTTCTGGGAATTTAACTGTTATAGTTTTAGTTTCGCCTTTTTTAAGTCCAATTAATTGTTCTTCAAAATTGTCAATAAAACTGTGTGAGCCGATAACCAAATCATAGTCTTTAGCTTCACCACCAGCAAATTTTACACCATTAACGCTTCCACAAAAATCAATCGTTGCAGTGTCGCCGTTTTTAACTTCACGGTCAACAACAATAAGCCTTGAAGCTTTGTCGCGAGCAAGTTCAAGTTCAGTGTCTATTTCTTCACTAGAAACTTTAACTTCTTCTTTTTTGATTTCCAAATTTTTGTATTCGCCCAAAACAACTTCAGGTTTAACTTCAACTGTAATTTCATATTTCAAACCATCTTTAAAATCCAAAATATTAACACTTGGACTTGCAACAGGTTCAACATCTTTTTCTTTTTCCAAAATTTCTGAATAATTATGACCAAATGCGTGATTAATTGCATCATCATAAAAAACATATTCGCCATAATTTTTTTCAATTATATGTCGAGGGGCTTTACCCTTTCTGAAACCTTGAACAGTAAATTTATCTTTATTGTGTTCAAACGAATGTTCCAAGCAATGTTCCCATTCTTCCTTTGTTGTTGTTACAACAAATTTAACTTTATTTTTTTCTAATAATTCTTTAGTGTAATTCATAATAACTCCTTATATTTAACAACTTATTATAACATAAAAAATATTTTAAGACAATCGCTTTTTTGTTATTTTTTAAATTATTTTAAAACATTTAATATTTTTTAAAAAGCAACTTGAAAAATCTTTCAAATTGCTTAACTTTCAATTATTTTATTTTTTTCACTTTACAAAAAACTTTATTTAAACCAAACTTAAAATCAAAAACAAACAAAACAAACACGCAATAAATCCACTTAGCAAACATGGAGAAAATATTTTAACTTTTTCCATAAATTTTTTAAAGCCACTTTGTTTCTTTTCTTTTGGAACATATTTTTCCATTCCATCTTCAACTGCTAGTTCCATTATAATTTCTTCTTGTTGACTTGCGTGATATGCATTTCGTTGAACACAATATTTAAACAAAGCAATAGTAAGCATAATTTGTGCCACAAGAAAAACACAAATAGCCACCAAATTTAGCCATTTTGTTAAAAAATTAAGCAATATTAAAATAAACCCTATAATATAAAGCAAACCTATTACCAAGTTAAATTTATTTAATCTCATTAAAATCTCCTTTCAAAAAAACGATACAAAACTAAGCGACAAGTGGCACTATGATGCAAGTTAAAATCAGTAACGCAAAAATCACAAACAAACACAAAAATATCCCACTACGCTTTGTTCGCACATAGAAAAATGCATTAACACAAACCACAATATAGCACAAAACAGCCAAAATCTTTTGCAAAATTGAATACACATTTCCTAGTTTTGCACCAAAAATAAGGTTAATCAGCAAAACCAAACCTATTAATATCATTAATGCAAAAGATAGGAAATATAAAAACCTTTTTGAACGTTTTTCCATAGATAAATATTATCACAACTAAAGTTATTTTTCAACAAAAATTAGAATTATATCAAATTTTAAACAAAAATTATAAAAATTTTCCTCTTATCAAGTTTTGGTTCTCTTTTTAAAATCAACTTATCAGAACATATTATTAACTAAATTATTAAATACTACAAAATTTAGCAACTAGTTAGATAAGCAAATTCAATTAATCATTGAATTAAAAACTATTTTATTTTTTCAAGCACATTTTGAAAATAATCTGGAAGTGGAATTTCAAAATGCAAAATTTTACCACTTGTTGGTTGCAATAAAGTTAAACTATAACTTGTAAGCAACTGCCCTTGAAGGTTAAATTTATCTTTCAACCCATAAAGTTTATCCCCCACAATAGGATGACCAAGATAACTTGCGTGCACCCTTATTTGGTGGGTTCTTCCTGTTTTTAGTTCAAATTCAACCAGACTATAACCTTTATAAATTTGTATTGTTTTGTAGTAAGTTAAAGCCGATCTTCCTTCGAAGTTGGCACAGACTTCATATTTTAAGCGATTTTTTTTGCTTCTAATTAAGTTTTTATCTATAACTCCGTCATGCTCACTAAAACTTCCAACAACAAGTGCAAGATATTTTCGTTTGCAAGTTTTTGTTTGAATTTGTTTTTGAAGATTGATATGTGCCTTGTTGTTCTTTGCAACAACCATAAGTCCAGATGTGTCTTTATCAAGTCTATGAACAATTCCAAGCCTAAACATCCCGTTCACATCACTTAAATTTTTAAACCTATAAGTTAAAGCATTAACCAAAGTATGCTCTTCGTTTTTAACGGCGGGATGAACGCACAAGCCTTGAGGTTTATTTATAACAATCATGTCATCATCTTCATAAACAACATCAAGAGCAATATCCTCAGGCTTAAAACTTAATTCTTTCTTTTCTTCAATTTCTATTATTATTTCATCATGAAAACACAATTTATATCCATTTTTTTGAATTTTTCCATTAACTAATATCTTTCCTTTGTTGTTTAAACTTGAAATTTGACTTCTTGATAAATCTAACAAGTTTTCACTTAAAAACACATCAAGTCTTTTGTTTAAATCTTTTTGCTCTATTGAAAATCTCTCTTTCATTTCTTCCTTCTTCCAACACAAAAATTAAATTGTTCCTATTTTTAAGCCTTATCGTTCTCCGCTTGTTTATCTTTGTCTTTTTGCGATTTTTTGTTTGAAAAAAACAACAAATCAACAACAAACATAATAATCCCAGCCGTCAACAAAACATCTGCTATGTTAAAGTAATATGGCATTATTTTTATGTTCACGAACAAAAAATCTCGAACATAGCCCAAAAAAATTCGGTCAATCAAGTTGCCAATTGCACCAGCATACACAAAACTTAAACCCAAAACATAAAGTTTGTTGTTTTTCTTGTAAAGAATGTCATACAAACAAAAAGCAAGCAAAAAAATGATTGACAAAATAATAAGCAAAGCCGTTTTACCCGACAAAATTCCAAGACCAGCACCATAGTTGTGAACACTAATGAGTGAAAAAAAGTTTGGAATTATTGAAATTTCAACGCCTTCACATAAAATTTTAGTGATTATGTCAATCGCAAGCAAAGTTATAACCAAAATTGAAATTAAAATATATTTGTTTTTTGTTTTCATAATTTCCTATTTTAAAATTTTTATCTTAAGATTTTCAGGTGTAATCAGATATAAATCATCTGTCAAGCGAGAAATAGCGCCTTTTAGAGCAAAAATTGCGCCATTTAAAAAGTCTAAGACCCGTGTGTAAGCATTTTTATCATATCCTTTCAAATTGATGATACTCGCCTCATTTTTTATCAAATTTAAAACAATCTTTTCAATTTCTTCTTCATTTTTTGGCGAATAAACATTGATATTATTATAGTTTATACTTGTGATTGTTTCAACACTTTGAATAGAATTATTCACGCTTGTTTTTTTAGGTCTTGTTTCAGACAAAATTATATCATCAACCAAAACTTCTTTAGTAGGATTTTTTTCGGTTCTAAAAATTAAATCTAAAAGTTTCATAAAATCCCCTTAAAATAAATATATCATAATTTAATAAAATTTTAAAGTTTTATTAACCTATTTTTGCTAAAAATTTGTCAAAAAAGAAAAAAGGAGATAAAATCTCCCTTTTAATTTTATAAACTTCTTTCAACCACTTCACAATTTCCATAGATTTTTATTTTACATTCTTTTACACTTTCTAAAATTTGTAAATTTTTTGCTCCTGATTTAGTAATTTCAATGGTGTACCATGCTGCATTTGCATAATTTGTAGAAAAAGAATCTTTCAAAACATTTCCATTGCTATCACAACTAAAATATCCAAGATAATTAAAGTTATTATCATAGCAATAAACTCGATAAGAATATCCTATCGTTTTATCTATTTCAATTTTTATTGTTCCATTAACAGAAATATAACTTAAATGTGAAATTGCATTCGAATCAACCACCATTGTCCCGCCTTTACTTACTGAAACACCATAATTTCCGTATTTTGGCACAACATATCCAATTTGAAACAAATTAACCGCCTTCAAAGGCTCTAAGTTTGCTTGTTGAATGGCAAAAATTTTGCAATATACCGTTGTTTGCTCATTTTGAGTTTCATAGTCTTCACTTATTTTTGCACTGATTGTTAAGTTTTGAGCGTTTCCTGCTGTAATTTTACCGCAATATTTATCTTCTACCATAGTCTTAGTGCTATCGCCTTGTTTGTAGGTGTATGTGCCATTATATACATACACATTCTGCCCGTCTTCACTAAAATATGTGTTGTTTTCAAATATATTTTTTTCATCTGAAATTTGAACAACATAATAAGCTGGCTCACTACCAACTTCTAGGTCTACAGTTAAGTTTATTTCAACGGTATCGCCCGGCATATAGTTACCTGTCCAAGTGCTATCGTTATTCTTCTTTCGTGCTGTGTTAAATATCAACTTACTTGTTGATGTTGTTACTCCGTCCCCTTCAACTCCACCGCTTACTTTAAGTTTTATATTTCCAAAATCTAGTGTTCCGCTATATTCTTTTTTGTCTTGAAAATATGCTAGGGTTAAAACAAAAGATGATATGACTACTAGCAAGATTAATGCTAGTATTATTGTTTTTACATTTTTACTTAATCTTTTTGTTTTCATATACACTCCTATACAAATCAAAAAACTGGTTAATTAGGTTAACCAGTTTTTAAATGTGTATACTTCGACTTAAGTGCTCGGTTAACCATGTGCGAGGTTAACCATGTGCGTTTCTATATTAGTTTGTGATAGCACAAACTCTTTTATCCATTAAAA
>CAKVHI010000004.1 GCA_934747965.1 uncultured Clostridia bacterium
GCTGGTGTGGCTCAATTGGCAGAGCAGCTGACTTGTAATCAGCAGGTTGATGGTTCGATTCCATTCACCAGCTCCACATTTTAGAAATTTGTTTTATATATATTTAAAACATTTTTTTAAAATATGGTTGGGTTGCAGAGCGGCCAAATGCAACGGACTGTAAATCCGTCGACTTTCGTCTTCGATGGTTCGAATCCATCCCCAACCACCAGACCACAGAACCCCAACTTCTGTGGTTTTTTTACGCAAATTATAAAATATCTGTAGTTTATAGGGGATGGATTTCATCCTTCCTGTCGGACCCAGACCGCAACTGATTGCTTTTCCTAGTCCTAAAAACTTGCCATTGGCAACTTTTATTGCGAGTTTTTTTCGCTCGCTTCAAAACTTGCCGTTATAAACTTTTCTAACAACGCTCCCGCTCGCTTCAAAACTTGCCGTTGGCAACTTTTCTTAACGGGCTGTCCTGTCGGACCAAGACCGCAACAAGTTGCTCCCGCTCGCTTCCTAAAAACAACACACCGTGTTGTTTTCTTAACGGGCTCGCCCCCAACCACCAGACCACAGAACCCCAACTTCTGTGGTTTTTTTATGCAAATTATAAAATATCTGTAATTCTAAGAGAATTGATTAATTCCTATTTGTTTTTTTAATTATAATATTTGATGCTTTTTAGTAGAAAAATTTTTCAAAAAAGGTTATAATACTTTTATGGAAAATTTTTTTATTATTGATGGAAATAGTTTGATAAACAGAGCATTTTATGCTTTGCCACTTTTGAGCAATACAAATGGGGAATATTCTAATGCTGTTTACGGTTTTTGTAATATTTTAACAAAGCTTGTTACAGAAAATAAAGTCGATAAGGTTTTGGTGGCTTTTGATGTTAAAGCAAAAACCTTTAGGCACGAAATATTTGCTGATTATAAGGCTGGAAGAAAAGGAATGCCTGATGAATTATTTTCGCAAATGCCAATTTTAAAAGAAATGTTAAAACTTATGGAAATTCCAATTTTAGAAAAAGAAGGTTTTGAAGCCGATGATATTATTGGTACATTAAGTTTAAACAAGGACACAAAAAATTATATCATAACCGGTGATAAAGATAGTTTGCAACTGATTTCAGAAAATACTGAAGTTTGGCTTACAAAAAAAGGAATTAGTGAGATTGAAAAGTTTGATATAGCACATTTAAAAGAAGTTTATGGAATTGAGCCTTATCAAATTGTTGATTTAAAGGCACTAATGGGAGATAGCTCTGACAATATTCCGGGTGTTAAAGGAATAGGAGAAAAAACAGCGAAATCATTGCTATGGTCTTATCAAACTATAGAAAATTTGTATGAGCATCTTGATGAAATTAAGGGCAAATTAAAAGAAAAATTAATTCAAGAAAAAGAAATGTGCTTTTTGTCTAAAACTTTGGCTCAAATAAACAAGAATGTTGATTTGAATATTGATTTGGAAAAAATAAAACTTAAATTTCCGTTCAACAAAAATGTTGCTGAGTTTTTTAAAAAATATGAATTTAGAACGCTTTTAAATAAACCAAATTTGTTTGACAGTGAAGTTGTTGTTGAACGACAGAAACAAGTCAAGCAAAATATTATAAAATCTGATGCAGAACTTGAGAATTTGATTGAAGATTTAAAAACAAATAATCCTTTTTCAATCATTATTTTGGATGATATTCACATTTCTAATAGCAAATATCAAGAAAATGTAATCAAAATAAAAAAAGATTTATTAAGTGAAGGTTTCGATTTGACGAGTGCTTTAAATAAATTTAAAAGCATTTTGGAAGAACGCACCATAGAAAAAATAATGTTTGACATTAAGGGAAGTAAATATTTCTATTCACAATTAAATATTAAAATTTCTGGCGAAATTTTTGATGTTATGCTTGCCGATTATTTGATAAAAAGTGGAAGGCGTCATGTGAAAACTGTTGAAGAATTATGTGAACAAGAAAATTATAATGTAAACTCTTGTGCAAGTATGCTTTTTGAGTGTTTTAACAAATTTAAGTCAAAAATAAGCGAATTTGACATGGACTTTCTATACAATAATATTGAATTTCCACTTATAAATGTGCTTTATAATATGGAGCAAGATGGCTTTAAATTAGACTATGATGTGTTGAAAAGTTTGAATGAAGAATATAATAATGAGTTAATTCGCTTAAATGAAGAAATTATTTCTTTAGCAGGTGAAAAATTTAATATTAATTCGCCTAAACAACTTGCAAAAATCTTGTTTGAAAAATTGGGATTGAAAGACTTGAAAAAAGGTTCGACCGGAATTGAAGTTTTAGAAGCTTTGCAAAATGACCACCCAATTATTGAATTGATTATTAAATATCGAAAATTGTATAAATTAAATTCTACTTATATCGAAGTTTATCTTGAAAAAATGGATAAATCAAATCATTTGGTACATACAGTTTTTAACCAAATGCTTACTCAAACTGGAAGATTGTCTTCAACTGAACCCAACTTACAAAATATTCCTATAAGAGAAGAAGAGGGAAGAAATCTGCGTAAGATATTTATCTCAAGATTTGAAAATGGCAAAATTATAAGTGCAGACTATTCTCAAATAGAGTTAAGATTGCTTGCTCATTTTTCTGGCGATGAAAAACTTGTTGAGGCTTTTAACAAAAATTTAGACATTCATGCAACAACTGCCAGTGAAATTTTTAATGTTCCGTTAGATTTGGTAACATCAGTTATGAGAAGAAGAGCCAAGGCTGTTAATTTTGGAATTGTTTACGGAATTTCAGATTATGGGCTTAGTCAATCTTTGCACACAACTAGAAAGGAAGCAAAAGACTATATAGATAAATATTTTGAAACTTATCCTAAAGTTAAACTTTATGAAGAAGATGCTATTGATTTTGCAAAAGAAAATGGATATGTGAAAACAATGTTTAACAGAAGAAGAATTATTGATGAATTAAATTCTCATAACTACAACTTAAAACAATTTGGTGAAAGAGTTGCTCTTAATATGCCCCTTCAAGGTACGGCGTCAGACATAATAAAACTTGCAATGATTGAGATTTGCAAAGAATTTGAAAACAGAAAACTTAAAAGTAAATTGATTTTGCAGATTCATGATGAATTGATTTGTGATGTTTATGATGGGGAAGAAGAAATCGTTAAAAAGATTTTGCTTGAAAAAATGCAAAATGTTGTTAAACTTAACATTCCTTTAATTGTTAATATCAGTGTTGGAAAAAGTCTTTTTGACGCTAAAGATTAAATAATTTTAAAAATATAATCGTAAATATTTATGCATAAATGTTTATATTTATTCAAAAATAATTTTTAATAAACTAACATAAAATAATATAAATGAAAAAAAGTTTGGAAATATTTGCTGTTATAATTTTATGTTTTGTTATTATTTTAAGTTTTGTTTTGTTGCCATTATTTTTAATAAAATTAACTTACAAAACAACTTATTTAGACATAATAGAAAACAATTTGAATAGTTTAGAAAACAAGAATGAAAATTTAAACAAAAGTTTTATTCTTTCGGTTATTAAGGCTGAAAGTCAATTTGATAGTAATGCTAAAAGCAACAAAGATGCTTTTGGACTGATGCAACTAACCTTTTTGACGGCAAAAGAAGTTGCAAAAAAACTTGAAATGGAAATTGTTGTTGAAGATTTGTTTAATCCTGAAATAAACATAAAATTGGGGATAAATTACTTTGATTATTTGTTCAGTCAAAATTCGGATAAAGTACTTGTTTTGATGAGTTATAACGCAGGTTTAAACAGAGTTAAATCTTGGGTTGAAAATAATGAAATAAAACTAGAAAATGGGTTTTATGTTTGCCCATATAGTGAAACAACAAATTATGTAAAAAAAGTTATAAACTTTGAAAAAATATATAAAAAATTAGTAGGAATCTAAAATGAAAAAACTTTTAACAAATGCAAAAATTATTGATTTTAAAAACAACAAATTTAAAGATGTGGACATATTAATAAATGATAATGTGATTGAACAAATTTTTGAAAAAAGTGAAAATTTTGCTCAAAATTATGCTAAATTTATTGATTTTAATGAAATTGAAACAATAAATTGCAAAAATAATATTATTTTGTATGGTTTTATTAATTCTTCTTCAAGCCTTATTAAAAACTTTTTTGAAAGTTTTGTTTCTAATCTTACCTTGGAAGAATTTAATGAAAAGTTTGAAACTTTTTTTAACAATCTAAAAATCGAAGAAAAGTATGTTATTTATAAATTTCAAATTCTTAACTTAATAAAAAATGGGATAGTTACTTTTTGCGATGAAGATAATTTTAATTTAGCATTAAAAAAAGCAGTAAAAGAAACAAAAATTAATTCGGTTTTTAGGCTTGGCTACAAAAATTGTTTTGATGATTTTGATGCTAATATTGTTGAAAAATGTGTTAAAGAAAATCAAGATTTTGTTTTTTCTTTGGGTGGAGTTTTGCTAAATTCTGAAGAAAATTTTGAAGAAATAATTAAACTATCAAAAAAATATAATAAACCCGTTTTTGTTGGTGGAAGCCAAAATTTGTTTGAAGCAGGGACTGTTGAAATTGAGTTTAACAAAACTTGCACAGAAATTTTGCAAAATTATGGGGTTATGGATGTTGACCATGTTATTTTGAATAATAATGTTTTGGATAAACAAGACTATGAAATATTAAGCGAAAATAATTCTAAACTTATTTATTCTCCAAGTTTAAACTTAACATTAGGGAATAAAAATGCGAATATTTATGCATTAGAAAAAACAAATTTGATAGGGCTTTCATCTTTCAAAAACAATTATGACCTAGAAATGTTTTTGACTAATAACTTAGAAAATGAAAGTTATAATAAAATAGAAACTTTTTCTGCCACCAAAATTTATGAATTTGCAACAAAAAATAATGCTCAAATATTAGGACTAAAATCTCAAGGAGAGATTAAATCAGGGCAATTAGCAAATTTGTTAATTGTTCAAAATGATAATATTTTTAGTGATGCAAATTCTTTCTTAAAAAACTTTGAAACAAGCAAAATTAATTCGGTTTTTATTAATGGAGAATTAGTCTATAATTCAAATCATTTTGTGTTTATAAATGATTATGAGCATTTAAAGCAATTATGCTTTTCGTTAACAAAAAAATATCAAATTACAAAATAGTTATTAAAGTTTTGTACAAAGTCAAGAAATATGTTTTGTATTTTTTGATTTTTTTGATATAATCAATTTCATGAAAAAAGATATGCATATTCATTCCAATTTCTCGGATGGTCAATATTCTCCAAAACAACTACTTGAAAAAATAGAAAAATCGGGGATAGTGGATTTTGCGTTAACAGACCATGATAATATAGATGGCTTAAAAATAATGCAAGATTTGGTTAAAAACAAAAATATAAAATTTCACACAGGTGTTGAAATTTCATCAAGAATAGAAGAATTGAAGATAAATGTTCATCTTCTTTGTTATGACTTTGATTTAAACAATAAAGGTGTTTTGGACTTAATCGAAAAAATGAAACAAAACCGAATTTATAAGTTAGATTTAATGATTGATTTTGTTGAGAAGCATTTTGGATACAAAATTTCAAATGATGAAAAACAACAATTATTGAACGAGAATAATGTTGTAGGAAAGCCTCATATTTTGGCATTATTATCTGAAAAGATGAACCTAGACACAGAAAAATTTTATCGAACAATGGATGCTTTGAAATCTGAAAATTTGAAGGCGGACAGCAAAGAAGTTTTGCGTGTCTTTCATGACGCTGGTGGGGTGGTGGTGCTTGCTCATCCAATCGAAATTGAAGACGAATATAAAATTGACAGCAAAATTGCAATAAAATTTTTAAAAGAGCATGGTCTTGATGGCCTAGAAACAAAACATTCAAAACATTCTAGGCAAGAATATTTAAAATTTAAAAAGATTGCAAAAGAATTTGGATTATTTGAATCTTTAGGCTCTGATTTCCATGGCGAAAAAATAAAACCAAATGTTAAGTTGGGTGTTTGTGAAAAGCCTAGTTTTGAAAAAATAAATAAAAATTAATGTAAATTAAAAATCAATCACAAATTATAGTGATTGATTTTTTGTTCGCTTTTGACTTGGTTTTAATATTTTTTTTCTAAAAATCAATAACAAAATTAAAACTACAAGCAAAACCAAAAATATAGCGCCATAGGTTATTCCCATAAGGTACATTCCCATAAAATGAGCCGTTGTGCCTTGGCTTTGTAAAGTTGGAGCTTTTGAACCTAAAACAAAATAACCAATAGTTACATACAAAAAATAGAGTAAAAGCACTGATAAAATTGAAATAACAAAATAATAAAATATTTTTTTATGCATAAACTTCGCCTCCAATAAATTCAAATGTTTCATCAGTAAGCCCAGAGAAGTATCCACAATTTTCATAATGTGTTAAAGGCTTGTTTACCTTAAAATTTTCGAATCTTTTAAGTTCATTAATAAGTTTTGCTGGGGTGTTGATTGCGTTTAGTGTTAACTTTTCATTTTCATCTGCAATTTCATTCCAAAGTCTTATCGCAAATTTACTGCAATTATTAAGAGGCGACCAAGTGTCGTTATTCAAAATAAACTCACTTATTTTTTCAAGGTCTGATTGAGTTATGCCTTTGTCTACAGAAATTCTTCCGTTATATTTGTTATAAAATTCTATGTAATTGCTTTCTACATTGTACCAAATTCCAAAGTGAACAGATAAACTCCACGCACCAAAGTAAACTTCTTCGTTTGGAGCAACTTCCTTTCCAGCCAAAGTTAGGGAGTTTTCAGTTGTGTTTGTTAAGCATAAAAAACTGTGCCCTAAATTTTTAATTCCAAATTTACTTTCGCTTTTTCCGTTGTAAGAAAAGATTGTAAGCACGGCAACGCTATTTTCGGGAAAATGAGCAATTTTTGCTTCAGGTGTTGTTTGAACACAACTTATTGAAAGCATACTTAAAAATATCAAAAATATTGCAAAAATTTTTTTCATAAGATTATTCTAGCACAAATAGAGTTTTTTTGCAACTAAGAAAGAAATAAGATTTGATTTTGTAAAACATTGTTTTTTATTTACTTTATTTTGTAAATTTGGTAAAATAAAAATATGGATAAAGAAAATATTAACATAGAATTGTTTAAATATCTTGAAAATTTTGATGAAGACTTTTCAATTTCCGACTTCACAACTGAAGAATTAAATGAAATTGTTTCAAGAAACAAAAAAGTAAGCCAAAAATTTAAAGATGATTATTTTTCAAAATATAACGATGTTAAAAGTCCTAGTTTAAAACATCAAGATTGGTAATAGTGCTTGGCACTATTTTTTTATTTTGAAATTTTTTAATTAAACTATTTTTGTTTAAATAAAAATTAGCATTAAAAAAATTGCAATTCGGACCCAAAGTCCATAACTTGTTAAACAAGTCCAGTGCAATTTGTGTTAGTATACCACAAAAAAAATTAAAGTCAACTTTATGTTAAAAAATAAACTTTTTAATGAATTAATTTGCTAAAAATTTTATATTTTTTGCTAAAACTAAATTTGTTCGTTTTGCTGATAAATTTGTTAAGCAACAAGGATAATTGCTATTGCAATTTGGTTTTTGATATGTTATAATATAGTATCAGGAGAATATATGGAAAATTATTCAGATGTTTTGGTGCCAATTATTGTTAAGGAAAAAGCAGATCCTTTAAATAATGAAAACAAAAATTTAGATTGTGTTACAAAAAATTTGGTTGTTATTCAGGAAGAAGATAATCATCAATTTTTTAGTGCCAAAAGTCGGACGGCATATCCAACTGATTTTGCACTTTTAAATGGTGTTGAATATAACAAAAAGAATGATTATTGCAACATAATGCTAAGGTCAAGCGAATTTTCGGCTGAAAAAAATAGATATAAACTCAAGTTTGTTGACAGCGAAGGGCATATTCAAACAACAAATTTTGAAAATGAAAAATTAGGTATTCGACCACAGATTTGTTTGGATGCAAAAAAGGTTGCAAAACATATTGAAGAAATCAAGTTGAATAACATAGAAACCGAGCAATTTATAATTTCTAGGGAAGTGGATGATGACTATATTGAATATCACAGAATAAATTTTGGTGAATTTCCACAATACAATGTTCGTGGTTTGGATCGCTTGTTTGACAAAGAATATTCAAAGGGAACTATGAGAAGAACAGGAAGAACTTTTTTGGACGGATATCAAGATAACCTTTATGAATATGAATGTAAAAGCAATAATTCTAAAAAACCTTATTCTTACAAAGTCGTTAGGGCAAGTTTATCATCAAACTCATTTTCAGTTGAATTGTCAAGTGGGCTTAAAGTAGACCAAAGCTCATCTTTAGTTTGGATTTTAGTTAAGCCAATCGCTTGGAAGATTTTAAATTGGGATAGGCTTCCTACTTATATTAACCCAAAAGGCACGGGTGAAGATGAGGTTATGAATTTGATAAGCGAAGATGTATTGTTTTCTGGATTTTATTTTCACGATGTAATGTTTGTGTCTAACACCAGAAATTGCAAACTTTGGCAAAATTCTTTTATAAGAGCATATTTGAATGGTATTGATTTAGAAGAAAATTTAAAGGTTAATGGAAACCTTGATTTATTGCCTAAATCTTTTAATTTTGGGGGAGAAAATGGCACAAAAAATTTTGTTACAAATGCATTTAATATTTCGACAAAAGAAATTAAAAATTTATTAGGAGAGAATAATTTGCAATCTGAAGATAAAAATCGAAATTACGAATATAAACAAAAAAATCCTTATGGCTTTGACTTTAAAGAACTTTCAAATGATGTTCTGCTTGAAGAATATATAAAATCAAACATACCGGTGTTTTTGCATGGACCTAGTGGTGTTGGCAAATCTCAACGCGTTAAAAATTTAGACCCAGATGCAACAAGAATAACTTTGCGACCTCAAATGAATCCAGAAGAAATTGACGGCACATTGAACCGAGAAACAGGAAGTTATATTCCACCATTATGGTATCAACAATTAACAGAAAAATGTTTGAAAGCGCCTAACAAAAAACATATTTTGTTTATTGATGAATTGACAAATGTAAAGCCAACTGTTCAAAGTTTGGTTTATTCTATTGTTTTGGACAGAGCAGGTAAAGACGGTTTATGGCCACTTCCTGAAAATGCTGTCGTTGTGGCTGCAGGCAATGAAAGTGCAGACAACTTGGCTGCAAATCCATTAACAAACGCCTTGTTCAGAAGATTTTGCCATATTTATTATGAAGTAAATGTTGATGATTGGTTAAAATGGGCAACAAGTGTGGATATTAGCAAACAACAAACTCATTTAACAAATGTTGAAGTTAAAAATGAGTCAAGAATTCATCCTGCAATTTTGGCTTTTATTCAAAGCCACGGTCAAGAGGTTTTAAATCAAACTCTTGATGAAGAAGAACCTAAAATTGTAACAGACCCAAGAAAGTGGGAAATTGCAAGCAAGGTTTTGTATGCAACAAAAAACCCTTATGCACTTTTGCCAGCGATTGGCGAAGAATTGACTATGTCTTTTGTCGATTTCGTTAAAACAATTCACATTTCGGTTGAAGATGTTTTGAACAAAAACTATAATCCTCGTGAATTTGTCAAAATGGACTTTTCTGACCAACTTTCAACTTCTTTAGGATTAATTGATGCTAACGAGAACGAACTTCCACAAGTTAGAGGATTTATTAAAAAGTTTTTAGGCAAAGAGGTTTTGGCTAACTTTGATTCTATGTGGATAAAAAACGACCCAGAACGCGCACAAATTATTGATGAATGTCAAATTGTTGAGCCTAGTTTTAAATTTAGTGATGAAAAAAATAATTCAGTTGAAACATCTAGTGAACAATCTCAAAAAAATGTCAACCCTAGTTTAAAAAATGAGTTGATAACTATTGATGAACTTTTTGAAAAAGAAAAAACTAAAAAGTTAAATGGTCTAGTTGCATTAGGTCGAAGTTATTATGCAATAAAAGCTAATTTTACCGGAACACGTTATTTGTGTAAAGCATTTAACAAAATGGGCAAAACTTTGGCTGATGGGAAGAGTTATTGCGGTAGTGATATAACACTAAATAATTTTTATGACTCTAAAGTTGATGAGTATTTGTATTTTGGTTTGAACGGCACATATAGTTGTAATCCTGCTTATTTTATTGAAATTTATGATATAAATGAAATTGATTTTTCTAATTATATGGACTGTGATGTAAATTGCAAAGAATATGATAAGAAAAAAGGAAAAGATTATGGAAAAACTTTCTAAAAAAGATATTTTGGTTTTAACAGAAAATTCGCCTGTTATGATTTTGGGTGGAAAAGCCGATGATTTTGAAAATGCTGTTATTTTGGATGCAAACATTTCCTCTTCATTCCTTGCTGTTCTAAACGGTGCAAATGGACTTTTAAAGCCAGATTGGCTCCTAAACTTAGAAAGCAAAAAAAGTCGGCTTTTGGTTGTTAATAATCTTGACAAAGTTGAAAAATATGAACAAGAAAAATTTTATGAAATTTTGAAATATAAAACAGTTTCAAATATTTCACTTCCAAAACATACAAAAATTATTGTTTTGGCAAAAAACCTTGAAAATATTAATGAAAACATTTTAAGGCAGTGTTTGGTTATTGAATAAAAAATTTTTTGTAGCCCAAAATTTTGCAAATTTAATGGTGAAAAAATGGATAATAAGAATGAATTTGATATTAATTTAATCAAAAAAAGGATGCTAAGGAAGTATCCTTCTTTTGGTAGCGTAATTAATAATGTTAATTATAAAATTGTTGATAAAAACAGTCAAATCAAAACTGCGGCAACAGACGGAAAAACTATTTTTGTTAACGAAAATTTTATGAAAAACTTAAGCGAAAGTCAGCAGATTTTTATTTTTGCTCATGAAGTTTGCCATATTGCACTAAATCATATTTTAAGGAGTAAAGACAAAGATCCAAAACTTTGGAACATAGCAACTGATGCCGTAATTAACCAATATCTTAAACGCGACGGCCTAGAGATTGTGGTTGGTGGAGTTGACATAAAAAACGCAATAAATTATGATGCTGAAGAACTTTATAACAAATTAAAAGAAAAGGAAGAGAAACAACAAGAAAATAATCAGCATGGTAATAGCGGTCAGCAAAGCGAAAGTGAACAACAAAATCAAAATCGAAACATTCAACAAAGTGAAAAAAGTCAACAACAAGTTGAAAACAAACAACAAAACCAAGGCGAAAACAGCCAACAACAAATTGAAAGCGAACAACAAAAAAATGATGAAAATCAAGTGGGGCACGACAGCCATTCAATGTGGAGCGAAGCAGTTAAACAACAAGAAAACGATGCAAAAGATGTTAATAATAAAAATCAAAGTGGAGAAAAACAAAGCATAAACGAAGAGCAAAACAAAAACATAAGTGAAAAAGAAATTTTTAAAAGTAATGAAGAAGAAAAAATTCGAAAAGCCGAAGAAATTATGAAAAAAATTAATACTTCTGATTGCGGACATGGGGGAAAGTCTGAGATTTCAAATGTAGGGTCTGTTGGAAAGGCGAAGCCTGCAGTAAACTGGAAAAAACTTCTTCGAAAATCTTTAGAAAAAGAAGATGAAGCATGGGGACATAGATTTTCAGATAAAGGTAATAACTATTGCACAAGAATTGAAGACACCTTGGTCGAAGATGAAGCCGAAACAGAAATAATTTTGGATACATCGGGGTCGGTTAGTTATAATCTGTTAATAAATTTTTTAAAACAAGTTAAAAACATTTTAAAAAATTCAAAAATTAAAGTGGGTACATTTTCTAATAGCTTTAACGGGTTTCAAGAAGTTAAAAGAGAAAAAGACATAGACAACCTTAATTTAATAATTGGCGGGGGAACTAATTTTGATGCGGCAAGTCGAGCATTTTCTAAAAAAAGAGATGTTAATAAAATTTGCTTTACTGACGGAGAAGACGGTGGAGATGCTAGAATTGTAGAAAAAAGAAAGGATATTGTTTGGATATGCTTTGAAAACAAAAACTTTAAACCCGATTATGGAAAAGTAATTTATGTTAGTGCAAGCGAAATAAACAAAAATTTTGATACTGAAGAGTGGACTTTCTAGTTATCATATCAACTTATTAAGCAAAAAACAGGGGATTAAAATCCTCTGTTTTTTAATACAATAAAAGACTAAAATTAACTTAAAATTGGTATCAAAATTGGTATCAAATTGAAGTTAACCAAAACGTTATTTTTAAGCAACTCCTTATAAACAAAGGGATTGCGGGGGTTAGAAATGGTTGGGGTAGCAAGATTTGAACTTACGAATGCGGGAGTCAAAGTCCCGTGCCTTACCGCTTGGCTATACCCCATTATGGTACGTCAGAAGGGATTCGAACCCCCGACCCTCGCCTTAGAAGGGCGATGCTCTATCCAGCTGAGCTACTGACGCATAATTCCTTGACTAACAAGGAAATTTTTTTATAAACTTTTGTTTAATAAAATAGCAAGTCTTGATTTTTTTCTGTCTGCGTTATTTTTGTCTATGATACCTTTACTTTGAGCAGCATCAATAACTGAAACAACAGTAGAGTATTCTTCTTTTGCTTTGTTAGCATCTTCAGCACAAAGTTTTTTAAACTTTTTGATATATGTTGCAAGCTCACTTTTTTGAACTCTATTGTTTTCTTGTTTCTTTTCAATAACTTTAACTCTTTTTATTGCTGATTTAATATTTGGCATAATTTACCCCTTTTATTTTAAAGTCCTTTATAATATATCATAACAAAATTAAAAAATCAACACTTTTTGTGGTTTTTTTCAAATTTTTTGTTAATAATTTTTACATGAATTTTAATTCGGATTTATTATTTGAAGTTTCCTCAAAAATAAAAGGTAAGCAAGAAGGTTATAAAAAACAAACTTTTTTGGGAAAATATGATTTGCTCAAAACTCATATTGAAATAGAAAATGAAAAGGGTGCCAAAATTTTGGGAAGAGATCAAGGCAGTTACACTTCAATCTACACTGAAAAACTTGACCCCTATAATAGTGAAGTTAAAAATTATGTTATTTTTTCTTTATCAGAAATCTTGAAAGATTACATTTTAAAGGCTAACAAAAATGCCAAAACATTTATGATTGTTGGGGTAGGGAATAAAAATTATGTTAGTGATAGCATAGGTCCCGAGGTTTTAAGCCAAATTATAATAACAAGACACGCAAAAATAAATAACCCTAATGTTCTTGACCCAAGGCTTAAAAATGTGTGCGCAATCAGCCCAAGTGTTTTTGGAGTTACGGGGATAGAAACAAAGGACATCGTGTGCGGAGTTGTTGAAAAAGTTAAGCCAGACCTCATAATTTTAATAGATAGTATAATATCTAGTAGCTACAATTATATAGGCAAATGCTTTCAAATTTCAACAAATGGCTTGGTGCCCGGAAGCGGAGTTGATAATAATAGGTCAAAACTTGATGCAAACACATTAAAAACTCCAGTAATTTCAATAGGCATACCTCTTGTTGTTTCATGCTCAAGCATTGTAGAAGAATTTTTCGATGAATCTATCAGAAATTTGGATGATTTGATAGTTACAAAAAAGGATATTGACATTTTAGTGTCAAATTGTGCAAATATTGTTGCCACAAGTGTTAATATGGCAATTCATAACAAAATGAGTTTTGATGAAATTTTAGACTATATGAATTAGTCGTTTGAAAGTCCAAGCAAATAATCTGTTGACACTTTAAAATATATTGCAAGGATAACTAACTCATCTCCTTTAGCATCGGCTTGACATTTTTCCCACCTGCAAATTGATGATGAGCTTACACCAAGTTCTTTTGCTAAATTTTGCATGGATAAATTTCTTTCTTCTCTTAATTCTTTTAATCTCTCAGCAAAAATTTTATTCATGTAAAAATTATATCCCATAAGTGGAATAATAAAATTGACATCCCTAAAAAGGGATGATATAATAAAAATATGATATACAAAATAAATTTAGAAAAATTAAAACAAATTTTAAGTGATGGTGAAAAGTACTACAAAAATGGTTATAAAGCTCTGTTTTGCTATGCCACAAGAATTGAAGAGCATGAGCTTGACAAACTTTTGGAAGAAAAGGAAATAGACTTTTCAGTTATTCAAAACATTTGTCAATATTCAAGTTTGAGTTTGCAAGATTTTTTTGAAAAAGTTATTTAAAAAAATATTACAAATTTTTTAAATTTTTTTTGAAAAAGTGTTGACAAATATTTTTTGTGTGAGTAAAATATAAGCGAAAGGTCAAAGAAAGTCAAACTTTTAAAGGGGGCGGTTTTAATGAATAATTTAAGTGATATTATTGAAGAATTTATTTTAAACACGATTGGCGATGATCAAAGTTTGAATTTAAGCAGAAATGAACTTGCGAACTTTTTTAATGTGTCGCCAAGCCAAATAAATTATGTTCTTTCAACGCGTTTTACTCTTGACCGAGGCTATCAAACAGAAAGCAAACGCGGTGGTGGGGGATATATAGTGTTGAAAAAAATAAATCTTGATGATAATTTAACTGAGATTATAAAGTCATTAAAACAAGATTTAGACTATGTGTCTTGTTGTTATATTCTTGACAATTTAAAAAACAACGGAATTATAACAGAAGATGAGGAAGACATTATTAAAAGTGCAATATCAAAAAAAGCACTTTCTTCACCTTTTAAAACAGAGAATATTACAAGATATAATATTTTCAAAAACATATTAATAAATTTAAAAAATAGGGGGAATTAATTTATGAAATGTGAAAAATGTAACAAAAATGAGGCAACTTTTCACAGCATGACAAACATAAACGGAAAAGTTACTGAAAAACATTTGTGCTGTGATTGTGCAAAAGAAGAAAAGGAATTTAATAACTTTAATGATGAATTTTTAGGTTTTAACAAAAAATCTAACAGTTTTTTTGACGATATGATGAGCGATTTTAAATCTACTTTATCATATTTTACAAATCCAATGATAGACAACTTCCTAGATTATGATGACTTTTTTGAAAGCCCTTTGTTTTTGGAAGATAAAAAACAAGAGAGCAAAAAAACCGAAGAACAAAGCAACAAAGTTTCAAAAACTGATTTGAGCAAAAAATTGAGTGAAAAAGAAAAGAAACAACTTGAAATTGCAAAACTAGATTTAAGTTTAAAAAAAGCTGTTGTTGAAGAAAGATATGAAGATGCTATAAAACTTAGAGATAAGATTAAAGAGTTAAAAAAAGATAACAAATAATTTAATTATAACAAAAAAAGTGGAGGTGAAAAAAATATGTATTACAATATTAACGCAACTGAAGGCGTAAATGAAGTACTAAAAAATGCTTCTAACCTTGCCAAAAAATATAATAATGGCGAAATTGCAACTGAACATTTGCTTTATGGCTTAAGTGCTTTTAAAGATTGCAAAGCAAGCCAAATTTTGAAAGATTTTGGAGTTACAAGCGATAAACTTGAAGTGCTTTTGGCTCAGAATGGCGAAGGAATGGATATTGATGAAAATGTTGATTTAACACCAACAGCCAAACAGGTTTTTAGAGTGGCAAGTGAAGTTGCAATAGAACTAAATCATAGTTTTGTAGGAACTGAACATTTATTGCTTGCAATTTTGCTAAGCGAAGGTGTTGGGGTTAATTTATTGCAAGAAGTTTTTTCTTGCGATATAGACAAGATGAGAGAAAGCGTTTTGAATATTTTGAAAGGCGACAGCTTGAAAACAGAACCTAATGCTAGTGAAAGTCAATCAAATCTTCCAAAAAATTTGCAAGATATGGGCACCGACTTAACTCAAAAAGCAAGAGATGGTAAAATTGATAACATTATCGGAAGAAATGAAGAAATTGAAAGATTGATTGAAATTTTGTGCAGAAAAACAAAGAATAACCCAGTTTTGATTGGAGAAGCTGGTGTTGGGAAGAGTGCTATTGTTGAAGGCTTGGCATTAAGAATTGTTAAAGGTGAAGTGCCTGAAGAACTTCAAAACAAAACAATTTTCTCTTTGGAACTAGGGGGACTTTTGGCTGGCACTAAATATAGAGGAGCACTTGAAGAAAAGTTAAAAGAAGTTATTGAAACAATCACAAAAAACAAAAATATTATAACTTTTATTGATGAAATTCACACCCTAAGTCAAGCAGGAAGTGAAAAGGGCGAAGTAAGCCCTAGTGATATGCTAAAACCATATCTTGCTCGTGGCGAACTTCAAACTATTGGGGCAACAACAACTGATGAATATCGAAAATTTATAGAGAAAGATAAAGCCCTAGAGCGAAGATTTCAACCAATTTTCGTAAATCCGCCTAGCGTTGATGACACAATTTTGATTTTGAAAGGCATTAGAGATAGTTTTGAGGCTTTTCATAAAGTTAAAATAACAGATAGTGCGATTGAAAGTGCTTGCAAATTGTCTGACCGATATATTACGGATCGAAATCTTCCAGACAAGGCTATTGATTTGATTGATGAAGCCGCAAGCAAAGCAAAGGTTAAGGGGAATTTATTTCCTGAAGAAGTTAGTCTTAAAGAACGAGAATTAAGCACTCTTGAAAACAGCAAAAAAGAAGCATTGTTGTCTGAAAATTTTGAAAAAGCGGCAAAACTTCGTGATGATATAAAAAATTTGCAAGATGAAATTAATAATCTTAAAAAAGAAAGCATGGGTGGTAAAGAATATAAAGAAATTACAGAAGATGATATCGCTGAAGTTGTAAGTAAATGGACAAAAATTCCTGTTTCTAAACTAAATATGCAAGAAAAAGAAAGATTATTAAATCTTGAAAATATTTTGCATCAACGAATAGTTGGTCAAAATGAGGCGGTTGAGAGTGTAAGCAAAGCAATCAGAAGGGCAAGAGTTGGTCTTAAAGACAGCAAAAGACCTATCGGAAGTTTTATCTTTTTGGGTCCAACTGGTGTTGGTAAAACTGAATTGTGCAAGGCACTAGCAGAAACAATGTTTGACAGTGAAAATGCAATCATAAGACTTGATATGAGTGAGTTTATGGAATCTCATGCTGTAAGCAAACTTATTGGCTCTCCTCCAGGCTATGTTGGTCATGAAGACGGCGGTCAACTTACTGAAGCCGTAAGAAGAAAGCCATATTCTGTTGTTTTGTTTGATGAAATTGAAAAAGCACATCCAGATGTGTTCAACATTCTTCTTCAAATTTTGGAAGATGGAAGATTAACCGATAGTCATGGAAAAACAGTGTCATTCCAAAACACAATTATCATTTTAACAAGCAACTGTGGTGTTGATGAACTTCCTAACAGTACAAAGCAATTAGGGTTTAATGCCTCAGATGAAATTAAAAATGAAGAGACAGAAAATGAAATTTTAATGAATGCTTTAAAGCGTAAATTTAAGCCAGAATTTCTAAATCGTATTGATGTTATAACTATTTTCCATAAACTTACAAAAACTGATATTGCTCAAATTGCTTCAATTATGATTAACAATTTAAACAAACGCTTAAAAGAAAAAAATTTGGAAATTAAGTTGACTGAAAATGCTATTGACTTTTTAATTGAAAAAGGCACAAATATTCAATATGGCGCAAGACCTTTAAGAAGATTAATAGAACAAAAAATTGAGGACAGAATTGCAGAAGATATGCTTGCAGGAAAACTTGATGGAAAAACTCAAATAGTTGTAGATTGTGAAAACGATAATTTAACTTTTAGTTACAAAGATTAACAATAAAACAATAGTCTGTAAAGGCTATTGTTTTTTAATAAGTGTTTTAGTGAAATAAAATTTATAGAATTTATCAAAATTATTGCTTAAAAAAAGTTAATATTATATAATAGAATTATGGATAATTTTATTGATGATAAAACTTTTTCGCCACTAGCAGATAGGTTAAGACCACAAACTATTGAAGAATTTATTGGTCAAGAGCATATAATTTCGCCTGCCAAACCGCTTTACAAGGCAATAAAAAACAAACGGGTGTCAAGTTTAATTTTTTATGGACCTCCTGGAACAGGAAAGACTACACTTGCTCATATCATTGCTTCAAGTTGTGATGGAATTTTTAAAAAACTTAATGCAATTTCAAGCGGGAAAGATGATGCTGTTAAAATAATAAGTGAAGCAAGAACTAATTTAAGAATGTTAAACAAACAAACTTATTTGCTTCTAGATGAATGTCATAGGTGGAGCAAAGCACAAAGTGACAGCCTTTTGGAAGCCTTAGAGGACGGAAGCATAATTTTGATTGGGTCAACGACTGAAAACCCTTTCACAAGCATGACACGAGCGATTGTTTCAAGATGTTTTGTTTATGAGTTTAAACCTCTTTCAAAACAAAATGTTATTGAAGCCTTGTCTAGGGCGATGTTAAACAAAGAAAAGGGCTATGGAAATTTAAAAATAAAAATCTCCATGGCAGTGCTTGATTTGATTGCATCTTTTTCGGGTGGAGATATCAGAAAAGCACTTAATATTTTAGAATTTTGTGTAAACACAAATTACAATGATAATGAAATTGTAGTCAGCGAAGAAGATGTAAAGAATGTTGCTCAAAACTTAAAATTAAGTTTGAATGATGATTTATACTATGATATGCTTTCGGCTTTTTGCAAGTCTATTAGAGGAAGCGATGCTGATGCTGCAATTTTTTATGCTAATAAATTGATAGATAGTGGTATTGACCCATTAATTTTGGCAAGAAGGTTAATAGCACATGCATCTGAAGATATTGGTATGGCAGATTCTAATGCCCTTCTTTTGGCTGTTTCTGCACACTATGCAATTCAAAATATGGGGCTTCCGGAAGGGAATATTCCATTAACTCACGCAATCATATATGCTTGTGAAGCAAACAAATCTAACAGTGTTGTAAGGGCACTTGAGAGTGCAAAAATTGATGTAGAGAAAACCAAAACAATAACGATTCCTAACAACCTAAAAAATCATCCTAGCACGAATGATGACGGGACAGGAAATTATAAATATCCTCACGATTATGGTGGATATTGCTATCAACAATATCTTCCAAACGAATTAAAAAATAGCACTTATTATGTTCCTTCAAACAACGGAAAGGAAAAAGGTTTAGTCCGCAAAAAAGTTACAAAAAAATAATTTTTTGAATATACTTTTGCTTATAAATTTTATTTAGTAAGTTTATAATCTATAAAATTTTAAGTAAGTTTTGAAAACTGTTGACTTTATTTCGTTTTAAAAGGGTCATCAGTTTTTTTGTTATAAATTTTATTAAAATAACTAAATAGGCAGAAGATGAACATTAGGCTTGTAAACACAAGATAGTAAATGCTATAAATTTTTATTTAAAAACAATCCAAAAATCTCAATATTTGCAAACAAAATAAAATATTTTTAAAAACTTACTGAAAATCATTTGATAAATCACATTGTTTGACTTAATTTTACTTGACATATGTTTGAAAAGGTAATATATATAAGTATATAATTTTAAGAGAGGTAATATGGATATTAAAAGATATAATGATAATTATCTTAACAATGTTCTTGGAGTTGATGCTGAAGAGATGAAAGAAGATTTGGTTGGAAGTGATTCGGCGTCTTTTTATGATGTGGCACGAGATAATGATAAAAATGTTTATTTGATTGGCAAAGATAACGATAAAATATTTGATACAGAAATGGATGAAAAAGATATGGTTAATTTTTATGGAAAGGATGAGGAGGAAACAAAATAATGGAAAATAAAGCAATGGAATATCATTTTAATTTTATAATAAATTTCAAACAGGATGTTGATGTTCAAAAACTATCAAAAACATTCAAATTAGAACCCTACAAACTAACAATGCTTAAAGACTCAAAAGCCTTAAAAGGTTTCACAAAATGTGCAAAAATGTGGTATAGAACAAAAGATTTAACAAATCAAAGTGTTCATGAAGAAATTGAAAGATTTATTTTAAAATCAAAAGATTATTTTAAAGATTTGCCAAAATTTCTAACAGAATTTGACGGAAATTGTCATTTTGAACTTGTTTTTACCAAACTAGAAAGATTTCCAATAATATCATTAACTCAAAAATCTATTGAAGTGTTAAATTATTTAACTGCAGACTTTAGCACAGATTTTATTTTGAAAAATTAAATTTTGTTTAACAAGAAAACATAAATATGTTATATTTTAAGTAAGTTTTGAAAACTGTTGACTTTATTTCGTTTTAAAAGGGTCATCAGTTTTTTTGTTGTAAATTTTATTAAAATAACTAAACAGGCAGAAGATGAACATTAGGCTTGTAAACACAAGATAGTAAACATTATACCTTAAAAATATAGAGCCAACCAAAAATATTAACCCTGTCAAAAAATACTGCTTGGTTTTATTTTTGTTAAAAGCTAAGCCTAACATTTCCTTAAAACTATATCTATATTTTTCTGCATATTTTTCTTTAAATTCGGGCTTAATGTTTTGTTTTTTAATAAAACTATCATAAAAATTATTGAAATCAACAATTTTGATTTTATATTCTTTTAGATTTTTGCTCATCTTTAAACAATTTCTGTCAAACATAGAACAAAAAACATAAATGTTAAAAACTTTTTCTCTTTCGGCTTTTTTTACATAATCAACAAGGTCATTTTGCTCTGTTTGATTTAATGAAAAATTATTAAATATAATAAATTTTTGCCCATTTTGCTTATTTTTTGCAACAAAAAATTCTTTGTGTTTTTTTATTTCAAATTCTTTAAAAAATTTTGTTAAATAGTTATTTATTTCATTTTTTTGAGCAAAAATCAAATTGTTCAAAATTTGTTGTTTTTCTTTCGTTTCTTTTTTTGAATATGAAAATTTGAAAATTTTATTTTTTAAAATTATAAACAAAAATATAGAAATAATAAGCGTTATTGACACGGAGTATATCCAAATCAAATAATTATTATGAATAAACATTCTAATCCACAAAAAGACAACCAAAAAAATTATAAAACAATAAAACAAAAAATCGAAAATAAAACTAAAATAACTTTTTTGCATACATAAATTATTAGCAAAAATAAAGCAATTAAACTTGACAAAAAAATTTTATGAAATTATACTTGTTTTAAAGTTTTATATTCAAAAAAAGGGGATAGAATGCAAGAAGAATTTGTTGTAAACAGCCTAACTGAAACAGAAAACTTAGCAAAAAAAATTGCGAAAAAAATTGAAAATGGCATGGTAATTTTGCTTTGTGGAGATATTGGTGCAGGAAAAACTACTTTTACAAAATTTTTGTTAAATAATCTTGGTGTAAAAAGCATAGTTTCAAGCCCGACTTTTACTCTGTTGAATGAATATAATGGAGTTTTTCCTGTTTATCATTTTGATATGTACAGAATACAATCTTCAGATGAACTTTATGAACTCGGCTTTGAAGATTATATCAATTCAAAGATTTCGCCTTATGTAAAAACAGGCTTAACATTAATTGAATGGCCCGAAAATGTAAAAGATATTTTGCCACAAAATGCAGTTAATATTAAAATTGAAAAGTTGGGGGACAACAAACGCAAGTTTATTGTTGAAAATTTGTAATTTACAAAAATAATAGAAATATTTTTAAAGGAAATGATATGAATATTTTAGGGATAGATTCAAGCAAAAAACAAGCACAAATTTCACTTTATAGTGAAAATAAATTTTATACTCATTTTATGGATGAAACTAAAAGCCATTCAGAGTTTTTGCTTAAAGAAATTGAAGATTTTTTGTTTGAACATAATTTGACAATTCAACAAATCGAAAACTTTAGTGTTAATGTTGGTCCGGGCTCTTTTACGGGTGTAAGAATAGGGGTAAGTTTTGTTAAAGCTTTTTTGTGTGCATTAAACGTAAAAGCCGTTAAGATTAATAACTTTGAATTAATAAATTACAATATTGAAAAAAAAGAAAATGATTATTACATCGTATTGTCATCAAATAATGATGATTTTTACACTTTGAAAGTTGAAAAAAACAAATTTGTGTATGGTTACACAAACAAGCAAGACTTAAACGAAATAATTTCTGAAACAAATCAAAAAGTTTATTGCAACAAAGAAGAAAAAGATTTTTTTGAAGGGATATTAAATTTAAATAGCGTTGAAGTGAAAACTGACACTTTTATAAAATTGTCAAAACAAAAAATTGAAAGTAAAGACTTTTGTGATATAAATTTGCTTAGTCCGCTTTATATTAAAAAATCTCAGGCAGAGATGGGTTTAAAAACTAGTATTGAACAAAATTTAGAAATTAAAGATTGTTGTAATTTGCAAGACCTTGTGATTTTGGAGCAAAAGTGCTTTGAAGAGCCTTATTCATTGCAAATCTTAAAGGAAGATTTAGAGAATAAAAATCGTCATCAATTTTTTGCATATTTTAAAAATGAACTTGTTGGGTATGTGAGTTTTGAACAAGTCTTTGATGAAATTAATTTGTTTAAGATTTGTGTTTTGCCTGAGTTTAGAGAATATAAAATTGCGACAAAATTGATGCAAAAGTTAATAAATTATTTTAATGATAATAAAAACTTAAAGAAAATATTTTTAGAAGTTAATGAAAAAAACATAAAAGCAATAAACCTGTATGAAAAATTTGGTTTTCAAAAAATTTCTGTTAGAAAAAATTATTATCAAAATTCTTTTGATGCAATTATTTATGAAAGAACTAAAGAATAAAAATGAAAAATTAAAGATTTTTTAATTATACTTTAAAATTGAAGAATTATATATATTGGAATAAAAAAATTTATTTAATAAAAAACAATAAAAAACGCATTAAATTATGCGTTTTTTTATATTAAATTATGTGCTTGTGCTTTCTTTTTGGCTTAAATCTAAATAAATTTTTGTTGCTATCATGCAATATATATTATTTTTTTGCTTGAACTAATTTTTGATTTAAAACATTACTTGAGTAAGCATAAGTTAAATTTTGTTTATCTTCTAGTTTTGTTAAAGAAAATTCTATTAATTTGTCTATAATTTCTCCAAAAGTCAAGTTTTCTTTTTCAAATAAGTAATAGGCTAATGAACCGGGAATAGTATTTATTTCATTAACATAAACAATATAGTCGCAAACCATAAAGTCTATTCTTACAACTCCAGATAACTCAAATTTTTCAAAAATTTCTTTGCTTGTTTGCTGAATTTCTTGTTTTATTGTTTCAGAAATGTTTGCGGGGTAAATTCGTTTTTTGCTTTTTTTATTTCCATAAAGATATTTTTCATCAAAAGTTAAAAATTCCTTATAACTTATCGGTTCTTCCAAACTAGAAACTAAAACTTCATTCCGATCTCCAAGACAAGCACAATTTATTTCTTTAAAATTTTCTAGTGCCTTTTCAATCAAAATTTTGTTGTCAAATTGAAGAGCAATGCTTATTGAATTTTCAAGCTCTGATTCATCTTTTGCAATGCTAATTCCGATAGAACTTCCTAAATTTGCGGGCTTAACAATAACGGGGAAATTTAATTTAGATTTTATTTTTTCAAACATTTTATCTTTATTATTTTCAAAATCTTGTTTATAAAAATATAGATAAGGAACAACATTAAATTCAAATTTTTCAAGCAAAAATTTCATAATAACTTTATCCATACAAATTCCACTTGAAAGAGGGCTCGTGCTTGTGTATGGAATGTTAGATAACTCCAAAACGCTTTGGATTGTTCCATCTTCACCATTTAGTCCGTGGTTGCATAAAAGAGCGCAATCAACATCTACAAGTTTTTTTAAACCAAAAGGAGATTTTACAAATAAAGTTTTTTCACCTAATTTAAAAAAAACTTCTTTTTTTTGAAAATTTTTATTTATGTTATTTTTAAAATTTTTCGCATAAAACGGGTGGTTTTCTTTATCAATAAAAATAGGATAAACATTATATTTTTTTTCATCTATTGCGTTTAAAGCCAAATTTGCCGTAATCAAACTTATATCGTGCTCTGCACTTTTTCCACCAAACAAAACAATTATATTTTTCATATCAACTCCTTATAATTTATATGAAAATATAACTAAATATGTGTTTAAGTTTTTAAAAAACAAAGCTGCTTTGCAAAGACCAAATTATTTAACAAAAAAAAATAAGCTTTTAAGCTTATTTTGTTTTTGTGATAGTGTTTTTTTCTTTCTTTTCTTCTTTTTCCATTTTTTTGTAGAATTTGACAAAATCTTTTTTGTATTTTTTTAATAATTTCTCATTTGATGCAAGTTTTTTGCTGATTGTTTCAAACAAAATATCTGAATAATCAAGCTGATTGTAACTATCAAACATTTCGAAATTTGTTAAAAAAATTACAATATTATTCTCAAAAAAAGACAAATAAGACTGTTTAGCATTAGGAAACATATTTTGGAAATGGTTGAACAAAGTTTGTTTTAATTTGTCAGCATCATCAAGTTTAATCTTTTCACAAAAAATCAAAGCCTTGCTGTTGTTCTTTCCAAACCTTATGGGCTCAACTGCAGTTAGACTTAGTTTTAAGTTGCATTTTTCAAGCATATTTTTATAATCATCTTCATTCAAAAATTGTAAATAATTCATAAAATTTCCTTTTTATTAAATATACGATTATATTTTAATATAAAAGGTTTCTTTTGTCAATAGCAAAATTTTATTATTTGACGCATTTTTTCAAGAATAGCTATTTGTAGTTGTCGGGTAAGTCGTTTAAAAACAAAATACAATCTGAAGATAATGCTTTTAATTTTTTTGTGGCATCAAGCAAACTCTCAAAACAAAAAACTTGGTTTTTAGAATTTTCAAGACCTTTCAAAAGTGCTTTTTTATTAACAAAATTTGTTATCAAAACGAAATCTATATCTTTCAAAAGTTCTCCTAACTTTACATTTTCATCAAATTGTTCTTTTCCAAGTTCAACCAAACCTGGAGTTATAACAGTTTTTTTCCCTTCAAAAGTCTTTAAAACTTCTATTGCAAATTTTGCACCTTCTGGATTTGAATTAAAACTGTCATCCAAAATAAATTTACCATTGTTTTCAATCAAATTTAGTCTGTGAGGGGTAGGGACTAGGTTTTGAATTGCCAAGCAAATTTTGCTTAATTCAACGCCAAAATTAATTGCCATCTGCGAGGCCAAAAGTATGTTCATAACATTATGTTTTCCGAGTAATTTTGTTTGACATTTTATTTTTTTGTTATTAAAGCATAAATTAAATTCTGTTTTGTTAAACTTGCAACTAATGTTATTTGCAAGTACAAAGTTTTTGTTAAAATTTTGTTCGTTTAAACTCACGAAAGATTTGTTCTTGCTTTTGCAAAGATTATAAAATTGTTTTGAAATTTCATTGTCGTAGTTAAAAACTGCAAAACCATTTTCTTTCATGTTTTCGACAAGTTCAAACTTTGTGCTAATCAAATTTTGCATTGTTTTGAATGTTTTAAGGTGTTGTTTGGTAACTCCTGTTATGATAATATGGTCGGGTCTTATTATTTTGCATAATTTTTTTATGTCGTGATTATGGTCGGCACCAAACTCTAAAATCAAAATTTCATCACTAATTTTAAGGTCATTTAAAATAACTTTTGTAATGCCCATTTGAGTGTTGTAACTTTTTTGTGTTTTGCAAACTTTATATTTTGATTTTAACATTTCAAAAAGGATATTCTTTACACTTGTTTTTGCAAAACTTCCTGTTATACAAATTACTTTTAAGTTAGGCATTTTTTTTAGTTTTTTTTGAGCCTTTTTTATGTACAGTTTTCTAACAAGACATTCAACTGGATTTATTAATATATGTGAAATTAAGAAGATAAAATAAAAGATTAAGCAAAAATTGATTAAAAAGTATTTAAAAATCAATAAATTTTTGATATAAAATGAAAGAAAAAATAAATATAAAAAACATAGAATATTCGTAAGTGTAAAAATTCGAGTAAATCTTTTTGTAAAAACAAGACGATTTTTTCCTTGTTTTTTAAGGCTTATTATTGTCAAAAAAATTATTAATAAAAACAAAAAGTTTAATAAAGAAATTATGTAAAAATTGTTCGTAAAAATAATGCTTATGTTAAAAAAAAGTATCAAAATAAGTTGAGAATAAACAAAAACATTTTTGCAAAAATAATTCATGGCTTTTAGTAAATAATAACCAGATAATTGATAATATTTATAAAAATTTAGGTTACTAAAATTGATAACAAAAAGATTAATTATTATCAAGAATATTTTTAAAACTGTTGACATACGGCCTCTCTTTTAATTGCTGTTTATTTTATCTTCCAAAAAATCTTTTACTATCTGTAAAAACTTAAAGTTATTATCAACAAAGCAAAAATGCCCACCATCAAGCAAAATAAGAGTGCTGTTTTTTATGTTTTTGTTAAGTTTTTTTGCCATATAAACTGGAGTTGTTTTGTCGTTTTTTCCAAAAATAATTAAAGTTTTGGATTTAATATTTTTTAACAAATAAGTCAAATCTTCGTTCACGACATTAACAAAAACAGATTGCAAATTTTTGCTCAGTAATTTATAGTCATCTGATCCAAATTTATCTAAAATTTCTTTGCTTTTTAAGTTTTTATTAACCAAAAACTTACAAAATTTATATTTTAAAATTTTAAATTTTGTTTTTAAATTTAGCCTTGGCTTAATTCCAGCGCTATCAACCAAAACGAGTTTTTCAATGCAAAGGTCATATATGCTAGACAGAATTGTCGAAATTCTGCCACCAAAAGAATGCCCAATTAAAATGCAACTTTTTATTTTAAGTTTTTTTATGAGTTTGTAGACTATATTTGCGTAATCATAAATAGTAAAAGATTTTGGCAAAGTTTTAAATCCAAAATCAGTTAAATTTATATTTAGTGTTGAAAAACCAAAGTTTTGAAAAGATTGAGAAATGTTTTCAAAACTTTTTAGGTTGCCCAAAAATCCATGTAAAAATATAATTGTTTTTTTGCTTATTTTTTTATACTCATATTCAACCAAAATATTATCTATTTTTTTTAACATATTTTTTTATATGATTAAAATTTTATTAAAGTCAAAAATACTTTGTTTTATCCCTTAAAATATGATAAAATATTATCATGAAAACAATTTCTGACGGATGCATTTCATGTTTAGAGATAAAAAAAAGTAAATTTTATTGCATTGCTTTAAATGCTAGTTCAAAAATGCAAGTTGAAGCAAAATTGGATGAGATTAAAAAATTATACCCAGACGCTAGTCATTATTGCTATGCAGTTGTAACTCAAAATTATGTTGAATTTAGTGATAATTTCGAGCCTCAAGGCACAGCAGGAAAACCAATTTTGAATGTCATTCAAAAAAATAAAATTGTTAATTGCTTGGTTGTTGTCGTAAGATTTTTTGGAGGTATTAAACTGGGTGCAGGGCCTCTTACAAGGGCTTATTCAAACAGTGCAACGCTTGCCATAAAAAACGCTCAAATAAAAGAATTAAAGTTGTTTCAAAGTATAAACTTCAAAATTAATTTTCAAGATGCTTTTAATATTTATTTACTAAGTCAAAAAGGCTTGTTTAGTGTTGAAAAACGCATAGGAAATGAATTTTGGGTTTTGTGTGAAAAAGAAAAGTTTGACGAAGTTATGAATAAACTAAAGTTTTTTGATGTTAAAAACTTAAATTTTTGTGAGGTGTGGTTGTGAGTTTTGTGCATTATTTTGTGGATACAGAGCATAAAAGTGAAGATTTTTTTGAGTTTAAAGAAAACTTTTTAGGTTTTGATTTTATCTTTGCAAGTTGTGATAATGTTTTTAGCAAAAATGAAATTGATTATGGAACGAAAGTATTAATTAATGCAATCATAAAAAATTTTGATTTGAACAAAAAAAAGTGTCTTGACCTTGGCTGTGGTCTTGGGGTTGTAACCATAGCGTTGAGCAAATTTTTTGACAAGGCTAGTTTTGTTTTGTCTGATATAACTAGCATTGCTTGCAAACTTAGTGAAGAAAATTTGAAAAAAAATAATTGTAAAAATTTTATGATTAAAAAATCTGATTTGTTTGAAAACTTAGATGAAAAGTTTGACTATATAATAACAAATCCGCCAATTAGGGCAGGCAAAAAGTTGTTGCTTAAGTTGATTGATGACAGCACAATGTTTTTAGAAAATAACGGCAAACTTGTTTTGGTTATCAGAAAAAATCATGGCGAAGAGAGCATTAAAAAATATATGGAAACAAAACTAAAAAATGTTGAAATTTTGAAACGAGATAAAGGTTTTTATGTTTTGGCAGGGGAATATGATAATAACGATTGAAAAACAAAAAAAAGAAAATAGATTTAATTTGTTCGCTGATGGAGATTTCTATAGCGGAATAAATTTAGACCAAGTTGTGAAATACAACCTAAAATCTGGGCAAGATTTGTCAAAAGAAACTATTGATGAGATTGTTTTGGAAAGTGAAGTTTTTTATGCTTTTAATAAGGTTTTAAAATATATTTCTAAAGCGATGAAAACAGATTTCGATATTAGGGCTTATTTGACAAATAAAAAATTTAATGAATCCGTTGTTAATAAAACCTTAGAAAAATTAAAAGAATATAATTACATTAACGATGAATTATATGTTAAAAATTACATAGACACATATAAAAGTAAGTTTGGCAAATCAAGATTAAAACAAAATTTAAAAAACAAAAATATAGATGAAAATTTAATTGAAAAATATTTGATATTTGACGAAAATGAAGTTTTGAACAACATAAAAAAAGAAATTTTGAAGCAAACTAAGAACAAAACAATGGATGTAAAACTAAAACAAAAAATATATAGAAATTTAAGTTTTAAAGGCTACAGTTTTGAGCAAATAAAACAGGCTTTTAATTCTTTGGGGGAAGAAGATGAAAACTGGGATTGATATGGTTGAAGTTGATAGATTTAAGTTGACAAATTATGAAAAATTTTTGGAAAAATATTTTACTTTAAACGAAATAGAATATTGCTTGTCAAAAAAAAATAAGTTTGAAACTATAGCAGGTATTTATAGTGCAAAAGAAGCAGTCTTAAAGGCTTTTAAAATTGGAATAGGTGCTGGAATTAGTTTAAAACAAATAGAGATTTCGCACTTTAACAATATTCCGTATGTAACCAATAATGAAGTTATAAAAAACTTATTATTAAACGAAAATGCCAAGGAAATTGATATAAATATTTCTCACACTCAAAATTTAGCAATCAGTGTGTGCATAATTAATTAAAAATAACAAACAATAAAATTGTAGCATAAATGCTACTTTTTTTATTGAGGAAATTATGATTGAAATTTATAAAAAAGAACTTGAAAACAAACTAAAAAATGTCGAAATTAACACTATTTGCGTGCATTTTCATAATATAAAGAAAGATGAACTAAATTCAATGTATAAAAAATTTTTTGATACTAATAATTTATCTTGTATAAATTTTGAAGATATGGAAGTTGACAATCTTTCTTTTTCCGTATATGAAGAGTGGTTAGTGAGGTTTAATGATTATTAAAAGAGGGGAATTATATCTTGCAGATTTGTCGCCCGTTATGGGCAGTGAGCAAGGTGGCATAAGACCTGTTTTGGTTATACAAAACGATGTGGGCAATAAATATAGCCCAACAATCATCGTTTCAGCAATCACAAGTAGGCTTTACAAAGCAAAACTTCCCACACACATAAGTTTGGATGCTAAAAGTTTCGGTTTAAGCAAAGATAGCATAATTTTGCTTGAGCAAATAAGAACAATAGACAAGTTAAGACTTAAAGAAAAAATTGGCGAGTTAGATTCTTTGAAAATGAAAGAAGTTGACAAGGCTTTACTTGTCAGTTTGGGATATTTTTAATATTATGAAAATAAGTGATATTTGTCATTTATTTTTTTTGTAGTTTATTTTGGTTTTAAACACCAAAAAAGACAGTTTTTTGATACAAATTGTTTTGCAAAAAAACGATTGACAAAATATATTAAATTGTGTTACACTAAGTTCATGTGTAAAAAAAGAAGCGACGGAGTTAGGTTAAAACACTGCGACCCTATCTTGAGAATGACAAGTTATATTATGCCTCACAGATATGATGCTCAGGTTTTTTCTAAGGTTAGTATAAGATGCCAAAATATAGATAATTTTATTGCAGAAGAAAATAAAAAGGGCAACAGATTTACTTATATGCATATTGTTATTGCTGGGTTAGTGAGGATGTATGCTATGCGACCTAAGTTAAATAGATTTATTATTAACAGAAAAATTTATGCAAGAAACAATATTTCTGTTTGTTTTGCAATGAAAAAGGCTTTGAAAGAGGATGCTCCAGAAACAACAATAAAACTAGAATTTACTGGCCTTGAAAATATATATGAAGTTAAAGAAAAAATTGATGAAGCAATTAGGGAAAACAGTAAAATTGAAGATAGTAACGACACCGACAAAGCAGCAAAAAGATTGCTAAGTCTTCCAAACTGGTTGCTAAAAACTGCAATGTGCTTTATAAGATGGATGGATAATCATGCATTGCTTCCAAAAAAATTAATTAAAGTTAGTCCCTTTCACACAACTTGCTTTGTTACAAACATGAAAAGTTTAGGCACAGATTATGTTTATCATCATCTTTATGATTTTGGAACAACTGGTCAATTTGCCGGCATGGGAAAGGAACATATCCAACCCGTTGTTGATGATGACGGAAATGTAAAAACCCAAAAAATAATGAAAATTGGTATGGCTATTGATGAAAGACTTTGTGATGGTTTTTATTACGCAAAAGCAATAAAATATTGCACGAGGTTTATTGAAAACCCAAATTTGTTGTATGACCGCTTAGATGAAATTGTTAAAGATAATGAAATTTAATTTTTATTAATCAATAAAATTATAATCATCAATAGATGTAAGATTTAAAAAATCACTGCTTTGCGTGGTGGTTTTTTTTGTTTGATTTGATTGACTTTTATTGTTCATATTAGATAGCAAATTCAAAATCATTTGGTTTTTGTCCATGCCATTATTAGAACCTGAAATAGTTTTTATTATGTCCATATAATTATTGTTTCCACCAAAAGAATTTAACATATTTGCAATGTTATTAAATCCATTATTTTGATTTTGGTTTGTGTTTTGTTGAATGTTGTTTTGAGCATTAAAATTTTGCTGATTATTGTTAGAATTAACTTCACTTTGCTTATCAACTTGGTTTTCTGATTGACTAACATTTTGTGATTGTGTGCTAACCATAGGGTCATCAAAATTAGGATTGTAGTTTTGATAAAGGTTTTGATAATTATTGTTCATGGTTTCTACAACGGGGTTGTAGTACTTTTTTTGCATGGGAATTTCATAATAATTCATAAAAATCTCCTTTAATTATGTCATATTAATATATGATTTCATATAATAATTTAGACAATAAAAAGGGGAAATTTTATGGATTTTGAAAATTTTTGTAATAGTGAAGAATTAAAAGCACAGGCGGAAGAATTAAAAAATAATTCAGGTGCAGACATTGATGGATTGATAAATAAGTATAAAAATAAGTCTAAATCTGAACTTTATGAAGAACTTCTGAGGGTTGCAAAGCAAGAAAAAGCAAAGGGAAAATTAGATAAGCAACAATTACATAATATTTTTAACACTTTAAAGCCTATGATTGATAAAAATGAACAAGAAAATTTAAAAAAATTAATAGATATGATAGGTGAATAATGCAAAAAATAGATCCTAATTTAATAAAAGAAGTAGAGCTTTTGAGCAACAAAAAAAATAATATTGAGTGTTTGCTTTATTCAAACAATTATGATTTAACAAAAAAATGTTTAAATAAATTTAATTATATAGAATTTCCATTTATTAAGGCTTTCGGGCTTAAACTTAACAAAGATAATATTTTAAGTTTTGCTAATTTTAGGCACATAGATTACATAACAAGCGAAACAAAGGTGTTTACACAAATTAATGTTGCAAAAAAAATAATAAGTGTAGAAAATTTATATAATCAAGGATTTAAGGGTGAAGGGACAACTGTGGCTGTTATAGATACGGGCATTTATCCGCATGTTGATTTTTTGTTTCCAAAAAACAAAATTATTTGCTTTAAAGATTTTGTTAATGAAAAAATATATCCATACGATGATAATGGACATGGAACTTTTGTGGCAGGCATGATTGGGTCTAGTGGAAATACTAATAAAAAATATCAAGGTATTGCACCAAATTGTAATTTAATAAGTTTAAAAGCGCTTGACAATAATGGTGAAACGGGGGCTTTCACAATTTTGCAAGCCATGCAATGGGTTTTTGACAACAAAGAGAAATATAATATAAAAGTTGTGTGCATGAGTTTTGGGGCTAGTCCGCTTCAAAGTAATGACCCACTTTTAAAGGGTGCAGAGAAATTGTGGAATAATGGGATAGTAGTTGTTGCAGCGGCAGGGAATAGTGGACCTGAAAGTGAAACAATAAAAAGTCCGGGGATTTCTTCCAGAATTATAACGGTGGGTGCTTTGGATGATAACAGAACAGAAAAAGATGAGTATATGGAAGAATTATTCACAGTAGCTGATTTTTCATCAAGAGGCCCCGCATTTAATTTTTATAAGCCCGATTGCTTGGCTAGTGGTGTGAATATAAAAGGCTTAAAAAATAATAAAAATTTGTTTACAAAAATGAGCGGAACAAGTGTTGCAACTCCAATCGTTGCTGGAGTGTGTGCTTTAATTTGTCAAAAATATCCACAAATTACGCCAAATCAACTGAAATATTTGCTTTTAAATCATTGCAGTCCTATTTTAAAAAATCACAATATCGAAGGTTACGGTATTATTAATGCTGATTTGTAATAAAGAAACAAAAAGGTGCTTATGCACTTTTTTTTAAAAATAATTGAAAAAAAATAATTTCTTTGTTATAATTAACTTGAGGTTATTATGGCAAAGACTATTTTGGCAATAGATTTGGGAACAACAAACACAAGAATATACAAAAAAAATATTGGCGTGGTTTTAAGTGAGCCAACAATTTTGTGTGTTACTGAAAATTTAGGAAAAACCGAAATTGTGGCGTATGGAAATGAAGCAAAAAAAATGCAAGGAAAAACAAATGCAGACTTAGAATTTATTTCTCCGCTTGTTAATGGAATTATAGTAAGTTTGAAACTTGCAGAAAGTTTACTTTCTAATTTTATCTCTAAAGTGCTTGAAACGGCTGAAAAATTTGACATTGTTTTTACTGTTCCTTGCGGATTAACTGAAGAAGAAATTCTAAATTACAAAAATTTGGGTTATTCTTTGGGAGCCAACAAGGTTTATCTTGTTCCAAGTGTGTTAACTGCTCTTATGGGCGCCGGTGAAAATTTGAACAAAGCTAGTGGTGTTTTAAGTTTGAATTTGGGCGGTGGAACGATTGATATGGCAATTTGTTCATTAAATCAGATTTTGAAAGGATATTCAATATTTTTTGGCGGAAACAAAATTGATGAAGCAATCAAACTTTATGTTAATCAATTTTTGGATATGCAAATTTCAAATCAGACTGCCGAAAAGCTTAAAATTGAGGCGGGAAGTTTGTTTATGCATGACCTAACAAACTGCGAATTTAGTGGGGTTGATATAAACACCAAAAGCCCTAAAACCGAAGTTATTGATGCTGGGAGTTTGAGAGATACTTTAGAATTTTATTTTCAAAAAGTGTATATGGCAATTAAAGTTATGATAAATTCAGCAAGCCCAGATATTGTGTCTGACTTGTCTGTTAATGGAATTATTGTAACTGGAGCATTAGCAAATTTAACAGGACTTGAAAATTACCTAAGCAAAAATTTGAATTTGCCTGTTACAATTTGTGATGATAGTGAAAATGCAGTTATTCTTGGTGCAGGAAAACTTATTGCTGATGTTGATTATCTTAATAAAGTTGTAAACTTAACATAAAAATAGACGTAAACTTAACATAAAAATAGACAAAGCATTGTCTATTTTTTTTGCAAAATATTTCTAACAAATTTTTATATTTTGAAATTTGTTTGCAAAGATTTTTTAATTTTACTTATTTTTTCATAATAAAAAACCACGAATTTTAAAGGCAAAAGGTCAAAATTAGTATAAATTTAACTAAATTTAAAAAAATTTAAAAAAAATAAAGGAATTTTTAAAAAAAAGTTGTATATTAAATATGTATATTAAGGAAAAAGGGTTTTAATGCAGAAATTTGGGTTTAATTCTGATTTTTTAGAAAAACTAAAGTATAACAACAATTTGGTTGATGTGGTTTCTAAATATATTCCATTAAAAGAATCGGGCAACACTTTTTGGGGGTGCTGTCCGTTTCATCATGAAAAAACAGCTTCGTTTGCAGTGAATTCTGTTGAACAATATTACCACTGCTTTGGTTGTGGCAAAAGCGGAGATGTTATAACTTTTGTTCGAGAGATGGAAAGTTTAGATTTTATGGAAGCTGTCAAACTTTTGGCAGATAATGCTCATATGGACATGCCAGAAAATTTGTTTGATGAAAATTTGGTTAAAAAGAAGAAAGAAAAAGAAAATGTTTTGAATGCTTTGAAAAAAGCAAATGAACATTATAAAAGCAATTTGCCTTATTGTGAACTTGCACTTAATTACATAAAAAAGCGTGGGCTTTCAGATGAAGTTGTCAAAAAATTTGAACTAGGCTACAGCAAAGATTTTTCTAGTTTAGTAAAATTTTTGCAATCAAATAAGATTCCTGTTAGTGTTAGCAAAGATGCAGGGCTTATAAATGAAAAAAACGGACATTTTTATGACCCTATGTTTGAAAGATTAACTTTTCCTATAAAAAATAGTTTTGGCGAAGTGATTGGCTTTTCTTCAAGGGTTTTGATAGACAAGCCCGAAAGTGCAAAATATAAGAATAGTCCTCAAACAATAGTGTTTGACAAAAGTAAAATTGTGTTTGGAATTCAATTTTTGAAAGAACTTAAAAATGCTGGGAAACTAAATGAAATCATTATTGTGGAAGGGCAAATGGATGTTATTTCAATGCACAATGCAGGCTTTACAAATGCTGTTGCAACTATGGGAACGGCGTTTACAAGTTTGCACGCCAAAGAACTTAAAAGGTTTTGTAATAAAATTATTTTGTGTTTTGATGGCGACAGCGCAGGCAAAAAGGCAACTTTAAAGGCTATTGATATTTTGAAGAAAGAAGATTTTGACATTTATTGTGTAACACTTCCTGAAAATCTTGACCCCGATGAATATGTAAAAAAATATGGCATAGAAAAAATGCAACAGCAAATAAGTCAGAGCAAAGATTGTTATGAATATAGAATAAATAATCTTAAAAATGGTTATAATCTTGCTGATAAACTTGAACTTTCAAAATTTATAACTGAAAGTTTAAAAGTGGTCAGTGAAATAAAACTTAATTCAGAGCGTGAAATTTATTTGAAACTTATAAAACAAATTGCTGGAATTAGTTTGGATGTTTTAAAACAAGATTTGATAAGTTTAGAAATTCCAACAAAAATAATCGAAAAAAAAGAAAAATTTGTGCCAGCAATTTTGACAGATAATGTTTATAAAAGTCAAGTGTTTATTTTGGCAAGTTTAATAAACAAAAAGCCTTATGCTTATTTTGTTGAAATAAATAATTTTAATAACCTTTCTTTTCAAAGTGTTTATGAATATATCAAATCTTGCAAAGAAAATCAAAAGGATATTATAATTGGTGCACTATTCGACAGCATAGACAACGAAGATAAAGAACTTGAAAAAATTATTAACTATAATTTTTCTTCAAATGAAGTTGACAAAAAGTATTTTGATGATTGTGTTAAGATTTTAAAATTAGATGATTTGTCTAAAAGACAAGTTATGCTAACAAACAAACTTGCAGAAACTTCGAGTTTGGATGAAAGAAAAAAATTGGCACTAGAACTTCAAAATTTAACAAAAGAAATTAATGTGATAAAAACGGAGGAACGAAATTGATTAACCCTAAATATGAAAATGAAATAAAAAAGATTTTGGAAAAAGCAAAAAAGAAGCACAATGTTATTAATGAAGAAGAAGATATTGTTTCTAAGTTTATTAGCGATGACAGCAAAATAACAAGGCAAGAAATTGAAGAAATTATTAACGAAATAAAGTCAAGAGGTGTTGAGGTTGTTAAAGACACTGTGAAAGATAATGATCTTGACCTTGCAAAACTTGAAAGTTTAACTGCAAATGTCGCTTCTGATGACCCAGTAAAAATTTATCTTAAAGAAATCGGGAAAGTACCACTTTTAACAAGTGAAGAAGAACTTGAAATTGCAAAACGAATACAAAACGGCGATGAAGAAGCCAAAAAGATTTTGAGTGAAAGCAACCTAAGGCTTGTTGTTGCGATTGCAAAAAAATATTTAAGTCGAAATGTTTTGTCGTTTTTGGATCTAATTCAAGAAGGAAATTTAGGTTTGTTAAAAGCTGTTGAAAAATTTGACTACACAAGAGGTTTTAGGTTTTCAACTTATGCAACTTGGTGGATAAGACAACACATCACTCGTGCAATCGCTGACCAAGCAAGGCTTGTAAGGCTTCCTGTTCACATGGTTGAAACAATTAACAAACTTGTTAGGGCAACAAAAAAATTAACTGCAACGCTTGGAAGAGAGCCAACAATTAGTGAACTTTCAGAGGAAATGGGAATAAGCGAAGAAAGAGTTTCTGAAATTAAAAAGATTTCTATGGAGCCTCTGTCTTTGGAAGGACCTATGGGTAATGATGACAGCGATAACAGCAAACTTGCTGATATTATTGAAGATGAAACTTCAATTTCACCTTATGAAGCAACCACTAGAATTTTGTTAAAAGAGCGTTTACTTGCCGTAATTGATACGCTAACTCCTCGTGAACAAAAAGTTATAAGAATGCGTTACGGACTTGATGACGGCTTTCCAAAAACTTTAGAGCAAGTTGGATTAGAATTTAATGTAACACGAGAAAGAATTCGCCAAATAGAGGCAAAAGCACTAAGAAAATTAAGAAATCCAAGTCGAAGCAAGCGACTTAAAGATTTCTTTTAAGGAGAAGATATGAGTACTTTATTAAATTTAAGCACACGACTAGAAAACATTGTAAGTTTATGTGATAATGTTACAACTATTGCAGATATTGGGTGCGACCATGGCTATGTTAGTGCTGAACTGATTTTGTCCAACAAATGCAACAGGGTTGTTGCCACAGATATCAGCAAGCAAAGTTTGAACAAAGCAATCAGATTTTGTGATTCTTTAAATATCAACAATTATATTAGTTTTAGGCAAGGCGATGGCTTTGATGTTATTTTTAAAAGCGATAAGGTTAAACAGGCAGTTATTGCTGGCATGGGTGGCATGGAAATTATTAAGATATTAGAAAATAAAAAACTAAATCTTAAAAATTTTGTTCTTCAACCAATGCGAGATGTTGTTAAATTAAGACAATATTTGATAGATAATCACTACAAAATTTTGTTTGATTATTTGGTTTTTGAAGATGGAATATATTATAATATTATTAAGGTTACTAAGGGAAGAAACAATTTAAAGCCAATGGAAATTTATTTCGGAAAAGACAATTTTGATTGGAATACCCAAGTTTTTAAAGACTATTTACTTTCAGAGAAAGAAAAACTAGAGTCGTTGAATGAAAAAATCAATGGCCTTACGAAGAGCAATGAAGCGCATTTAATTTACATAGAAGCAGGGCTTACTTACTTAGAAAAAATTGAAAGTGGAGAAATAGAGTTAAATAAAAGAAGGAAATATTTATAATGAAAGAATTATTTAAGTATCAAGAAAGAGATATAGATGTTAAAAAAATCGAAAAGAAAATAAATAATAGTGAATATATGAAAAATATTAATGCTAGCAAAGCACTTGCAAAAAAATGTCAAACAAGGATGCTAGAAATTAATTCGGAAAGTAAACTAATTTTTGATGAAATTACAAAAATAAACATGGTTAAACTTAAAGGTTTAGACTTGGTTAATAAGTATTTAAACACAGATACTTCAACTTTGGATGAAAAAACTGTTCTTGAACTTGTCAACAAAATTAAACCTATAAAAAAGAATTTGGAAGAACTTATTTTAAGACTAACAAGTTTGCAACGAAAAATGGAAAGTTTGCTTAAAGAATTTAATGATTGTAAAAAGCAAATCATTTCTAGCAAAAAAGTCCATGACGAAAATAAAGAAAAATTGGATGCTTTACAAAAAACAATAGAACCCGAACTTGAAAAGGCAAAACAAGAACTTTTGAAGCAAGAAAAGAAAGTTAATCCTGAGTTATTGCAAAAATATAAAAATTTAAAAAGAGAAGGAGTTTTTCCAGTTTTGGTTAAGTTGATTGATGGAAAAAATTGTGGATATTGCAGAGTTGAACAGCCTATTCATAAACTTGAAAAAATGAAAATTACAGGATATACAGAATGTGAGCAATGTCATAGAATTAACTTAATTGATTAGTTACAAAATTTTGAAAGAATTAAATAAAATCAAAGGTCATAAAATATTTTGTGAAATATTTAAACTTTGGTTTTATTTTTTTAATTTTAGGTTCTATTATTGGTGCAGGATTTGCTTCGGGAAAGGAAATACAAGTGTTCTTTTCTGGTTTTGGATTTTTTGGCATTTTTATTATTTTTTTGTCATCTGTTTTTTTGTTTTTTGTATTAAAAAATTTAATAAATTTGGGCAAAATGGCAAAAACTTCTAATATTAAAATTGTCAACAAAATGTTGTTTAAAGACAATTCTAAATTTTTTGATTGGTTTATTCAACTAGGACTTTTTATTTTTTTAACAGCAATGGTGGCGGGCGTCAACAGCATAGGAGATATTCTGTTTGGCAACATAAATTTCCCTATTCTTACAATTGTGAGTTTATTCTTTTCAATTTTTATTGTTTTAAATGGCTTTGAAGCAATAAAAAAGCTAAATTTAATTTTAATGCCAATAGTAGTCATTTTAATCGTTTTTGTTGCAATTAGTGGAATTTTTGTTTCAGGTGCTAATAATGTAAGTGTAAATTTAAGTTTTGGCTCTTTTTTCAAATATTTAATGCTAGGACTGTTTTATGTTTGCTATAATATCGTTTTTTCAAGTAGCATTATCTTTGAAAAAAGTAAAGATTTTAGCAAAAAGCAAATCAATATAAATTGCTTTTTAATTTCGCTTATTTTTGGACTTTTGGTTTTGATTGTAAATTTTGCAATGCAAAAGCAAAGTGTGAGTTTAGATATGCCGATGTTATTCATTGCTTTTGGCGTGAATAAAGTAACAGGATATTTGTTTGCCGTTATTTTATGGTTTTCAATTTTAACAAGTTTAATTTCAAGTTTGTATATGCTAATAAACAGTTTTAAGGTAAACAAACTTTTATCATGTTCTATTTTTTTGACTTGTTCGTTTATTTTCAGTCTTTTCGGTTTCAGCAAGATAGTAAATTTTGTTTATCCGCTTGAAGGAGTTGTTTGTTTGATTTTCATTTTTAAAGTTTTTCTCTTTAACAAATTTAGAAGTATAAAAACAACTAAAAAAGTGCTGGGGTTTTATGTAAAATCTAAGTAAAACCTTAACTCTATTACAAGTAGAGTGTATTATTGTTCTAGTAGAAATTAGTTTTGAATGTGTAGATAAAGTTGTTTTGAAATAGATAGACTTTTTTGTGTTTTTTTCATAAACTCTTTGAAAAGGGGAGGGTTATGGAAAAGTTTTCTAAAATCATAAGAATTTTAACTATATCGCCACTAATGGCAATAATTTTGTGTTTGTCGCTCTATTTTGGTATTCATTCTAGTTTTAATAGTGTTTGGATGTTAATTACTTGCATATTTTGTTTAAGTATTTTTCCAACAAGTGCTTATGTTGTTGAAAAAAAGTGTGGATTATATCAAAAAATTGACAAAAATTGCACACTAAGAGAAGCCGAGCGAAAACTTGCAATTTGTTTTTCATTTATAAGTTACTTTGCTTTAACAATTATTACTTTTTTAACAAATCAGCCTGCGCTGTTAAAAGAAATGGTGTTAACATATATGTTTTCGGTTAGTTTCATTTTGATTTTCACAATGTTATTCAAAATAAATGCAAGCGGTCATATGTGCGGAGTTGTTGGTCCGATTTTGTTTTTAAGTTATAGCATAAGTTGGTGGTTAATGTTTTTGTTGTTTTTTACAATTTTTGTAATTTACAGCTCTCTAAAATTGAACAGACACACCTTGCTTGAATTGTTTATAGGGGCGGTAATTCCTACTGTGAGTTTTGTTTTGGCTATTTTAATAATCTAAAATTTTATATTTATCAAAATAATTTTTTAAAATAATTATTTTGGTAAATATTTTTTATGGAGGTATTTTATGGCTTATTCTTACAAAGGAGCAATTACTTTCGGGCTTGTTTATATCCCGATAACATTAAATTTGTCAGTCAAAGAAAACAATGTGAGTTTTAATTTGCTAGACAAAAAAACTATGAGCAGAATTAAATATAAAAAAACTTGCGTGGATTGTGATAACAAAGAAGTAAAATCTGAAAACATCGTTAAAGGTTATCAGTATGAAAAAGATAAGTTTGTTCTTTTTAGCGATGAAGATTTTGAAAACTTAAAATCTGAAAAAGACAAAAATATCACTATTGAAAGTTTTGTTAAAATTTCGGAAGTTGACCCAATTTATTTTGACAGAACTTATTATGTCGTGCCAAGTGGAAGTGAAAAGGCTTATCAGGTTTTATTGAAAGCAATGCAAAAAAAGCAAATGGTAGCACTTGCAAAAACCGTTCTAGGAACAAAAGAAACCATGCTTATTTTGCGTGCAAAACAAAATGTGATGCTTGCAACGACGCTATACTACTATGAGGAAATTCAAGAAATTCCTCAAATTAAATCTAAAGAAGTACAAAAAAAAGAATTAGACCTTGCATTAACTTTAATTGAGCAAATGTCCAAAACTTTTAAGCCAGAAAAATATAAAGATGAGTATAACAAAAAAATTCAACAAGCAATAAAAAAGAAAATTGCAGGCAAAAAAATTGTTGTTTCTAAAAATGAAAAAGTACAAAAAAATATTATTAATATTATGGATGCTTTAAAAAAGAGTTTAAATCAGGCGAACAAATCTAAAGAAAGTAAAAAACAAAAAAGGGCAGTTAAAAATGAAGTTGAAAGAATATAATGAAAAGCGAAATTTTGAAAAGACTTCAGAACCAATAGGAAAAATTAAAAACACAAAAGGACTTAAAAGGTTTGTGGTGCAGTATCATAGGGCAACAAAAAAACATTTTGATTTTAGGCTTGAATTTGGTGGTGTCTTGGTTAGTTTTGCTATTCCTAAAGATTTTCCAAAGCAGGGCGAAAAACGCTTGGCTGTTCATGTAGAGGATCATCCTATTGATTATATAAATTTCGAGGGAACAATTCCTAAAGGTGAATATGGTGCTGGAACGGTCGAAATTTTTGACAGAGGTTTCTATAAAACTGTTGGTAGTTTCAAAAAAGGTTTTGCTGACGGAAAAATTAAGTTTTTTCTTTTTGGAGAAAAATTAAGTGGACTATTTAATTTGATAAAAATGGATGAAAAAAATTGGTTGATAATCAAAGATAAGCAAAGTGTTGAAGATAATCAAATTAAGGAAATCAAAACACAATCAAAAAAATGCAAAAATCCTTTTAACAAAGTTGATGTAAAACTTTGTTTGTTGACAAAAACTGTTCCTAAAAACAAAGATTATATCTTTGAAATTAAGTACGACGGTTACAGAATTGTTGCATTCTTAAGTGGCAAAAAAGTAGTGCTTAAATCAAGAAATAATCAAGATTATTCAGAAAAATTTTTAGTTATCAAACAAGAACTTGAAAAAACAAACAAAACTATGGTTTTAGATGGCGAAATTGTTGTTTTTGATGAAAAAGGCAAAAGCGATTTTGGAATGCTTCAAAATGCAATAAAGAGCAAAAGAAATAATTTTTGTTATGTTGTTTTTGATATTTTGGCACTAAACGGAAAAGATTTAAGAGATTTGTCTCTTAAAAAGCGAAAAATTTTGCTAGATAAAAACTTAACAACAAGCAAAAATATAATTTTGTCTGAGTTTGTTAAAGAAAACGGTCAAAAAGTTTTTTCTTTTGCAAAAAAGAATAATCTGGAAGGCATTGTGGCAAAAAATGTAAATTCAGTTTATAACGACAAAAGAGATAATGATTGGCTTAAAATTAAATGCTATTTAAGGCAAGAATTTGTAATAATTGGTTTTAAAACTTCAGAAAAAAACAAAGTTTTGAGTGCGATATATGTTGGATTTTATAAAGATAACGAATTATATTTTGTTGGCAAAGTTGGAACAGGTTTTTCAGAAAAATTAAAAAAAGAATTAGTTGACAAGTTTGAAAAGATAAAAACAAACAAACTTGCTATTAAAAATTTTGATATTAAAGAAGATATATGCTTTTTAAAGCCAAAACTTGTTGCAGAAGTGCAATATTCAAATATAACTCAAAGCAAAAAATTAAGACAGGCTAGTTTTGTTGGTTTAAGAGAAGATAAAAACCCAAAACAAGTTTTTTTGGAACAAAATTAAAAGGAAATTTTATGGTAAGTAACAAAATTTGTGGAGTTGAAATAAGCAATCCAAAAAGGCTTGTTTTTCCTAAAAGCAAAATTACAAAGTTTGATATTGCATTGTATTATTCGTCAGTTGCAAGCAAGATGCTAAAATTTTTAAAAAACAGACCACTTAGCATAATTCGTTGTCATAGCAATATTTATGGAGAAAAATTTTTTAAAAAACACGCTCAAAAAAACGAAGATGTAGAAAAATTTTTTGTTTCTAAAAACATAGTATCTGATGAATATTTTTATATTAACACAAAGAAACAGTTAATAAATCAAGTAAGACTAGGCACTGTTGAGTTTCACACTTGGAATTTAAAAGTTGATGATTTATCTCATCCTGATTTTATGATTTTTGATTTGGACCCAGATGAAAGTGTTGACATAAAACTTTTGAGGAAAGCAACGAAACTTGTAAAAAAATTTTTAAACAACTTGAACCTTAAATGCTTTTTGAAAACAAGCGGTGGAAAAGGTTATCATATTTTGGCAAAAGTAGAAAATTTAACAACAAAAAAAGTAAGCATGCTAGCAAAAAAAATATCTGAAGCCTTAATGCAAAAGTATCCAGATATATTTGTTGTTAATGCAAGCAAAGAAAAAAGAAAGAACAAAATTTTTATTGATTATTTAAGAAATAAAAAGGGGGCTACTTGTGTTTGTGCTTATTCGTTAAGGCTAAGAGAAAATGCTACAATATCTTTTCCGATTAAGTGGAATATGCTTGACAAAGTTTTGCCTAATCAAATAAATATAAAAAATTTTCATAAATTTTTGTAATAATTTTGAAAATTTCTATTTCATTAATTGAATATAAAATGATTTTGTGATATAATCATTATCATGAAAAAAACTTTAAAAACAATAATTTTGTTTTTATCTTCGTTGTTGCTAGCTGGCATGATTTTTGGTGCAATCTTTTTTTGCACAGTAAACAAAGATTATTTTTCGCCAAGCATAACTGTAACTTTTAATTGTGAAGATGAAAGCCTTAGTGAAGATGAAATAAAAGTTAGAAAAAATAATTGTGTTTCTTTGCCTGTTTTAACAAAAACGGGATATGATTTTTTGGGTTGGTTTTTTGGCGACATTAAATGGGAAGAAAACACTCCTATAAAAGAAAATATAACTTTGGTGGCAAAGTTTTCGCCAAAAAAATTTAAAATTACTTTTGTTGTTGATGAAAAAGTTTTTGAGACAAGACAAAATTATGATTCTTTACCTGTTTTTCCTGACGGACAACCTAAAAAAGAACCCACAGAGTCAACTCAATTTAATTTTGTTCGCTTTGAGCCTGAACTTGTTAAAATAAGTGGAGAAGCAACTTACACAGCAATTTTTGAAGAAGTTGTTAGGAAGTTTGATGTTAAGATAACTTCAAATTTTGAAAATGCTTGTGTTATGAATTATGAAAGTAAAGTGGCTTATAACACAAATGCAAATATTTCTTTAACAGAAAACGAGGGCTATAGGTTTGTTAGATATAAAACAGACGATGAAAGCCTTAGTTATTATGAAAAGGCATTGACCCTAGAGAATGTTAAATCTGACATAAATTTGATTGCTGAATTTGAACTTATCAATTACATAGTCAATTTTGTTTTGCCGGCTGATGCCACACATGAAAATGTGAACAACTATAATGTTTTAAGTGGAAATATTCAACTTAAAGAAGCGAAACTTGAAGATTATATTTTTAAGGGGTGGTTTACAGACGTAGACGGCAAAGGCGAAAAAATTGAAATTTTAAGTTTTGATTTTGTCAAAACTAATCCTTCACTTTATGCATATTTTACTCAAACAATAACAATAAAATTTGTTGTGGACGGAACAATTTTGAATTTTGACCAAAAAGAAGTGGCTTTGGGCGAAACTGTTAATTATCCAACAATTAACACTTCAAAATATGGTATGACGGCATATAATATTGACGGATGGTATTTAACAAGTAGTTGTAAGGAAAGTGAAAAGTATAATTTTACAACCAAAGTAACAGATTCATTTACATTGTTTGGAAAATGGAAATATATCTTGGGAAATGGTTTCTACAGTTATATTGATAAATTTACAAATAGTTTATCTTCAAAAAATATTTTAATTGAAAGTGAAGATGAAATGATTAAATTTATAGAATTTGTAGAGTTTAACAATATTACACAAACAAATGCAATAAAAATTAAATTCGGCACAAATTCATCTGATTATAAAATTAAATTTTCTAGTCAGGATGATTTAACAAGTTATATGAACAGTTTAATAGAAAAATCTGAATTTCCAAACAGTGTTGCTCTTAGCTATACTTTTAATAATTTTAATAACACATTGATTTCAATATATTTGTCTTCAGATATTTCAAATTCTGTGGGAACTTTAAATGCAGATGCCCTAAAAGCAGGTGTTACTGAACAATATGAATATCCTTTTTTGGAAAATACAAATATAAGAAATTCAAGTTTTGATGATTTTAACATAAACAAAGTTAAAAATGAAATTAGTGTTTCAACCTCTAATCAACTTGTTTATGTTTTGGAACATGGCTATAAACCAAATCCAGTAAAAAATTCGGTAGCAGAAAAGATTTATAACAAAGCTAAAAGTGTTCTAAAAAATATTTGTAATGATTCTATGACTGATTTTGAAAAAATAAAAGCGATATATGATTGGATGATTTTAAATGTGCAATACGACAATAATGCCGCTAATAATTCTAATGTTTTGGAAAATTGGTATAACTATGATGCTTGGTATCCAGAAGGTGTTTTCTTTAACAACAAAGCTGTTTGTGATGGAATTTCAAAAAGTTTGTTAATTTTGGCGAGAATTGAAAATATTGCAACAATTAGGGTTGGTGGCAAACACAACGGCTCGGGACACGCCTGGAATAAAGTTTTTATTGATGGTTTTTGGTATGGAATTGATGCAACGCACGGTGGTCCACTTATTGGAGGGCTTAATTCTTTTGAAGGCTTTACATATACAAGTTTCTTATTTACAGATGAATATAAACAAAAATGTTGCAGTTTTAGTATTAAAGACGGAACTAATGCCTCAACTTCGGTGAATGTTTACGAAAAAATGACTTTTGGAACTGGTACATCATCTTTTGATTTGTACATTAATTCAATGCAAGAATTAAACAATTTGGTGGTTTTTGTGAAAGCCTATTCGTCAAATGAAAGTTACTATCAAGGACAAACAAATCATAATTATTTTACTATTGAAATTGTACTTGCAAAAAGTAGTAACATAAATGTTTATACAGTCAACATGATGCTTGGTGCTAAATCTTTTATAGAAACAAGCGCAGACGGCAATTTAACAGCGTATTGCTTTGTTATCGCTTTTTGATGTTAAGATATAGATTTAAGCCTGATAATTTGGATGTAAACGAAAGTGTAACAATAACTTTTGAGGCAGAAGTAAACTAAAAAAATTAAATAATCAACTAAAGAGAAAATTTAGTTGATTTTTTATTTTATAATTGTGTATAATAAAATTGTTATAATATGTAAAATTTAGGTGCATAATGTCAGTTTTAGTTTACTATTTATTATCAAGTGTTTTTGCAATAGCCTTTGTTGTTATGGGGTTGTTTTTTGCCAAAAAAAGCAAAAAAAGTTTTGATTTGTTTTTAAAAATGGCCTCTGTTTTTGTCTTTTTAGTTTTTAGTGTTAGATATATGTTCGGTCTTGATGCAATTCAAAATATGTTTGCACTTGGAAATACGCATCTTCAAACTAAAACTCAAAATTTTTTTGCTTTAATGTTGGTTTGGTTTAGTTTGGCATCAAGTTTGCTTGTTTCGCTTTATGGCTTTTTCAAATTCAAACTTTCAAAAAATTTGATAAAATTTTTGGCTCTTCCAATAAGTTTTTTGAGTTTGATTTTTATGTTCTTCCATTTTGAAGCAATTATAGGTGCTGGTGCGATTAATCAATATAGTGTTAGGGGAATATTCTTTGCGATTGAAACTGGCTCAGTTTTTGGATATTCGCTTTTGATATTTTTGCAAAGTGTTTTGGCAAAGAAATCAAAATTTGCTGTTGTTGAAGAAGATAGTGAAAATATTGCAGAAGAAAACATCCAACAAAATTTTCAAAAAAACTTAAAAATTAAAGAAGAAAAATCAAAAAAATCGTTTAAAAATGTTCTTAAATTGTTATACTCAAAAATCGTTAACTTTTTCAAAAATTATTGGTTTTATATTTTTGCAGTTTTGGTTGTGTTTTTAAGTGTTATGCCAGCTTACACATTTCAAGGTTTGTTTGGCTTTATTCATCAAAGCTATAAAGTTAAAGACTTTGAAATTCCGCATCGAATCATTTTGTATATTTCAATAATTTTGCCATTTATTGTGCATTTTTCGCTTCACAAAAAAGATTATCAAACAAAAAAATTCCTAATTTTGTATATATGCTTAGGCACTTTGCTGTCTTATTCTTTAACGAAAAGGGCTCCATCATTTTTAAATATAAGAGATTGGCCACTTCATTTGTGTAACACAGCGATGTATATCATGCCGATGGTGCTTGTGTTTAACATGAAAAGATTTTTCTATTTTACATACTTTATCAATGTTATTGGTGCATTTTTTGCAATGATAATGCCAAACTATAACGGAAATCTTAATATGTTTAGCTCGCAAGTAGTTGTGTTTTATATCAATCACTTTATTGCGTTTTTTATGCCAATTTTGTTTGTGTCATTAAAATTATTCGAAAAACCTAAGTTAAAGCAATTTATTTATTCAATGATAGGTTTTGGTGGATACTTTTTGCTTGTGTTAATTTTGAATGCTTATTTTTCGGGTGTAGACCCACTAAATCCTACAGACTTTTTCTTTATAAACAGTGATTTTATTGCAGAAAAACTGGGAACTTGGGCTGAAAATTTGCGAGATGTCGTAAGCAAAATAACCATTGGTGGTGTAACCATGACATTTTATCCTGTTTACCAAGCATTATTTTTCGTTGTGTATGTTTTGATTGGGCTTGGAATGTGGTTTGGTTATGAATCAGCATATCAGATTGCAGATGGGTTTAGGGATATTGCAAAAAGAAAGGAAATAATAAAATTGGATAGGCTTGCTTTAGAAATTAAACTTGACGGAAGGAGTGAAAATGAACCTATGAATAAAAATGAAAGTAATAAACTTGTTCTAAAAGATTTCTCAAAATGTTATGGTAGCAGTGAAGTTTATGCTGTTTACAAAGCAAATTTAGAAATTAATGGTGGCGAAATTTTTGGCTTTTTGGGACCTAATGGGTCTGGTAAAAGTACAATAATAAAAACTATTGTTGGCATTCAACCAATTTCATCTGGCGAAATTTCAGTTTGTGGATATGATGTAAACACGCAAGCTGTTATGGCTAAATCTAATTTAGGGTATGTTCCAGACCATTATGCATTATACGAGAAATTGACAGGTAGGGAATATATTAATTATATTGCTGACCTATATAATGTGAGTGAAAAAGATAGAACTGAGCGAATTGACGATATGGTTAATCGTTTTGAACTTGTTGGGGCTTTTGACAATCAAATGAAAACTTATTCGCACGGAATGAAACAAAAAATTGCGATTATGTCGGCACTTGTTCACAATCCAAAAATTTGGATTTTGGATGAACCCTTGACAGGCCTTGACCCAACAAGCATCTATCAAGTTAAAGAATGTATGAAAGAGCATGCAAAAAAAGGAAACATTGTTTTCTTCTCAAGTCATATTATTGATGTTGTTGAAAGAATTTGTGATAGAATTTCAATCATCAAAAAGGGACACATTTTGTGCACTAAATCGGTTAAAGAAATTGAAGAAAGTGGAACAACGCTTGAAGATTTCTATTTAAATGCAATTAAAGCAGATGTTAAACCAACTTTAAAAAGTGAGGCAAAAAAAGATGGAAAAAACTAAAAAAACCAACATTTTTGCTAAGTTTTTTAACAAAATTAATAAGTTTTTTAAATCATTAAGACCTTTGGTTTTGATGCAGTTAAAAGATAAGGTTGATTTTTCGTTTTTAAAAAGCAAGAAAAAAACACTTTTTAAAACAATTTACAGTTTAATTTTCTTTTGTGCATTAACGGCAATAATTTATTTAATTTTTTCATTAATTGTTAATCTTGGGTTGTTCTCTTTTTTGAAAATTTTAAATTTTAGAGCATTTTTGGTTATTATGACTGTGCTAGTTTTACTTTCGTTTGCATCTTGTCTTACAAACATAACTAAAACCTTGTATTTTTCAAAAGATAACCCTGTTTTGTTGACGATGCCGGTAACCACAAATGAACTTTTCACTTCAAAACTTCTTGTTGTGTTTATTTATGAACTAATCAAAAACACAACATATATTTTGCCATTTTTGATTGCTTATGGCTTGGTTATGAAATTAAGTTTTGCATATTTTTTGTGGATTATCTTAATGCTTGTGTTTTTAACAATGTTTTTAGTTGTTGTTTGTGGGTTATTTTCTATTCCTGCAATGGCTATAAGCATTGTTTTGAAAAAGCATAAGGTTATTGAATGGATTTTTCTTGCGCTAGTTGTGGGATTTGCAGTTTTTGGACTTATAAAATTAATTGGCTTAATACCTGCAAACATTGATCTAGTCAGAGATTGGGGAACAATTTATTGGTCTGTTCAAGATTTTTTGAAAAATTTTGCAATTATCTTTTTTGCGTTTAATAGTTTGACAGAATTTATGACAGGTATGAAGTTTAACACTTTTTCGTTTAACATTGCTGAACAGTCAAATTTGTTTACATTTTTGATTATGCTTGCAATTATTGTTTTGGGTTTAGTAATATCTTATTTCTTAATAAAAAAACTTTTCCTTAAAATGGCAAGCAGTCCGTTTGAATATAAAAAAGTAATCATAAAAAAAGAATATACAAACAAAAAAACTTCGCCACTACTATCTTGCGTGAAGGAAGAAACAAAGAAATTGTTTAGAAATTCGGGAGGTTTATATTCTGTGTTGGCAGTAGCCATAATTTGCCCACTTGCAGTTTTTTTGCAAAATCAAATAGTAAGGGCAATGGATACTCGAATTTTAGGAAATTATATGCTTATTTCATTTAATATTCTTATTATTTTGCTAATACAATTATCAAGCAATATCAATATGGCAAGTGTTTACAGCAAAGAAGGAAATTCGGCTTATCTAAACAAAGTTAATCCCGTAAAGTATGCCGTTCCTTTAACTTCTAAATTAATTCCGCAAGCAGTGCTTTGTGTTGTGTCTATTGTTGCATCTACGATTGTCATAAGTTTGTATGCTCATATTAGCGTTTTAAACACCATTTTGCTTGCATTGTCTTTAATTTTAGTTTATATTGCACATTTGTTTTGGAGTGCCGAACTAGATATAATGAATCCACAAAATCAACAATATCAAACAACGGGCGCACACCAAAAAAATCCAAACGAACTTAAAAGCACAATTATTTTGTTTGTAACTTGTTTGCTTTTCGCATTCTTTACTTTTTTCTTGATAAAAGAAAATGTTAATGTTGTGTTTGTTAAATTATTGTTTATTTCACTTCTTTATGCTTTTATTAGAATCTATTTGTTTTATACTAGAGTATCATTATATTATAAGGAAAAATAATTATGAAAAAATCAGTTTTAATAACAATTTTTATAATTTATGTGGCATCTATTATTGTGATAGGTTTTTTTGGCATAAAACTTAGAGTTTATGATGAGGTTAAATATATTAAAGAAATTACGATAACTGCTGAAGCTGAAAATGAAGAGGCATTTTCAATTAAAGAAATCGGGAAAGATGAAACTACTGGAAACAATAAATATGAACTTAAAATTGATTATACGAAGTCTGCAACAGATGAATCTACAGGCGAAAAATATTTGGTGATTTCTTTAATTCCGCATGTTGTTTATGACAGTGGTGATTTGGCAGCGGGGAAAGGAGAGTCGATTAAATATACAACATTAAATCAAAACTATATAGACAAAGGATTTTTCAGCATTGATCAGTTTGGTATTATAACAATCAAAAGACAAAGTTTTTTTGCTTTTACTGTTATGGTAAATCCAGAAACTCAAGGTGGGTTTGGAACAGGTGCCATTATAAAAGTTATTGTATTAAATCACATATAGAAGGAGATTAGTTTATGGAAAAAATATGCCAAAGTTGTGGTATGCCGATTGAAAACAAAAATCAACTTGGAACAAATGGCGACAAAAGTATTAACGAAGATTATTGTATTTATTGCTATAAAGACGGAAAATTTATTGATGATGTGAGCATGGAAGAATATATTGAAATGTGTTCTAATTTCTCTGAACAAGCAGGAATGACTTATAACGAGATGAAACTTTTTTGTCAAAAATTGTTTCCGACTTTAAAACGATGGAAAACTCATTAACAAAATGGAAATAGTTTAATTATAAAAATTACAAAAATACACAAAATAAAAAAAATATGAAAAAATGTAATTTTTGTTTGTAAAAAATTTAGAAATCTTGTAGAATAAAAAAGTATTAAAGGGGAATAATGTATGAAAGTTTATAAATTTCTTGGAAGTTTTGCAATAACTTTATGTCTAGTTTTGTTTTCAGCATTTTTTGTTGGATGCAAACCAACACTAGAATCTATCTACATAGTTTCAGATTCTATTGCAGAAACTGTTGAGTTTAATGAAGAATTTTTGTATCCTAACTTGAAAGTTATGGCAAAATATAGTGATAAATCTGAAGTTGAATTAAAAATTGAAGATTTAAAAATCACTAATATTTCAACAACAAAGTTGGGCGAACAAACTTTTAAAGTTGAATATCAGGGAAAAGTTGCAACAAAGAAAATTGTTGTAACAAAAAACATTAAATCAATTAGTGTTGAAAGTGGAATTTCTGACAAAGCATATAGATATGAAAAGCTTAACACTTCAAATGCTGTTATAAAAGTTACTTATTCTGATAATTCAACTCAAAATATTGCTTACTCATTGACTTCAGGCATAGTTTTTGGCGAAATTGACACTTCTGTTGCAGGAAACAAAACTTTGGATGTAAGTTATGGTGGAAAGTCAACAACTTTTTCTTACACAGTTATTGATATTACATCTATTGAATATGTAAGCGGACTTGCTTCAGAAATTTATATAGATGATGTGATTAACAAAAATGATTTTGTTATAAAAATTGTTTTTGCTGATGGTGAAACAAAAAATAAAGGATATTCTTTGAACAGTGGAATTAGTATTGAAGGAATTGATACCTCTTCTGCTGGCGATAAAACTTTGGTTATAAAATATAAAGACATTCCTTCTATTTCAAAAAATTATACAGTAATTGAAGATGCTGTTGTTTCTGCAAAAATCAAAGAAGGCTCTGTTAAAAATTCTGTGGTTGCTAATACTGTTTTTGACACTTCAAACTTGACTTTAACTTTGACTTATGCAAGTGGAAAAACTAAAGATGTAAAAACAGGCTTCAGCGTTGCTTCTTTTGACACTTCGATTGTTGGAGAATACGATTTGGTTGTAACTTATGAAGGTCTAGAGCCAATAAAAATGAAAATTACTGTTACAAACGACTTTATTATAACAAGTTTTGAAAAACCACAATTTGTTGGGCTTTATGAATCAAATAGTGAAACAAAAAATACTTTTGTAAAAACTGGTCAAACAGGTGTTAAAGGATTTGAAATAACAGAAAATATTTATGTTGTTGGAAATGAAAATGATTTTATTTTCAGACCAACAATGGGTATTTATAAAAACGGCTCAAGTCAAGAAATTTCTAAATTTAAAACAAAAATTAAAGTTTATGTTTTAAACTCTTCAGAAAATTTTGAAGAATTAACTGATAATCTAACAGACTATGTTCAAACAGATAACTTTGAACAAACTTACAAATTTACTAATCTTGCTGAAAATAAAATTTTTAAGATTTCTGTAAGACCTTATTTTGTAAGCGTTGAAGAAGAAGATTTGGTTGATAACTGTGAATTTGTATTTAAAGTTGTAAATGGATATAATGTTTACAATGTTCAAGATTTGTCTTTGTTTGACAATGCTAATGTTGATAGTAAATGGACACAATATAAACAAGACAATAATATTGACTTAAACAAACAAATTAGTTCTTTGATCTTGCAAAATGATATTTCTGTTACAAAACAAGACATTCCAGCAATGCATTTTTACACTAAAAATGAAGTTTCTGGCGATATAGATGCTGCTAGGGCAGAAGGTTCTTTGAAGGACTCTGATAGGGGTTCAGTTGGGTTTATATATCAAAGAAATCTTAATAAAAATCAAATTTTTAATTTTGAAGGAAACTACTTTAAAATTTCAGCTGAAAGTATGCCTTTAATTGTTAGAGAATTTGGAGAAGTTTCTGAATCAGAAGATGCTACAATCACAACTCACACAACTTTGTTTGGAATTTTTGGTGCAGAAGACACAGAAAAATCTAGTTTTAATTTTAATAATATATCTTTTGTTGGTAATTCTAAAAAGAGTGAAAACGCTGCAAAATCGGGCGGAATTATCTGCTTTAAAACAAGAAACTCAAATTGTACATACTACAATTGCTTATCTCAAGGTTGGTTTATTAACACTTATTTTGAGTATACACAAGATGCTACAACTGTGATTAAAAATTCAAATGTTTTTGACGCAAACAATACTTTGCTTTATTGTTATGGTGCAAGTGATGTTCAAATTATTGATAGTCACATGATTGGTGCAGGTGGTCCAGTTATGATTTGTGACCATATCAACCATGATTCTTCAGGAAATGGTGGAATAATTACAAATGTTGTTACAAAAAATTCTGTACTAGAATCTTATGTTGCAGGCACTGAAAACTGGTTTGTTGCATATAAAGGAGTTACTCTTGCTGGAAGCATCAAAGCAATGGATGCGTTCTTTAATCCTTATGAAAAAACTATCTTAGACTCTTCAAAGCAAAAATTTAATCTTTTGACAGTTAATAAGTCAGGTAAAACACAGGGAATCTCTAGTGCAAAAATTAAGGGAACATTTAAGGATGAAACCAAAGATGAAAACGACCAATTAATTTATGAAACAGGGCTAGACCTAAGCGAAAGTTCTGTTGAGCAAATGAAAAATAATATAATTCAAAGTATGGTAGCAAGCGGTATGGACCAAAAAGCTATTGAAAGTGCATGCGAAAAAATGGCTATTTTGCAAACTGCAAATAATACTATTGGCGTTCCGGGTGATACAGGTTGGATGGTAAAGCCTGATGCAATAAAATTTGCTCAAGCAAAAGGTTATATATTTGCTTACCTATTTAATAACATGGGAGTTACAGTAGGTCTTTCTAATTTAGCATAATAAAAAAAACGAATTCAAAGCATGAATTCGTTTTTTTGTTACAGAAATCTCGGTTATACCTGTGGATTATTTAGGTGTTATTGGCGAATTATACATGAACGCGCAAAAGAGCGGGTTAATAAATAGAGTTTATAGTGGCAAAACCACACAAGCCCTACCGAAAGCAAACGGTAGAATAAAAAAACAACCCCAAAGCGGTTGTTTTTAATTTGGTGCCGAAGGCGGGACTTGAACCCGCACGAAGTTGCCCTCAACGGATTTTGAGTCCGTCGCGTCTGCCATTCCACCACTCCGGCATATTGAAGTGATAATATTAATTTGTCGTTTGGAGTGGTGAACAAGTCCCCCTCTTGTTTTAATCTGCGCACTGCAACCATAAAGGTTTAGTGCTTGTTAAAGCCAAGAACTTCCGCGTTCGCTTTATCATCCACTGGATGCGCTCCGCTATGTTCCACTCCGGCATATTGAAGTGATAATATTAATTTGTCGGCAAATTGAAGTAAGTTATTTTGTAACAAATTTCAATCAACTCTTATAGTTTACTATAAAAAAAGATTTTTTTCAAGCATTATTTAAAATTTTTTAAAAAAAATTGTTTTAGGTCTTGATAATCATATTTAATTGCATATAATAGTAGTATACAAACATTTCGAATAATATTAAGCCTGTTGAAATTATTAATGATGAAGAACTTGAAAAACTATAAACAAACTCGAATTTATTTCGAGTTTTTTGATGTTTTTATATTTCTGTTTCAAAAATTGTATTTTTTGTTTGACAAATTATATTTTTTTAGTTATCATAAAAAGGTATATAAAAACTATGACAGTGCGTAAGTAGATTTAAAACTTTGTATTAAGAGAAAGTTTATCGTGGGCTGAGAGTAAACTATGCAAACTTAAATTGAATTTCAACACTCGAGTTGCTTTTTGGTAAAGACAAAATTTTGTTGTTAAGAAAAGCCAGAATAAACTGTAAAAATTAAATGAGGTCAATAGATATTATTGATAAAGTTAGGTGGTATCACGGTCAAAAAATCGTCCTATGTTGGGGTCGATTTATTTTTTTAGGGGGAATTATGATTGAAAAAATTAAAAATTTAGCAAAACTTTTTGATGAAAAACTAAAATCTATTGTTGATGAAAATGCACTAGAAAATTTAAGGCTTTCGTTTATTGGCAAAAAAGGCGAAATTACAAATCTTATGAATGATTTTAGGCTTGTACCTAATGAGCAAAAAAAAGAAGTAGGAAAACTTATCAATGAACTTAAAAATAAAGTTGAAGAATTGATTGTAACTACAAAAAAGAATTTACAAGAAAAAAAGTTTGAAGAAATGGTTAATAATGATGCGAAAATTGATTATACATTGCCAGTTAATGACGGTGTGGGTGCATTAAACCCAAGAACAATTTTGCAAAAGCAAATTATTGATATTTTTGTTTCTATGGGCTTTATTATTGAAGACGGTAATGAAATAGAAACTGAATATAACAATTTTGATGCGGTAAATGTTCCACGAAGTCATCCTGCACGAGATATGCAAGATACTTTTTGGCTTGATAATGGTGAGGTGTTAAAAACTCAAACTTCTGCCGCTCAAAACCGAATCTTAAAAACACATGGTCCTATTTGCAGAGTTTTGTTTCCGGGAAGATGCTTTAGAAATGAAGAACTTGATGCAACGCATGAAAACACTTTCTTTCAGATTGAAGGAGTTGTTGTTGACAAAAATGTTAGTGTTTCAAATTTGATTTATTTCATGAAAGAGATGTTAAAGGGTGTGTTTAATAAAGACATGGAAGTTAGGTTAAGACCGGGATTTTTCCCTTTCACTGAACCTTCGTTTGAACTTGATGCTACTTGTCCAATTTGCGGAGGAAAGGGGTGCAATGCTTGTTCACACACAGGCTGGATGGAATTGTGCCCTTGTGGGATGATTCATCCAAATGTTTTGAAAGAAGCGGGAATAGACAGTAATGTTTACAACGGTTTTGCATTTGGTCTTGGTTTTGATAGACTTGTTATGATTAAAACTGGGCTTGAGGATATTAGATATTTGAATAGTGGCAATTTAAAAGTTTTGTCGCAATATAAAACAAAGATTTAGAGGTGTGTATGAAAATTTCTATTAATTGGTTAAAAGATTTTGTAAATTTAGACGGAATTTCCAGCGATGAAATTGTAAAGCGCTTTAATTTGGCAACTGCTGAAATTGAGGGCGTTGAGTTTAAGGGGAGCGATATTAAAGGTGTTGTTTTTGGGAAAATTTTGAATGTTAGCGAGCATCCAAATTCAAAAAAACTTCACATTTTGAAAGTTGATTTAGGCACTAAGGTTGAACAAATTGTTTGTGGTGCACCAAATGTTTATGAAGGAATGGTAACTTGTGTTGCAACAGTAGGCGGTTGCGTTTGTGGTCATGAAATTGGCGTTGCTACACTTGCTGGAATAGAAAGCAAAGGAATGTGTTGCAGTTGCGCTGAACTAGGAATAGGCAGTGATGACAGCGGAATTATTGATGTTAAAGAAAATGTTAAACTTGGCGAGGATATTAAAAATGTTTGGCCTGTTGATGATGTTGTTTTTGAAATAGACAACAAAACGCTAACTAACAGACCTGATTTGTGGGGTCATTATGGCTTGGCGCGTGAACTTGCTTGCGTTTTTAACAGGAAATTAAATAAATTAGATTTGGAAGATTTAAGTAGATTTGACAATTTTCCTAAAATCAAAATTGACAATCAAAGTGAAAATTGCTACAGATATAGTGCTATAAGTGTTAAAGATATAACAAAAAAAGTTTCATCAATAAAAATGATGATAAGATTAAACTATTGTGGCATGAGAGATGTAAACTTGCTAGCTGATTTAACGAACTATGTTATGCTTGAACTGGGAAATCCAATGCATGCTTTTGATAATGACAAGGTTAAAGAAATTTATGTTTTAAACTCAAAACTTGGTGACAAACTTTTGACGCTTGAAAATGAAGAACATGAAATTTTGGAAAACTCAGTTATTATTTGTGATCAAAACAAAACTCCAGTTGCTATTGCTGGAATTAAAGGTGGGTTGATTGCTTCAATTTCTGACCAAACAAAAAATGTTTTGTTTGAAAGTGCAACATTTAGTGCTGAAAGAATTAGAAAAACAAGCAGAGCAATAGGTTTGGTTACTGATGCTTCGATTAGATATGAAAAATCACTTGACCCAGAACTAACTCCTGTTGCACTAGCAAGAATTGTTAAACTTTTGTTAGAAATAGACAGCGGATGCAAAGTTTCAAGTAGTTTTTCTGATTGCTACACAAAAAAATATGAAATTCCAAAAATTATTATAACAGAAAATTTCATTAAAAGTCGAATTGGCATGGATATTAATAAAGACCAAATTATTGATATTTTGACAAAATTAGATTTTGGTGTTGAAACAAAAGATGAGGATATTATTGTAACTTGTCCAAGTTTTAGGGCAACAAAAGATGTTTCTATGAAAGAAGATTTGGTTGAAGAAATTGCTCGAATTTTTGGTTATGATAACATCATTCCTAAGCCATTAGCATTTAATCCAAAACCAATAAGATTAAACAAAAATGTTAGTGAAGAATATGAAGTTAAAAAACTTTTAGCCACAAAGTATAATGCTGTTGAAGTGCATAGTTATATTTGGAATTATCAAGATTTTAATGCTGAGCATAATATAGACACAAAGCCTGTTGTAAAATTGATGGATAGCTCTAATGCGGGACAAAGCGGAATTAGAAAAGATTTGCTTCCAACAATGCTTAAAGTTGTTTACGAGAATAAGAACAGTTTTGATGATTTAAGAGTTTTTGAAGTTGGTAGAGTGGCAAAAAGTTTGAACGAAAACAATTTGGTTAATGAAGAAAAACATCTTGCTGTTTGTTTTGCAAGCAAGCATATTTGCAAAGAAAGTTTGTTTGAAAATTTAAAGACTTTTGTTTTTGACTATTGCAGTAATAATTTGCAACTAAACATCTCATTGTGTGAAGGAGAAAAACCAAGTTATATGCATCCTATTAACACCTTTAATATTATTGCTGGTGGTGTTAATGTTGGGTATATTGGAGTAGTACATCCAAAAACAAGCATGACAATAGATAAAAAATTAAATATAATTGGTCTTGAAATTGATTTTGGAAAATTATTAAGTTTGGAAGGCTCATTTAAAAAGGCAATAATTCCTTCAAAATTTCAAACAGTCAACTTTGATGTTAGTGTCCTTGTGCCAAAAGAAATGTTTTATGGAAAACTAAAGGAAATTTTAGATGATTATCATTCAAAAATTTCTAATGGATTTAGTCTTAAAGAAATTTATGAAAACGAAAGTCTTTCAAATCAAAAAAGCATTACTGTAAGTTTTAATTTGGGTGCAAATGACCATACATTGGATGGTAGTGAAATTGATGAGTTTTTGGCAGGCTTAATTAAATATCTTGAACAACATAACTTAAAAATAAGAAATAATTAAAGATAGTCTACAATAAGTTAAAGATTTTATTATATAACTTGTTAGTATTGATAACACAAAATTTCGGAATTTTGAATTTTGTTTGACAATAAAAACTTAAATTTGATAACATTTAATAACAGATTTTATAAAAAGAGGCTTAATATGGCGTACGAACACAAAAAAATAGAAGAAAAGTGGAAGAAATATTGGGAAGATAACCAAACATTCAAAACAGATGTTTGGGATTTTTCTAAACCTAAATATTATGTTTTAGATATGTTTCCTTATCCTTCAGGGTCTGGGCTACATTTAGGGCATTGTGAAGGCTATACGGCAACTGACATTGTTGCAAGAATGAAAAGAATGCAAGGATTTAATGTTTTGCATCCAATGGGATACGATAGTTTTGGGCTTCCTGCCGAGCAATATGCTATTGACACAGGAAATGACCCTAATGGTTTTACAGACAATCTTATAACTTTTTTTACAGGTCAAGCAAAAAATGTTGGATGGTCTTATGATTGGGATAGAATGATAAAAACCAGCGACCCCCAATTTTATAAATGGACACAATGGATTTTTAAACAACTATTCAATGACGGGCTAGCAAAGCGTATTGAAATGCCAGTCAACTGGTGTGAAGAACTTGGCTCGGTTTTGGCGAATGATGAAATAGTTGACGGAAAAAGCGAACGTGGTGGTTATCCCGTTGTTAAAAAGAATATGCTTCAATGGGTTATTGACACCCCGAAATATGCTGAAAAATTGTTAAGTGGGCTTGAAAAAATAGACTGGCCGGAATCAACAAAACTTATGCAAAAAAATCGTATTGGAAAAAGTGAAGGGGTTGAAGTTGATTTTGAAATTGTTGGGGGCGGTAAATTTTCAATTTTTACCACTTGTATTGAAACAATCTATGGCATAACATTTATGGTTATGGCACCAGAAAGTAAAATTGTTGACACCCTAAAACCAAGAATAAAAAATTGGGATGAAGTCGAAAAATATAGAAGAGAAACCGAAAAATTAAGTGATTTGGAAAGGACTGACCTTAATAAAGGAAAAAGTGGTGTTAAACTTGATGGAGTTATGGCAATAAATCCTGTAAATGGAAAGCAAGTGCCAATATTTTTGGGGGATTTTGTTTTGGCAAGTTACGGAACAGGGGCTGTTATGGCTGTTCCTACTCATGACCAAAGAGATTTTGAATATGCAAAAGTGCACAATATTGATTTAATTCAAGTTATTTCAGGTGCCGATTGCACAGAAAAGGCGTTTGAAAAGCAAGATTATCTTGGCAAAGGTTGCAAGTTGATTAATAGTGAAGAATTTACGGGCTTGACTGTTGAAGAAGCAAAAAAAGCAATAACAGATAAACTTGTAAAAATGGGTAAAGCTCGAAAAACTGTTAATTATAAGTTAAGAGATTGGATTTTTGCTCGTCAAAGATATTGGGGTGAACCTGTGCCCGTTGTTTATTATGAAGATGGAACTGCAGAGGCTCTTGACGACAAAGATTTGCCACTTGTTCTTCCAAAGGTTGATGACTATAAACCCGCAAAAGACGGAAGCAGTCCGCTTACAAAAAATCTTGAATTTGTAAATATAAGTTATCACGGCAAACCTGCCAAGCGTGAAGTAAACACTATGCCGGGGAGTGCTGGGTCTAGTTGGTATTACCTAAGATATATTGACCCTAATAATGACAGTGAATTTGCAAATTATGAGTTGTTGAAACATTGGATGCCCGTAGATTTGTATGTTGGTGGTCCAGAGCACGCTGTTGGACATTTGTTATATTCAAGAATGTGGAACAATTATTTGTTTGACAAGGGTCTTGTTCCAACAAGCGAACCTTTCAAAAAACTTATTCATCAAGGTATGGTTTTGGGTGCAAATGGGCTTAAAATGGGAAAGCGTTATCCAGAATTTGCGATTGACCCTAACAAGATTGTTGAACAATATGGTGCTGATTCATTAAGACTTTATGAAATGTTTATGGGCCCTATTGAAGAGAATAAACCTTGGGATGATAATGGCGTTTTGGGTGCAAGAAAGTTTTTGGATAGAGTTTATAGAATTTTTGAAGAAAAACAAATTGCTGAAAAAGACAATGAAAATTTAATAAAAATTTACAATCAAACAGTAAAAAAAGTAACTGCAGATTTTGAAAGTTTAAATTTTAACACTGCAATTTCACAATTAATGGTGTTTGTCAACAGTTTAAGCAAAGAAGAGTTTGTTCCAAAATATATGTTTGAAGGATTTTTGAAAATGTTAAACCCAGTTTGTCCGTTCATCACAGAAGAATTGTGGAATAGATTAGGACATACAGAAACAATTTCTTATGAACCTTGGCCTAAGTTTGATGAAAGCAAACTTATTGAAACAACTATGGAAATTCCTATTCAAGTTAATGGGAAATTGCGTGCCAAAATTGTTGTTGACAAAAACATTTCGGAAGAAAATGTTAAACAAAAAGCATTAGAAGAAGTTAAACAATACTTGCAAACAGAGCCTAAAAAGATAATATATATAAATTCTAGGCTTGTAAATATTGTTGTGTAGGAGAAAAAATGAGTAATAAGAAGGAATTTGTATCAAACATAACCGATATGGAAAAAGATTTTCCACAATGGTACACTGATGTTGTTTTAAAAACAGAGTTAGTAGACTATGGTCCTGTTAAAGGCACAATGGTTATCAGACCTTATGGATATGAAATTTGGGAAAGAATTAAAGAATATCTTGACAAAGAATTTAAAAGAGTTGGTGTTAAAAATGCCTATTTCCCAATGTTTATTCCTGAAAGTTTTTTAAAAAAAGAAGCAAAACATGTTGAAGGTTTTGCTCCTGAAGTTGCTGTTGTAACTTACGCAGGCGGACAAGAACTTACTGAAAAATTAATAATCAGACCAACCAGTGAAACAATTATCGGCGAAATGTATTCTAAATGGATAAAAAGTTATCGAGATTTGCCACTTAAGTTAAATCAGTGGTGTAATGTTGTTAGGTGGGAGAAAACAACCCGACCATTTTTAAGAACAAGTGAATTTTTGTGGCAAGAAGGCCATACGGTTTTTGATAGTATGGAAAGTGCAAAACAAAATGCACTAGAACATCTTGAAATTTACCGCAAAATGGGCGAAGAACTTTTGGCTATTCCATTTTTAACAGGGAAGAAAACCGAAAGTGAAAAATTTGCTGGCGCTGAGGAAACTTATACAATCGAAGCTATAATGCATGACGGAAAAAGTTTGCAGAGTGGAACATCTCATAACCTTGGTCAAAATTTTGCAAAGGCTTTTGATATTAAGTTTTTGAATAAGGATGGAGTGCTAGAATATGGCTACACAACATCTTTTGGTGTGTCTACAAGACTAATTGGTGCTATAGTTATGGTGCACGGCGATAATCGAGGGCTTGTTTTACCGCCTAAAATTGCCCCAATTCAAGTTGTAATTGTTCCGATTGGAAAAGATAACGAAGCGGTTGACAACAAAGCAAGAGAGATTGAAAATTCGCTTAAAAACAAAGATGTTAGAGTTTTTGTTGATGATAGCCAAAATTCTCCGGGTTGGAAATTTAATGAATGGGAAATGAAGGGTGTACCAATCAGGATAGAAATTGGTCCAAGAGATTTGGAAAACAACAGTGTCCAAATTTTTAGGCGTGATAATTTAGAAAAACAAACAATTAGTTTGGATGATATAGACAAATTCATTCAAGAAGAATTAGATATTATTCAAAAAGATTTGTTTAATAAAGCGAAGATTGGTTTAGATAATAAAATGTCAGATCATAAGGCTCAGGATATTGATGATTTAAAACAAATTTTGGATGAAAAGAAGTTTACATTGGCATATTTTTGTGGTGAAGAAAGTTGTGCCGATAATATTAAAGCCAAAACAGGTGCAACTGCAAGATGCATTGAAAAAGAAAATTTAGAACACGAACATAAATGTTTTGCTTGTGGAAAGAATGCAATTATGCGTGCATACTTTGCAAGGTCTTACTAAAAATTATAAAAATTTTTATAAAAAATAAAAAAATAATATTTTGAAAAATTAATTTATAGTAATTTATCGTAAAACAAAATATAATATTTTAAAAAATTTTATAAATTTATTTAATTTTTGGAATTTAATAAAATATTTTAATAAAATATTGACTTATTAAGAAAAATTTGTTAAACTTAATAAGTCTTTTATGTGGGTTATTAGCTCAGTTGGAACAAAGCGGAGCGCGTCCAGTGGACGAAGAAGCGAACGCGGAAGTTCTTGGCTTTAACAAGCACCAAACCTTTATGGCTTTGGGGCGCCGATTAAAACAAGAGGAAGAGCATGCTCTAGCAACTGAGTTAGCCACATATTATATTTTAGCGTGGGTTATTAGCTCAGTTGGTAGAGCAGGTGACTCTTAATCACAAGGTCCGGGGTTCGAGCCCCCGATGACCCACCACTGAAACCCTTTATTTATAAGGTTTTTTTAATGTCCAAATTTCAAAAGTGTCTAATAAAATTTGTAAAAAGTGTCTAAAATATGACTTTTTTGAATTTAAAAATTTACAATTTCAATAAAACTAATAATGCTTAATTTTGCTCAAAAAATAGCACTGTCTAATAAATTGTCTAATAAAACTAATAAAAATTTCACAAAAAAATGCTGAGAACTCGTAAGAATTCTCAGCATTTTTTATTTGTTTAAAAAATTTTTACATTTCCATATTGGATTGTCGTTTGCGTTTTCTTCGTTCTTCTTTTTCTTTTAACCATTCTTGATATTCTTCATCTTCTTGTTGCAGTCTTAATTGTTCTTCCAGTCTTGCAAGTTTTTCTTCTAGTTCCTCAGTCTTGTCTTTTTCTTCTTGCTTTGTATCCTTCGGTTTTTGGTCTATCAACCTTGTCTGCGACATTAAAATTTACAAAATCGTTTTTGAAAGCATATTGCAAACATTCTCTTATCAAAATATGATAATGTAAAACAGAATTTCCCGATACATAACTCTTGATGTAAGTTCATCATCAAGCATTTTTTTGCGATTTTCTTCTTCAACATTGTGCTTTTGTAAGTATCCATTTAAATACTTTTTGCTTTTATTTTCTTTGATTTGAGAAAAATTAAATTCGTGCCTGTGATATGTAATATTGGGGGCTATGTTTTAACAAAAAATATTAAAAACTAAAGTAAAAATTGTTTTATTTTTAATTATTTAACAATTTGTATTTATGAGAATAAATTTTATTGTGATTTTTTATTTAATATGATATAATTTATTCATAATATTACATAAGGGAGTAATTATGAAATTTTTTAGAGGTTTAAAGGCAACATTTGAAGCTATCGGAAAACTTTGGAGAATAGAAAGAAAAAGAGATACCGAAATCAATCGCAATCCAACAGAAGAAGAATTAAAAGATAACAAAAAAGGGAAATTATCTATTGTCGTAACTATTGTCAGCACCATTGTTTATTTGATTGCATTCATATTGGTTGCTAGTTCATGGCAGGTAAATATTGGCTTGGGTATTTTTGTTTTAGTTTTGGTTTTGATTTTTACACCTTCAATTCAAATAAAAGCAATCAATTTAGCCAAACAACAAAGAAAAATCAATGGGAAAGGCACTACAGCATTGATTCTTGCAAATGTTTTACCAACCATTGCATTGGTTGGTGGTGTGCTATTCTTTGCATTAGGTGGAATGTATATTTTCTTTAAATAAGAAAACAAAATACAAAAAATACAACCTTGCTCGGTTGTATTTTTTTGCTTTAAAATTTTTTATTTTTTCTTTTTGGCTCTTAACACGCTTATAAGTATGTAAGCACCAATAAGCAAAATTATTGAGCCTATCATAATTCCATACATGGTTCCAATGCTTACTTGATTGCCAAAAAAGTATACATTGCAGTCAATATTATCTTTTATGCCAGATATAACCTCTGCAGAAATTCCTTGTTTAGACATTTCTCTAAATACGCCATTCAAAGCATGATATTTAAGTAGAGATGTTCCATATGTCCCGGGCAAAAATGCTAAAACATTTTGCATAACCGTGCCCATTTGAGATATAGGCATATAAGCTCCACATATAAAGCCATACCCGGCACTAACAATAGTTCCAACAGCAGATATTTGTCCTTGAGATGATAGAAAACAATTTATAATTGAAGATAATGCTGTTCCAAACAGACTAAGCATAAATAAATCTATAAAAATTAAAACTACATCTCCAAATGACATATACCAACCTGTTGCTCCAATATAGATAAAACATGCAACTGTGCCAACAAGCGCAACTAGCAAAGTGGCAAATAAAGATGCAAAATAATATGACATTGCAATGGTAGATTTTTTAGTTGGAGTAATATACATGTCTTTTTTTGTGCCATTAACCTTGTCGGAAACCATAAGCATATTTGCACAAAAAGCAACGGTTACACAACTTACAGCAAATAAAGATGAAAATAATTGTCCGTTTACAATCCCATATTGTATTCCCTCAGGAAGCCCTGCTGGTAAGCTTTGTTTATAAATTTTAGCTAAAAAAGTTACAAATAATACCAATAATATGATAGGTGTTATAAGAGAAGTAAAGAACATTCCTTTATCTTTAAAAAACATTTTCATGTTTCGTTTGGTTATGTAAAATAAAGTCTTCATCTTAATTACCCCCTACGAGTTTTTTACCAGTTACAGCCAAAAACACATCATCCATTTTACCTTTTGTTATTTCAAAATCTTTAAATAACTTTGGATATTTTATAATAAGATTTTTTGCTTCTTCGGTATCTTTAACTTCAAGCCTGAAAAAATCTCTTATTTTTTCATATGAGACGCCTAATTTTTTAACATTTTCTTCGGTTTCATTATAAATATTTATAAAATCGCCCGAATATTTGTTTTTTAAGTCTAAGGGAGTTCCTTCGGCAGATATTTTGCCATTATCAAGAATAATAACATAGTCTGCATCAGATGCTTCTTCCATATAATGAGTGGTTAAAAATACTGTCATATTTTGTTTTTTTCTACAATTATCAATAACAGACCATAATGTTTTTCTTGTCTGTGGATCAAGACCAGTAGTTGGTTCATCTAATATTAGTATTTGGGGATTGTGTAAAAGAGCTCTAGCAACATCAATTCTTCGCCTTTGTCCACCTGAAAGTTTTCCAACAGTTCGATTGAGTAAATTTTTAAAATCTAAAAGTTCAGCAAGTTCAAGAATTCTTTTATTGGCTTCTTGTCCATAAATTTCATAAAGACTAGCACGGGAAATTAAATTATCTTTTACAGTTAAAACTTTATCTAAAACAGAGTTTTGAAAAACGACACCAATTTCTTTTGTTATACTTGAAATTTGAGTGTCAATATCTTTGCCATCTATTATGACCTTTCCATTATCTTTGTTAAGAGTTCCACACATGATTGAAATAGTGGTGCTTTTCCCAGCACCATTTACACCAAGGAACGCAAATAATTCACCATGCTTAACTTTAAATGATAAATTATCAACAGCATGGATATCTCCAAAAGATTTATCAAGTTTTTTAATTTCTATAATATCATTTTCCATAACAAATATATTCCTTACAACAGTCTTTTCAATTATATAACTTTAAGCCAAAATTTGTCAAATATCTGAATATTTAAAGTGAGAATTTTTTTAATACAATTCTTTAAAACTCGGTCATTTCAAACTCGTCTAAAATTAGACACCAAAAACTTAAATAAAATTAGGAGAATTGCTATAAAACGAAATAAAATTATATAACACGAATTTGCTAGGTAAAATAAGGGAATAAAGGAGTTTTTAAGTCATAAAATAAACCATTTTAACAAGTTTTCATCACGCTCTTAATCACAAGGTCCGGGGTTCGAGCCCCGATGACCCACCAAATATAAACTAGATTAAATTCTAGTTTTTTTATAAACTTATAAACAATAAAAAAACTGGGATTAAACCCAGTTTTTTATAATAGGAAAGTGATATAATTAAATTAATTTTTCAAGATTTCGTCTAATAACAATGTTTTAGCATTTTCTTGAGTTAAATTTGCTTGTTGAATTAATGCGATAGTGCAAGTTATTTTTGGATTAATCTTGCCCGAACATTTATCGTTTACTTTTGATTGAATAACAATTTCAATTAACTGACCCGATGTGATACAACCCACATATTGGTCGTAGCTTTCGATGCCTGGGGTCTCAAAATTTGCACTATCGCTTAAAACATAAGTTTTATTATTTTTAATAACATAGGTTACTGTTCCACATACAAAATAAAAAGCAGGTTCTAAAATATTTTTTTCATCTTTTATGCCAACAAGATAATATGCTGGTTCACTGGCTTTTGCTAATTTTAAAAGTAATGAAATTGTTATTGTTTCTCCAGGCAAAATTGTATCAGTCAATGTATATGGTAATGTGGTAAAGTAAGACCCTTCTCCACTTAAGTTAATAATGCCAAAATTATAGCCATTTAATTTCCATTTTGCATATAGCGTAATATCGTTATCTATATTTTGTATTTTTTCAACTTTATTTTCAAAACTACTTTCAGTATACCAACCCACAAAATCAAAATATTCTCTTGTTGGAAAATATAAGCAATATTCTTTGTTGCTTTCTATTTTAATTGGATTTAAAGGATTATTTATGCCTCCATTTAAAACATAATTAATTTTAAAACTTTTAGTCCACTTACAATAAACTCGTATATTTTTTTCTAATTTTTCTGTTCTAAATTTTAAAATATTAAACTCATTTGAAAAAGTTACATTATCATAATACCAGCCGTCAAAAATATAATTTTCTTTTATTGGATTTTCTGGAAGATTTAGTTCTTCATTTCCATTAGTTTCTATAGTTGCATAAATTGAATTATCGACAATAAAATCAATTTTATTTTTATCTTTAATAATTATCTCACAAGCACTAAATATAAAATTTAAGGGTAATAGTAAAGCAATTACTATAAAAACAAAAATTTTTTTCTTCATAATTATGCCCCCTTTTTCTAAATTTATAAATATAATATAACAAAATATGTTAAAAAGTCAACTTATTTTACATACATTGTTATATTTTATGATTTTACGCTAAAAATAAATACATATATTGTGAATAGGTTAAGTGGTTTTTTATTCTATACTTTTAGTAAAGAAAAGGGGTAAATATGAATAAAAACGAAATAATTAATAGAATAAATATCATAAGAAATAAAGCAAACTTATCAGCACGGGCTTTATCTCAAAAAATCGAATTAAATGACGGCTATATTAATAGATTAGAAAGCAAAAAAGACTTTCTTCCAAGTGTCGAAGTCTTACTTCAAATTATAAATACTTGTGGTGTTTCGTGCGAACAATTTTTTTATGAAAACTTTTTTGAATATGAAAACGATAAACAACTTTTAAGTCTATTTAAAACCCTTTCTAATGAAAAAAAAGAATACTTGATTAAATTTCTAACAAGCAAATAAATATTATCCGAACATGATTAATTATTGACAACGAATTGATTTTGAAGTAGAATAGCAAAAAGGAGTTTTATGGATATAAAAATTGATAGTTTAGAAGGAAAATTTAAGTTTAGAGTTTGCGGGGTGCTAGAACACAATGGAAAATATCTGGCAGTTAAGATAAATGGCAATGATTTCTTTTGTTTGCCGGGTGGTCATGTTGAACTTGGCGAAGATACAGACCAAGCCGTATTAAGAGAAATGGAAGAAGAATTAGGATATAAAGTTGAAATCAAAAATTTAATTGCAATCAATCAAAATTTCTTTTACACCGAAGAAGGTAAAACTTTTCACGAAATCGGCTTTTATTATGTTGTTAATGCAGTTGATGAAAGAAATGTAAACTTTAATGATTTTGAAAGGGAAGAACTTGATAAGGGCAAAATCCAACATCTAGTTTTTAAGTGGTTTACAAAAAAGCAACTCAAAGAAATTGATTTTAGACCAAGGTTTGTTGCTGACTGTTTTGATTTGAATGCACCAAAAATTATAACAACACGTGATTAAATTCAAAAAAAATATATTGCAAAAAGCAATATATTTTTTTGTGCTTAAATAGATAAATATTTAGCTAGATGTTGCAAGTTTCATTACTTCACTTCACTTAAATATGCTGTGAAATTTATAGATAATTTTGTTTTTATAACTATTCCGTTGTCTATATCTTTTGTTGCGGTGTTATCGTTTATTACTTTACTTGTTGGGATTATTATACTACATGAAGTGTAACTACTAAATTCGTTAAGATTAATAACAACACAATTACTTGTGTCAACATTATTTATTTTTGTTGGCATAACTTCTTCAAAAAATCCGATAACTTTGTTGGATGAATCAAGAATGTCGTAATAAGAATATGTTTCATCTGGTTTTAAGGGGTAATCTGTTCCATTAATATTTATAGTCAAATCTTCTTTTTTGCCAACTTTAACATTAATTATGTTCTTAAATGTTTTGTCTAATGTGCTTTTTGCTAAAGATTCAATGTATGTGATTAATTCGCTTTCAGACATGTTTTTGGCACTTGACATATCAAATGATTCACCGTTTACTTCAGCATTTTTAAAATCAAGATTATTTTTTTTAAATTCATCTTTTAACAAGTCAATTATTTTTGACCCACCGGGAGCATAGCTATCCCATTGATTTACAACAACACCTTGATAGGCAAATTTTTTTTCCCAAGCATATTTAGTTGTGTTGCCACAAGCACTAAGAAGCAACAAACAAGGAATTAAGCCAATAAGCAAAAAACACACAAAACTTTTTCTCAAAATTTTCATAAAACCTCCAAAATTTGTTTTAATTATTTTAGCATATAGTTTAAAAAACACAAAATATTTCAATTAATTTGCTTAGTTAAATTAAAATTTTTTTAAAATATAATTTAATTTGTATTGTTTTATTCGACAAAAAAACATTATATTTGAAGAAAATTGATATTTTTGTTTTAATTTGCTTGCAGTTTTTTTTAAATTGTGGTAACTTTTTTAAGTGAAAAAAAATAAAGAGCAAAAAGTTGCAATCATATCGGGGGCACGAAGTGGAATAGGCCTTGCAACAAGTAAATATCTTTTGTCTAAGGGCATAAAAGTTTATGGCATAAGTTTGCATGAAGATGATTTGGGCTTTCATATTTACGCAGGCGATGTTAACGATGAAAGCAGGATGATTGAAATTTTTGAAGATGTTTTTAGAAAAGAAGGTCATATCGACATTGTTATTAATAATGCAGGTATTGGTATTTCTGGTGCTGTTGAAAACACTACTAAAGACAGAATTGAAAAAATTTTTAATACAAACATAATATCTATTGTGGATATTTGCAAAATTGCTATTCCTTATTTAAGGAAATCTAAAGGCAAAATTATAAACACAAGCTCGGTTGCGGCATCTGCTGCAATTTCGTTTCAGGCTTGCTATAGTGCAACAAAAGCGGCTTTAGAGAGTTTTTCAATCGCACTTTCTAAGGAAGTAAGGTCGTGGGGCATAAAAATTTGTTGTGTCCGTCCGGGTGATACAAAAACAGGTTTCACTGATGCAAGACTAAAAAATGAAAAAGATAACCCTCTTTATGGCGACCTTGTGAAAAAGAAAACCGAAAAAATGGAAAAATATGAACGCCAAGGGGCAGACCCTTTATGCGTTTCTAAAGTTATGTATAAATGCATAAAACGAAAGAACCCACCACTTGTTTGCTCTGTTGGGTTTGCAAACAAACTGGTTTCAGGTTTAATTAAAATTTTGCCAACAAGGTGGTCAAATTATTTGATTTATAAGTTTTATTAAACTATAAGAAAAAATACAATATAAAAGGTGATTAAAATGGATTTATTTGAAAAGGTTGAAAAAGAACAAATGTATGACATTGTGAAAAAGGCGGATTTGTATCCTTATTTTCATGAACTTACTAGCGGACAAGATACTGTTGTTGAAATGGAAAATCATCCAACAATAATGATTGGGTCAAACAATTATTTGGGTTTAACAAGCGATGAGCGAGTTATTAATGCGGGGCTTGAAGCATTAAAAAAATATGGAAGTGGATGCTCTGGGTCAAGATTTTTAAATGGTACGCTTGATATTCATGTAAAACTTGAGCAAGAACTAGCCGAATTTTTACATAAAGAAGCCGTTGTTACTTTTTCTACGGGTTTTCAAAGTAATTTGGGAATTATATCTGCAATTTGTGGAAGAAACGATGTTGTTCTTTGTGATAAAGAAAATCATGCAAGCATTTATGATGCAATAAAATTAAGTTATGCAAAGATGATTAGATATGAGCATAATGATATGCAAGATTTGGAAAACAAACTTAAAGAAATTCCTGCAGATAAAGGAATTTTGATTGTAACTGATGGTGTCTTCAGCATGAGTGGAGAAATCTGTAATTTGCCTAAACTTGTTGAATTAAAACACGAATACGGCGCAAGAATTATGGTTGATGATGCACACGGTCTTGGCGTTTTAGGTAAATGTGGAAGAGGAACAGGTGAGTATTATAATCTTGAAGATGAAGTTGATATCATAATGGGCACTTTCTCAAAATCTCTTGCAAGTTTGGGTGGCTATATGGCTTCTTCTCAAAGAGTTGTAGACTATGTTAAACACACATCTCGTCCTTACATTTTTAGCGCCTCAATCACACCAGCTAGTGTTGCTTGTGCGCGTGAATCTTTAAGAATTTTAAGGGAAAACCCACAAAGAGTTAAAGACCTTGCAGATATTTCTGAATACATGCGTGAAAAATTGCGTGGTTATGGTGTTAAAATTATTGAAGCAACAACTCCAATTATTCCAATCTACACATATGATGACAAAAAAACTTTTTTGGCTTGCAAAAAGTTGTTAGAAAAAGGTGTTTATGTTAATCCTGTTGTTTCGCCAGCAACACCTGTAGGTCAAGCACTTTTAAGAACTTCATATACTGCTACTCACACAAAAGAGCAAATGGATAAGGCTTCGAAAGCAATAAAAGAAGTTTTGGAAGAACTTGAAATAATATAACTAATCTTATTTTATAAAAACTAATCTTTTATATTTGAAAGGATTAGTTTTTTTATTCACCATAACCATAAAGATTAAGTTGTACAAGCAAAATTCGACAATTTGTTTCATATATTTACACATAGGAGAAATGTGAATATATGATTACAGAAACTTTTATAAATTTTTTAAATAGGGTTATGTGCTTTACTTCTTTCGTTCAAAAAAGTAGTGGGTTTCCAGACCCGTTATCAAGTGAAGAAGAACTTGAATGTATTACGAAATTTAAAAATGAAGGCGACTTGGAAGCAAAAAATCGGTTAATTTATCATAACTTGCGTTTGGTTGCTCATATCGTTAAAAAATATAACACAGCAGGCGAGGCGGATGATTTAATAAGCGTTGGAACAATAGGGCTTATTAAGGCTATAAATACATATCAATTAAACAAAGGAACACAACTCTCTACTTATGCTGCACGATGCATTGAAAATGAAATTTTAATGCTTTTAAGGCTAAATAAGAAGCATAATGGGGTTTATTCGCTAGAAGAAAGTTTAGGTCAAGATAAAGACGGCAATGAAATTACTCTTCAAGATGTTATTGGAAATGATGTTGATGAATTGGCACAAACGGTTGAAACAAAAATTTTGACAGAAGATTTGTTGAAAATTTTGAAAGATAATTTAACAGAAAGAGAATATCAAATAATTTGTATGCGTTTTGGTGTTAACGGCTTGCCAGCACTAACACAAATTGAAGTTGCCAAAAAACTTGGAATTAGCCGAAGTTATATTTCAAGGTTAGAGAATAAGGCGATAAGTGAAATTAAACAAAAACTTAAAGATAGTGATTTTTATATTGACTAAAATTATTTGAATTGAAAAATGCGTAAAATTTAAAAACTGTATGAAATGAAACGATAGCGGGTTATTTTCAAAAATTATTGATTTCTTATTAATTTAAAAATGTTAAATCGAACATAGGCAAATTAAAACTAAAATATTTACAAAAAAGAATGGATACAAAATGGCTTTTATAATAATTGAATTCTAATTTTTTTGTGAATAATTGTATAATTGCTTAATAAATTCAATAAATTCACTCTTATTTAGTTTTTTATCTCTTGGAGGAAAACATTCAAGGCAATTAGATATTCCGTTTATCTTTTCTAACTTTTTAATAAAATATTTACAATCTATCTCTCCATTATTTAAAGGTTGATGTGTATCTTTTCCATAGTTATTGTGCAAATGACTGCATTTAATTAAAGATTTATATTTTTCGAACAATGAATATTCATTGTCATAACAATGGGCGTGTCCAAGGTCGTAGCATATCGCAACATTTTTTAATTTTAGGGATAATAATTTATCTAAATTATAATTATTCCTAACATTTTCTATGCATAAATACACATTTTTATTGTCAAAAGAATGCATCATGTTTGCAAACTTTTTTAATTGAGATTGTGATAACTTGGGAGGGGTATCTCCACTTGAAGCATGAGTAACCACAAAAGGAATATTAAAATTAATTGCCTTGTTAAGTCTGTTTGACACATAAGTAAAGTATTCATCGGTGTCAGAATTACATATCAGGTTTGAATTTCTATAATCAAGATGAACTTGTTTGACAGAAAGCCCTATTTTTTTACAATAGTAAATAATGTTTTCGTAAGATTCGTTTTTTTTGTTAAAATCATCGTCCAAATATAAGGCGACTTCAGTAAATCCAATAGATTTATATATTTTTAATCTAGTTTTATAATTCAAGTTATTACATTCATTTAAATCGTAAATACCTAACATGCCTTACTCCTTATTTACTTAAACAAATAGCCAAGTTATCAATAAAAAGAATATACTTCTCAAATAATATATCAGTTATTTTTTAGCAATTTCAATATATAGTATTAAATGTTTAAAATTGTTATATTTTTATTCTAACACAAATTGTGTGATTTGTGTTAATTTATTGCAAATTTATACAAAAAGTATTGTAATTCTTTATATTCTTGGGTTTTTAGCCTTAAGGGCTGAGGATGGCTCTGGATTTATATGGCTAGTAGCCATAGCAGGGGCAAGCGGGGCGATTTTTACGGGTCTAGTAATTGGCTTTATGGGAGATGAACTTGAAGGAGATATTGTTATAAAAGGAAATACCGTTCTTTCAACAGTAAAAACCCCAGGATATTTGAAAAGAAGAATGATAGTGTGCTTTATTGATGCAGTTACATGTTGTTTTTCTGGAATTATTAATGTTTACATTTCTTTTTCTGCTTTAAACTTAGGGGCATTTATTCTATCAATCATTGTTTCAGTAATTTTTCTTCTTGTTGCATTGGCTTCGAAAGGCGACAAAAAAAAGATGAACAATCAAAGATAATAAAAAATAAATAAATAAAATATGTCAAAAAGTAAAAATAAGCAAAAAAATGCTAAAAATAATTAGAAAATAAATTTAGCAAATTGGTAGAAAATTCAAAAAATGCGAGTTTAAAAACTCACATTTTTTATAACTAATTTTTAAATTATTTATCATGATAATTAATTTATGTTTATTTAAATTAATCTTCAAGTAGCAATTTGGCAATTTTTTTGTTTGCAAGTTTTGTGTTACTATTTTTCATGTTATCAATGTATTTTTGCTTATTGTTTAAAACATCATTTATTGCTTTTGTTAAAGAATAAACAGACAAATCTTCTTCAAAAATTACCTTTGAATAACCCTTTTGTTTAAAATAATTTGCATTCAAAATTTGGTCGCCTCGGCTTGCCTTTTTTGATAGTGGGATTAAAATATTTGGCTTGTTTAGGGCTAAAATTTCGTTTATAACATTACTGCCTGCTCTTGATATTATTATGTCCGAAAGTGCATATAAATCTTCAATATTGTTTGTAAATTCAATTTGTACATAGTTTTTGTTTGTGGCTAGGGTATTAATGTTGCCTTTTCCAACCAAATGGATGATATTAAAATCTTTTAATTTATTTAAACTTTTAAAAACAGTTTCATTTATAGTTTTGCTTCCCAAACTCCCACCAACAATCAATATTGTGGGGTTTGATTGAAAGTTTTTAAACAATTTTTTTGCGTTTTCTTTTTTCCCATTAAAAATTTGTTTTCGTATAGGACTTCCAGTAAAAATTCCGTTTTTAAGACCTTTGGCTGTGCTTTCAAAACTTGTTAATATATAGTAACTTTTGTTTTTGCAAAGTTTGTTTGCAAGTCCCATTGTCATGTCGCTTTCGTGTGAAACCACTTTAATTTTAAGTTTCTTTGCAGCAATAACAACCGGAAGTCCTACATAACCACCTTTGTTGAAAACAACATCTGGTTTTAGTTTTTTTAAAATCTTTTTGCTTTGTTTTATGGCCTTTAAAAGTTTGAATGGAATTAAAAAGTTAGAGAAACTTAAACTCCTTTTAAGTTTTGTTGATGTGATTTCATAAAATGGAATTTTTGTTTTGGATATAATCTGTTTTTCGATTCCATTGCTTCCTATATAATAAAATTGTGCTTTGTTGTTTAATTCTTCCATTATTGCCAAATTTGGCATAACATGGCCCGCCGTTCCACCACCTGTAAAAACTATTTTTTTCATCTTCTACCTCAATTATATTTTATGCCCAAAACATTGTTTTTATAATTTGGTTAAAAATATTATTTTAAAAAAATTTGCATTGACAAGGTTTTGTTTTAATTATATAATATTATTATGACTGATTTAAAACTTAGCGAACGAGAAATTATTAAACAACAATTCCGAAGTTTTGTTGACCGTGTGCTAAAGCCAACCAAATTTGATACTGGTTGTTTTGGTGGCGTTCATCAAAAATACTGGGTGAATATTGGCGACAAAGAATATATGTTCAAATATAATAACGGGGCAGATGATTATAGCGATTTTGGCGAAGTTTTTGTTTCTTATTTATCTTTTGTGTTAGGTTACAAATGCATAAATGCCACATTTTGCAAGGATTTTTTTGATAACAATGAAGAGTTTTATAAAAACAACAAAAGTAATTACAAAATTTATGGAACCTTAATTGAAAGTTTCAGAACCCCAAATGTTGTTGAAACAATAAGTTTAACAAATCTAATGAAAGCTTACAAAAAACGCTATCCAGCCTATGGAGTAACTACATGGGAAGTTGCAAGTATTTGTGCTGATTATTGTTATGATAACAAAATTGTTTATCCTAAAAATCTTGAACAAGAATTAAAAACTATGGCACTTCTTGATTATATTTTTGTTCAAATAGACAGAGGAACAAATAATATAGAGTTTTTGATTGAAGAAAAACATGGCAAAAAATATTTAAAATTGGCACCTATGTTTGACAATGGTTATTGTTTGCATTTGGTTGATGTAAGAATAACGCAAGAAATGCTTGAAAGTTTAAACAGAAGAACTATAAAATTTGACAGAAAATTTAATCCACAACCTGATTTCTTTATAGAAAAAACATCAAATCCTTACGACAATGATGGAAGAAGCATTATTCCAGACCTTGCTGCTGAATTGATTAGAAACAAAAGTCTTATGAAACTTTTTAAAAGTTTTGAAAATATAAATATAGAAGATGAGATAAATTTTGTATGTAGTTTATATTCAAGAGAACTTCCACAAATAAAAAAAGATGCTATAAACTTAAGCATGAAACATAGGATTGATATGCTAAAACTTGAAATAATAAAACAAAGCATAAAAGGATATGGAAAGAATAAAAATGAGTGTGATTTTAAATTATAAAGATTATAAATTAGGCAAACTTGATTTTGAAAATAATAAATATATTTATTCATCATTTCAGTCTGAAAAGGATGCCCTTGAAAAGTATGTAGGACTTGTTGGTTATGACTTAAAAAATTCAAAAAACAAGCAAAGTGATGTATTGTTCAACTTTTTTAAAGAAAATTTTGTTGACAATATTAAAAAAAGAGAAGATATTTTAAGCAAAATAGGGAAAAATGCTAAAAATGATTATGAAATTTTAGAAAAATTTTGTAAACTTAATTTTGATAGGTTTGGTTTTTGGTTATCAAACGATTAAACGGAGGCGTAAATTGACAAAAAGTTATAATTCTAAAGATATTGTAGTTTTGGAAGGTCTTGATGCTGTAAGATTGCGACCAGGCATGTATATAGGTGGTACTGGTGTTAAAGGTTTTCATCATCTTTTATGGGAAATTGTTGATAATGCTATTGATGAAATCGCTAATGGCTTTGGAAATAAAATAAGTGTTACTCTAAACAAAGATGGAAGTTGTACTGTTGAAGATAACGGAAGAGGTATTCCAACTGATATTCATCCAAAACTTAAAATTAGTGGTGTTGAAGTTGTTTTTACGCAACTTCATGCTGGTGGCAAATTTGAAAGTGATAATTACAAATATTCAGGCGGACTTCATGGCGTTGGTGCAAGCGTTACAAATGCTTTAAGCAGATGGTGTGATGTTGTTGTTAAACGAGATGGAAAAATTTTTGAAACAAAGTTTGCTAGCACTGAACATAATGGGGTTATTAAAAGTGGAATAGTAACTAATCCAATAAAACAAATCGGAACAACTAAAGAAACAGGCACGACTGTTACTTTTTTGCCAGATGATAGGGTTTTTAAGGATATTACTTTTAATAAAGAAATTGTTTTAAATCGATTGAAAGAACTTGCATTTTTAAATAAAGGTTTAATTATTAATTTCGCTGATAATCGAGAAGAAAAACCCTTTGTTAAACAATTTAATTTTACTGGTGGATTAGTTGACTTTGTAAAAAATATAACAGAAAACAAAAAGTTATTATATCAAACTCCTTTTTACATTGAGGGAGAAAGCGAAATAATCAAACTAAAGGCTTCTTTTATTCACACAGCAGAGTATGTTGACAGCATTTATTCATACGTTAACAACATTCCAACAACAGAGGGAGGCACTCATGAAACTGGTTTTAAAAGTGCGCTTACAAGAATTTTTAATGAAACGGCTCGAAAGTTTAATTTTATTAAAGATAAAGACCCTAATTTTTTGGGAGACGATTTTAGAGAGGGCTTAACTGTTGTTCTTTCAATTAACATGAGAAATGTTCAATTTGAAGGTCAAACAAAGGCAAAATTAGGAAATCCTGAAGCAAAAACCGAAGTTGAAAACATTGTTTATAAAGAACTTGAAAAAGTTTTGATTAAGAATGAAAATAAAAAGAATTTTGAAATTATTATCAACAAAGCAAAAGAAGCATTAAAAACAAGAGAAAGTGTTAGAAAAGCAAAAGAACTTTCAAGGCACAAGAATAATGCTGAAACATTTAATTTGGTTGGTAAATTTGCTGCTTGCACGGGGAAAAAGGCTGAATTAAATGAAATGTTTATTGTTGAGGGTGATTCTGCGGGTGGAAGCGCAAAACAGGGCAGAGATCGTTATTTTCAGGCAATTTTGCCACTTAGAGGCAAACCTTTGAATGTTGAGAAGAAAAGGTTAGAACAAACGCTTCAAAACGAAGAAATTCGAACAATTATTTCGGCTTTAGGAACTGGAATTGCCGAAAACTTTAATATAAAAGACCTTAAATATCACAAGGTTATAATTTTGTCGGATGCCGACCAAGATGGAGGGCATATCAAAGCAATTTTGCTAACTTTCTTTTTTAGGTATATGAAAGACTTGTTGAAAGAAGGACATATTTATTTAGGTATGCCACCACTTTATAAAGTTTCAAAAAAGGATAAAGTTATTTATGCTTATAATAACGAAGATTTGGCAAAGGCAAAAGAAGAACTTGGAAAGGGTTATGATGTTCAACGCTATAAAGGGCTTGGTGAAATGAACCCTGAACAACTTTGGGAAACAACTATGAATCCAAAAAACCGTAAACTTGTTAAAGTTTCTATTGATGATGCAATAGAGGCCGAAAATATTATCACAACATGGATGGGCGATGATGTTGAAGCAAGAAAAGAACATATTACAAAATATGCAGATTTTAACAAAGTTGATGAATTTATTGAATTAGGAGAATAATATGATTTTTGATGAAAGAGATTTGGAAGATGAAAACCTTGATGAAGATTTTTCGCCACTTAAAAATCAAATGACTTTTGAAGAAATGCTAAGCAAAAATTCTGAAAAATCTGCAAAAATTGAAAAAGTTTTTGATAAACAAGATGAAGAAAAAAGCAATTTAACTGATAATACGGATGATAATAAATCAATAAAAAAACCATCGAAATCTCGCAAAACAAAAATAGTTTTGAATGAAAATTTATTAGACAAATTAGAAAAAGCCGAGAATGAAGCAAAACTTGAAGAAAAAAATTTGGATGAAAAAGATATTTCAGACAACAAAAAAACTATTAACTCTGGTTTTGGTGGCGGAAATAGCAACGACGGTGGTGGATTTTCGGACAACAATGTTGAAATGGATGGCGAAGGTAACTACATTAAAAGTGTAAAAACAGTTATGAATGAAGCTATGCTTCCTTATTCTGAATATGTTATTTTAGACAGGGCTCTTCCAAGAGTTGAAGACGGGCTTAAACCTGTGCAAAGGCGTATTTTGTATTCTATGTATGAATTAGGTCTAACGCCAGACAAACCGTTCAAAAAGTCGGCAAAAATTGTTGGCGATGTTATTGCAAACTATCATCCTCATGGTGATACTTCAGTTTATAATGCAATGGTCAAGTTGGCACAAGATTTTAATATGCGTGAGCCATTAGTTTTGGGGCATGGGAACTTCGGCTCTGTTGATGGCGACCCTCCAGCAGCATACAGATATACTGAAGCAAAACTTAACAACGCAAGTTTGGAACTTTTAAGAGATTTAGACAAAGAAACTGTTAAATGGAGTTACAACTTTGATGATTCTAAATTTGAGCCCGATATGCTTCCAAGCAGATTTCCAAATATTTTGGTCAATGGAACAATGGGAATTGCTGTTGGTATTGCAACAAATTTTGCTTGCCATAATATGAGTGAAAGTATTGATGCTTGTTGTGCTTATATTGATAATCCTAACATTTCTGTTGATGAATTAATGAAAATTTTGAAGGGACCTGATTTTCCTACTGGTGGTATCATTGTTGGAACTGAGGAAATTAAAAAAGCGTATGAAACAGGGAAAGGCAAGATTATTATAAGAGCAAAAATTGATGTTGAAAATGCTAAAAATGACAAAATAAATTTAATTATATCTGAATTTCCTTATGGTGTTAATAAGGCTTTGTGTATTCAAAAAATTGATGAGCTTGTTCAAAATAATAAAGATACTCTTTCGTCAATCACAGATATTCGTGATGAAAGCGACAGAAATGGAACAAGAGCCGTAATAACTTTAAAAAAAGATTGCGACCCACAAAAAATAATTAATTATTTGTATAAGTATTCTGATTTGCAAACGACTTTTGGAATAAATATGGTTGCGATTGCAGACGGAAAACCAAAATTGCTAAACTTGCTTGATATTTTAAGATACTACACCAAATATCAAAAAGAGATTATTTTTAAACGCTCAACTTTTGAATTAAATCAAGCCAAAGAGCGTGAGCATATTTTGGAAGGTTTGATTATTGCTATTGAGAACATTGATGAAATTGTTAAAATAATTAAAAAGAGTGCGTCAACCGTTGTTGCAAAACAAGAACTAAGAAAGCGTTATGATTTGAGTGAACGACAGGCTCAAGCAATTTTGGATATGAGATTAAGCAGGCTAACTAATCTTGAAGTTGAAAAATTAAGAGAAGAAATTGAAAGTTTGCAAAAATTAATTAACAAATTAACAAAAATTGTTAAAAGTGATAAACTTCAATATAATCTTGTTAAAGAGGAAATGCAAGAAATAAAAAAGCGTTTTAATGACAAGCGAAGAACAAAGATTATTAATGCTAGTGGGCAAATTTCGGATGATGACATAATTAAGGTTGTTAAACCAATGTATGTTTTGACAACGGAAAAGCAAGCAATTAAAAAAATACCAGAAAAAACATATTTAAAATCTGCTAAGATTTTGTCTGAGTCAAGCACTTTAAATGAAATTCATAATAATATAATTTTAACCGAAAGCGACAAAAATGTTTTGATTTTTACTAATTTGGGGAATATGTATAAACTTAGCGTAGACAAAATTTTGGAAGCAAGATTTAAAGATCGTGGGGTGTTCTTAAAAGACTTAATTGTTGGTTTTGACCCAGAAGAAAAAGTTGTTAAAATTTTTGAAGAAGATGAAAAATTATTTAATAAATCTTTAATTTTCTTTACAAAAAATGGTTTAATTAAATTGACTAGCGGAGAAGAATTTAATATTAGTAAATCTAACACAACAACGATGAAATTAAAAGATGATGAAATTATAAACATTGAAATTTTTGACAAAAAGAAAAATTTAATGTTTGTAACAGGTTTGGGTATGGGGCTTTATGCAAAGAGTGATGATATTCCTCAAACTTCTAAATCTGGTGGTGGAGTTAAAGGTATCAGTTTGAATGATAGAGATTATTGCTTGTTTGCTGGTCAAATTTCGGATGAAAAAGTTTTGTGCATAACGAACAAAGGATATTCTAAGAAAATTGAACTTTCTAACTTTGAACTTTTATCTAAAAACAGGAAAGGTGTTAAAGTGTTCTCGCTTGGAAAAACCGAAAACACAGGCTCAGTTATTGTTTTTGCAGGATTAGTAAATTCTGATTATGATTTGTTTGTTACAGACAACAAGAACAAAAATTATATTGTTGATTCTTCTCTTATTTCAGTTACAAACAGAACAAACAAAGGCAATATAGTCTTAAAAGACCGAAAACTTTTGGATGTTAAAAGCGTTTTTAAAATTATAGTTGAATAATGATTAATAAATTAAGGCAAAAATTAGAAGTGTTTTTGCCTTTTTTTGTTAATATTTGAAAAATTTTTAATTTAGTTTTGAAAAAATAAAATATTTGATATAATAAAAATATGATATATTTAGCAAATGACCATGGTGGTGTTAGATTAAAAAACAAAATAAAAAAATTTTTAACAAAAAAAAGAGTTGAATTTGTTGACCTTGGCACAAATACAACGCAAAGTGTAAACTATGTTGATTATGCAAAAAAATTATGCAAAAAAGTGCTTGAAAACGACCAAAATAAAGGTATTTTGATTTGTAAAAGTGGTCTTGGAATGAGTATTGTGGCAAACAGATTTGTCGGAATAAGGGCAGGGCTATGCTACACAAAAAAAGCAAGTAAACTTGCAAGAATGCACAATGATTGCAATGTTTTGGTGCTTAAAGGAAAAACTTGTTTTTACAAACAAATTGTGTCCAATTTCTTAACTACACAATTCGAGGGTGGAAGGCACCTTGCAAGAGTTAAAAGTATTGATGAGTTATAAGCAAAATTCAAATTATTTAAAATTATTTTATGGGGAAAAATGTATTACAGATTTATAATTAAAAAAAACAACCAAATTTCAGGTTTGTTTCATCCAAAAGAAAATTGGTCTGTCCCAAAAGAGGGAGGGCTATATGATGTTGTTAGAAAAAACTTTTCTACTTTGGGATATTCAAAAAATTTTAAAGGTAAAAGTGAAAGTTGGTTTACGGAAAGCGGAGTTGAAGCCTTTAAAAGTGGTATAGAAGAATTAAAAGAATTTTACTCTTTATATGGAGTTACTGTTTCAATGCAAAGCAAAGAGAATTTAACAGATATTGTTGACCAAGATGAATTTCAAGTTTGGTGCTTAAAAAAATAAAACACTATAAATTTTTTGAAAACTTATAGTGTTTTTTAATACTTTTTTATAAATCAGTTTGATTGAAAAATGCAACATTTTTATTTAATCACATAATTTTCATCCTGTTTTGCCTGTTTTATTGAAACATTATCTCCTTCTAGTGTGATTAAAGTTCCGCCTCGTTGCTCGGTTTTAAATTTTAGTAGAGGATAAGTAGAATAGTCCATGCTCATTCCGTAACTTAAAGTTATATTTGTGTCTTTTTCAGTTATGGCAAAATTGTTTGTGTGGTCATGACCACAGAACACCCATTTAGTTGAATTTAGATTTTTAATTTTTTCATAAAGTCCATTTTGTTGACCGGCACATGTACGCTCAAATTTCCCGCCAACAGTCATAACATAATTTTCATCGCCAGATTTCCATTTATCATAAAAGGTATTGTATTCTGGAATTGGTATATGCAAAAATAGTAAGTTTTTAATATCATTTTTTTCTTCTTTCAAAACATTAATAGTTTTTTCATACCAAGAAACTTGGTCTTTGCTTACTCCTGCATAACCCGTGCCACTGCGAGCACCAGAGTCCATCAAAATAAATGAAGAAGTTAAAACTCCATTTTGCCTTATTTTGACATAATAATTGCCAACTCCTGTAATATCTTTATCACCTCTTAAAAAAAATGAATTTGGGCTTTCTTCAAGTTTTTTTGCGATATATTCTTTAGATGCTAATCCTGCGCCGTCATGATTACCAAAGCAAAATGTGTAAGGTCGTCCGATTTTTTCAAATAATTTTATGAATGCTTCAAGTTGAAGATAACTATTTCTTGTTCCACTTGTAACATAAATTGCCGACAATGCATCGCCTGTAACAATAATAATATCTGGGTCAACAGCATCAACGCATTTAAAAATTTCGTTAATAACTTTTTTGTCTAGGCTTATACTTAAATAACCACAACCAAGATGAATGTCGGTTAGTTGAAGAATTTTTAAAGGCTGACCAGTTTTGTTATCAATTTCAGCATATTTTTGTTCATAATTTTTTGTTACAACTATGTTGCTGTTTGAATTAAAACTATAATTATAATTTTCTATGTATTTTATTGTAGAATCATCTCCACAAAACCATGTTGCCAAAAAGAAAGTTAAAAAAGAGAGTATTAAAACAAACCAGCAACCCAAGCGTATGTAAAATTTTTTAGTGTGAGGTTTTTTAATTTTTTCTTTTCTTTTAAACATAAAAATATGATACACTAAAAATTCAATTTAATCAATTCTTTTTTAAATTTATTTAATATTAACGAATTTTTATTGTAATTTAATTAAAGATGTGTTAAAATAAAACTATGGATAAAATAGAATTGTTAAGCCCAGCAGGGGATATGGAAAAATTAAAAACTGCCTTTTATTTCGGTGCAGATGCTTGTTATTTTGCAGGAAAGAAATTTGGGCTTAGAGCTTTTTCAAATAATTTTGATGATGATGAATTAAAATCTAGCATAGAATTTGCTCACAGTAAGGGTAAAAAATGCTATATAACTTTAAATATCTTGGCACATAATTCTGATTTTGAAGGAATGGCTGAATACATAAAATATTTAAGTGATATTCATGCTGATGCTGTTATTGTTAGTGATATTGGTGTTATGAGTTTGGTTAAGAGCGTTGCTCCAGACATGGAAATTCATGTTTCAACTCAAGCGAACATAACAAACAAATACAGTGCTTATGAATTTGTTAAACTTGGTGCCAAAAGATTGATTTTGGCACGAGAACTTTCGGCTCGAGAGATTAAGGAGATAAGAGATTTTATCCCTAAAGATATTGTTTTGGAAACTTTTGTTCATGGGGCAATGTGCATTTCTTATTCTGGACGATGTTTGCTTTCTAATTATTTAACTGGCAGAGATTCTAATCGAGGGGCGTGTGTTCAAGCTTGCAGATGGGAATACTGCATTCGTGAAAAAAATCGTGAAAATTATCTAGAAATTCAAGAAGATAACAAAGGCACCTACATTTTAAATTCTAAAGATTTATGCATGATTGAACATATAAAAGAACTTTATGATGCAGGAGTTAGAAGTTTTAAAATAGAAGGAAGAATGAAAAGCCCATATTATGTGGCAACAACAACAAATGCTTACAGAAGGGCATTAGATGATTTTTACGAAAACAAACCTTTTAACACTATTTTAAAAGACGAATTGGAAAAGACAAGTCATAGAAAATATACTACAGGCTTTTATTTTGGTGCAGATGACAAAGAATGTTTGGAAAGTTCAAATCCTGTTCAAACACATGAATTTGTTGCAAAAGTTAAAGAAAATCAAAAAGATGGTTATTGCTTGATTGAGCAAAGAAATAGGTTTAAAATTGGCGATGAATTAGAGATTTTAAGCCCAAATGACACTTTTAACAAAACAATAACTGTTGAAGAGTTGTTAAACACAGAAGGCGTTAAGGTTGAAGATGCTAATAAAGTGCAACAACCTTTATATCTAAAAACTAATTTACCTCTAAAAGAAAATGATATTTTAAGAAAAAAAATTAATTAAAAGGAAAAAATATATGACATATAATCAGTTAATAAATCATGAATTGATAGATTTTCTTACAGAAACAAAAAAAGTTTTATTGAAGTTATGAATGATAGCAGGAAAAAAAGAGAACAATATTAGAAAAAATATGTTCTCTTTTTTTTATTTTTTAATTTCTTTGTTTTTGCCTGCTTTGTTTTTTAATACATAATACAAAATTACCCACATTATAATTAAAACTTGCAAAGGAATGCAAATAAAATATAACAAATAACTGTTTGTACTTGGCAGTGCAACATCGAATGTTAAAGCCGTTGTCCAAGACAAAATTGAAGCAAAAATTCCGACATAATAATATTTCCACCAAAGCCTTGACAAAACAATCAAAACTATAGCATTCACTGGAATTGCGATAATAAATGAAAGCCAAGAAAGATTTATGTTTAGCCAACTTAAGGTTACAAAACAAAGTGTTGCAACAAGCCAAACTAGACCGCTTGACAAAAGTGTTATAAGTAAATGTTTTTTTTGTTTTGCCTTTGAAAAATCAATTTTTACATTTTTTGAATTTTCAGTTTCAATAAAAAAGTCGTCAATTTTTATGTTATATAAGTCTGCCAGTTGTTTTAAAACAAGACAGTCAGGGAGCCCAAGACCTCGTTCCCATTTTGAAATTGATTTGTCAGAATAATTGATTTTATTTGCTAGTTCAAGTTGAGAAAGTTTTGCTTTTGTTCTGTATATTATCAAGTTTTTTGCAATAATTTCTTTTAAATCTTCCATATAAAAATAATACTAAATAATAAATAAAAAATCAATCAAATTATGGTATTTTTTACAATTTGTGTCGATTTTTGAATTTATTTTTTAATATTCTACTTATAGTAGAGTTACAAAACATGCTCTATTTTTTGTTTTAAATTTATAGAAATGTTTAAGTTAAGAATAGATTGTCAAATCAAAAACTTTTGCATAAAATTAAAGTATACAAAAGGGGGAGATATGAACGATTTTATTTTGAGCGTTGAATCTGTTTGTGATATTGACGCAAAAACATTGTTAGAAAACAATATTAAAGTAGCGCCTATGAAATTTATGGTTAACGATGTCGAATTTCGAAGCGATGATAAAGATTTTGAAGTTAGCAAAATTTGTAAATTTATGAGAGAAGGTGCAACAACAAAAACAACTCAAATAAATGAATTTGAAGCAAAAGAATATTTAGAAAACCTTTTAAAAGAAGGCAAGGATATTTTGCATCTTAGTTTCATAAGCACTCAAAGCGGAACTTATTCTAATTTTGCAAAAGTTGCTTTAGAATTAAACAAAATTTATCCAAACAAAGTTTATGTAGTTGACACTTTTTGTCAGGCTGGAGGGATTGGAGTTTTGCTAAAATTTTTGATTGATAACATAAAAAAGAATAACTTTGATATAAAGTCTAGCAAAGATTTTGTTGAAAAAAACAAACTTAAGATTTGTCATTATTTTACAGTTGACAATCTAAAGTATTTGGTTAAAGGAGGACGACTTTCAAAGTCTAGTGCTTTTTTTGGGTCTTTACTGCAGATTAAACCTGTTTGTAACCTTACGAAAGAGGGTGCAATGGTGCCATTCAAAAAGGTGATTGGCAGAAAAAAAGCCGTTTTAGAAGTTTATGAATGCTTTAAGGAAAAATTTAATAACGAATGTAACACCATAGTCATTGCTCACGCCGATTGCATTCTAGATGCAGAATTTTTAGCGAATTTGATAAAGAAAGATTATAATTTAGACCCTATTATTGTTCCTTTAAATTTGGTTGTAACTTCTCATAGCGGTCCAGGTACATTAAGTTTGTATTTTGTTGCTGATGAAAGGTAATTCTGTTTTTTGTGGCACTATATGAGATAACTTAAAATTTTTCGTTGTTTGTTAAAAATTTTAAATAGTTTGAATAATTTGTTTTTGTTGGGTAAAAATATGTCTAAACCTTTTTGGTGGAGGCATATATGGCAAATAAAGTTGAAATTTGCGGTGTTAATACTGCTAATTTACCTAAACTTAAGAATAGTGAAATGGATGAACTTATGATTAAAATAAAGCAAGGCGATGAAAATGCAAGGGAGTTGTTTGTTTCAGCAAATTTAAGATTGGTGCTTTCCGTTGTTCACAGATTTTCGTATAAAAATGAAAATCCTGATGATTTGTTTCAAGTTGGAACGATAGGATTAATAAAGGCAATTAATAACTTTGATACAACTTTAAATGTTAGGTTTTCGACTTATGCTGTTCCTATGATAATTGGCGAGATTAAAAGATTTTTGAGAGATAATAATGCTTTTAGAGTTTCAAGAAGTATACGGGATACGGCTTATCAAATCATGCTTTCTAAAGAAAAACTTACAAAACAAAACAGAGTAGAACCAACTTTGGAAGAAATTTCTAAGGACCTAGGTATTAAAGTCAGAGAAGTTGCTTTTGCTTTAGATTCTATTACTGAGCCAGTCAGTTTGTTTGACCCTGTTTATTCTGACGGAAGCGAAACTGTTAGAGTTATGGACCAAATTGGGGACAAAAAGAATAATCAAGATGAATGGGTTGAAGATTTAGCATTGAAAGATGCATTAAAAAAACTTGGAAAACGAGAAAAACAAATTTTGCTTTTAAGGTATTATCTTGGAAAGACGCAAATGGAAGTAAGTAGTGAAGTTGGAATAAGTCAAGCACAGGTGTCTAGGCTTGAAAAAAATGCAATAGACGCAATGCGCAAAAATCTGTAAAAGACACAAAAAATAATACAAAAATGGTTAAAAAAATAGCGAAATTTTCGCTATTTTTTATTGTTTTTTATAAATATAATTTTCCATTTTATAAAAGTTTTTTTAAATAGAAAAAATTATTTATTTAAAACATTATCCAATATTTTGATTTAATTAGATGTTTTTCCTTTTCTATTTTAAAAATAACCAAATTTGTTTTTTAGTTATTTTTCTTCTTTTATTGCTCCGCAATTTGGGCATTTATTTCCGTCAAATTCTAAACCGCAATAACTGCATATATTTAATTGTCTAATTTTTGTTACCATATCTTTGTCAGAGATTATTACTGCTTTTTTATCACAAAACTTGATTTTAAATTTTTTTAACTTTCTAAAATTTTCTACTTCATCAAAAGTGTAGATTTCATTTGTTTTAACTTCAACCATTTCATTATTCTCGTTTTTAAATTCAAAAATGATTTTAAACATCGGCACATTATTAATTTTTCCATAACCTACAGAAGTTATAAATATACCTACGCCGTCTTTTCCGCTTTTAAAGATTTTTTTGTCTTTAAGCATTTTAAACATTTTAATTATTGCAATAATAAAAACAGTTAAGCCTATTAAAACAAAAAGCAATAAAAACCAATTTTTTGTATTAATTAAAATAAAAAGGGGTATTCCACCAAAAAGAATACTCCAAATTAAAAGAAATATAAAATCATAATGCTTTTTCATAATAAACCTTTTTAAATTTTATAATTCAAAGTTTAAATCACAGGAACAAAGTTTTCAAAAATAATATTATCACAATATTTTATAACATCAAGATATTGTTCTTGACTTCTAACAGTCCAAGCAAGAACAGGAAGCTTACAGCGTTTGCAATATTTATTTGGTAAATTTTCGGCATTATAACTTATAAAATTTGGGTTTGAAATTTTGTTTAGTTTCAATTTTTTCAATAACAATTTTTTTATAAAACTTAAATTTTCACCTTTAAAGAAACTTGAAAGCTGACCACGCAAAACATTAGGAGCATTATCTTTAAACCATGCTAAACTATATGGATTAAAACTTTGGATAGCATATTCGCCGTTATAGTTCTTTAACAATTCAAAGGTTTTGCTTTCTAACTCTCCGACCTTTAGCGTGTTTTTAATTTCAATCAAAAGTGGAGTTTTGCCATCAACTAAATCTAAAACTTCTTTGAAAGTTGGAATTGTGAAAGAAGAATTTAAAACTTTAAGATTTTTTATTTCCTCATAATCACAGTTAGAAACATATTTATCTTCTCCGCATAGCCTGCTTAATTTGTTGTCGTGCACAACAACGACAGTGCCATCTTTTAACAGTTGAACATCAAGTTCTATAGCATAATTGTTATCAATCGCTCTTTGAAAAGCACCAAGAGTATTTTCAGGGTTTTCAGCATTATGAAAACCTCGATGAGCGATATATTTGTCAATTAAGAAATTTAAAGTTTTTTGCATAAATTTACCTTTTTATTTATTATTTTGTCGAATTTTACTAAATTTTATGATTATTATTTAATAATTATACCAAATAAAAACATAAAATAAAAGTATTTTTTTAAATTTCATATCTTTTCTTGCAATTTTTAGAAAAAATTTTTATAATAAAAGCATGAATGAATATCAAAAACAAATAAGAAATTTTTGCATTGTGGCTCATATTGACCATGGGAAAAGCACATTGGCTGATAGATTACTTGAATTTACTGGTACGGTTGCCAAAAGAGATATGGAAAGCCAACTTCTTGACAGTATGGATTTGGAACGAGAAAGAGGAATTACAATAAAACTTGCCACTACCAAAATGAAATATACTAAAGATGGTGTTGATTATGAATTGAATTTAATAGACACTCCCGGTCATGTAGACTTTACTTATGAAGTTTCAAGGTCGCTTGCCGCTTGTGAGGGGGCGATATTGATTGTTGATGCAACTCAAGGTGTTGAAGCACAAACTCTTGCAAATTTATATTTAGCACTAGAAAACAATTTAGAAATTTTGCCAGTCATTAACAAAATTGATTTGCCTAGTGCAGACATTGAAAACACAAAAAAAGAAATTGAAGAAGTTATTGGGCTTCCAAGCGACATTGCCCCTCAGATTTCGGCAAAAGAGGGCACAAATATTAAGCAAGTTTTGGATGATATAATTGATTATTTCCCAAGTCCTAAAGGAGATATTAACAAACCTTTAAAAGCCTTGATTTTTGATAGTTTTTATGATAGTTATAAAGGAGCAGTTTGTCTTGTTAGAATTGTGGATGGGGCGTTGCGTGCGGGCGACAAAATTTTGATGATGAGCTCTAATAAAAGTTTTGATTGTGTTGAAGTTGGGGTTTTTAACCCTAAAATGAGCAGTACGGGCATTTTAAGAGCAGGAGAAGTTGGCTATGTTACTGCATCAATAAAGAATGTTTCAGACACCAAAGTCGGCGATACAATAACTTTGCTTGAAAACAAATGCGATCAGGCTCTTGAGGGATACAAAGAAGTTAAACCCGTAGTTTTTTGTGGCATATTTCCAGCAGAAGGGGATAAATATGCCGAACTTAAAGATGCTTTGGAAAAATTAAAATTAAGTGATGATTCATTGTTTTTTGAAGTAGAAACCTCAAAGGCTTTGGGCTTTGGCTTTAGGTGTGGGTTCTTGGGACTTTTGCACATGGAAATTATAACTGAAAGGCTAGAGCGAGAGTTTAATCTTGACATTATAACCACAGCCCCTAGTGTTAATTATTTGGTGCACAAAACAAATGGTGAAGTTATTGAAATTTCAAATCCGACTAATCTTCCAAAAATGCAAGAAATAGATTTTATGGAAGAACCAATTTGTAAACTTACTGCTTACACTCCTCCAGAATATGTGGGTGCAATTATGGACCTATGCACAGAAAAACGAGGGATACAGTTAAACCTTAATTATATTGATGAAAAACGCGTTCAACTTGATTATGAAATTCCACTTAATGAAGTTATATACGATTTTTTTGATAGTTTGAAAAGTCGAAGTAAGGGTTATGCAAGTTTAGACTATGAAATTATTGGTTACAAGCCAAGTAAACTTGTAAAACTAGACATTTTGTTAAATGGCGAAAGTTGTGATGCTTTATCTATAATCGTTCATGAAAGTAGTGCCTATAAACGAGGAAAGGCAATAACTGAAAAACTTAAAGACATAATTCCACGACAATTATTTGAAATTCCAATTCAAGCATCTATTGGCAGTAAAGTTATTGCAAGAGAAACTATAAAGGCGTTACGAAAAGATGTTTTGGCTAAATGCTATGGTGGGGATATCACACGAAAGCGAAAGCTTCTTGAAAAACAAAAAGAAGGAAAGAAGCGTATGCGTCAAGTTGGCTCTGTTCAAATTCCAAGCGAAGCATTTATCTCAATTTTAAAGATTTAAAAAAAGAGCATTGATTTTTGTTAATGCTCTTTTATTTTTATAAAATTGTTAACTTAAAATTTGTTCAACATCTAAAGTTTTTGTTCTGTTTTGGTTACAAATGTCTAAAAATTCATCTTCTGATACATTTTTTAAAATTGTTATAAATTGGTTATTTTCAATATTTAAGTTTTTAAGACTTGAAGAAGAAATGAGTAAAGAATATTTGCCACAATTTAAAATGCAATTATAACCATTTTCTTTAGGGAAACTTAATTCGAAAATCAAACTTTCCAAACTGTTGCAACCGTAATTTATATTTTTTTCAACAGAACTTACTTCGTTTTTTTTGTTCAGAATATTATTAAATTTGTTAACTTTAATTTTGGCAAGAGAATTAGATTTGTTTAAGCATAGCAAATTTGTGTTTTCAGAGTTTGAAACATAAAAATTGTTTTCAGCAAGTTTTGGAGTCGTGATTTCAAAGTTATCATCAACATCGCAACCATTTTCTATTAAAAAATTTTTAACGCCTATTTTTAATTCTTCATAAAAGTTTTGGTTAAAATAGTCAAAACTAGATTTGTTGTAAGTCAAAAGTTGTTCAAACTTGGTTTGATTTTCGTTTGAATTGTCGCTATAAAGTGCTAAAAGCAATTTAAGGTCGTTGTTAGACAAAATTTTGCTTGTTTTTATGCTTTCCGCCCCAGACATAATGGAAGAAGTGTCAAAAGAATCAATAGTATAAGTGTCGGCAAAGCCAAGTAAATGAAGAAACTCATGTATAAAAACTGTTCTTAGGGTGGAAACTTCGTTATTTTCAGCGTAGTCTTTGTTAAGAGTAATGTTATTAACATATTGTTTTTTTCCAAAATTGCTAAAAGTGTTAAGCCCTTTAATACGAGCAATTCCGGCAAAACTTTGTTCGTTATTTTCAGACACAGTTATAAGATTGGAATTAAAATAATCGCCAAGTTTCTTTTCGGTTGTTAAATTAAATTTATAGTTAGGATTTATAATTTCAAACAACCCATTAATATAAGCCAAACTTTCTTTTATGGCAGTATAGTTTTTTTCTGAAACTGATTCATCGGCAAAAACTTTTAAATTTTCATTGTTTTTGATTATAAAACGCCTAATTTCAGCACTATTTACAAAATCGTATGTAGAATAATCAATATTATCATTGTTCCTTATTGAAATATATCTTTCATCAGCATCAAAATTTTCTACAGTATATTCTATTTGCTTTTCATTTGGAAGTTTTACATTGTTGACATTTTGTAAAGCAACAGTTGTGCCTGTTAAAAAAATTGAAGAAGCTAACACTGTTGCAGCAATCTTGCAGGCTTTTTTTATTTTTGTTTTGTTTTTAACAACGCCTTCTGCTTTTTTGACTTTTTTTCTCATGTATATATTTTAAAATATTTTAATTTAATTGTCAATACAAAAATAAAATAAAAAAACTTATAATTTTTAGAAAATATTGTTTTTAATCACTGTAACATCACATTGATCCTGATCAATATAAATGCAAAAATCACTTAACTGTTTTAAATCTAGAAATTTAAAATTGTTTGATTGAATATTAATAAATTCATCAAATTCATTAAAATTTTTATTTTTAAAGATTTTATTACTAATTTTTATTCTTTTGAGTTGGCTATTTTTCTGCTTTTTGTTAGTAATAAAGAAATATGCAAAATCTTCAAGGAGATTTTTATCAAAGAAATAAAAATTAGTTACATTATTATTCTCAATCAAATTATTTAAAGTGCCACTTACAGCCATTTTTGTTAGGGTAAGTAACTCCTTTTTACCGTTATATATAAAACTGCACGAATACTTTTTCTTAATATTGACCATAATTCAATTATATTGAATTTCAGTCAATTAGTCAAGTGGTTATGTGTTTTATTATGAATGTATGGAAGAAAATATTTTTAATAAAGTTTGTTTAAATATAGCAAAAAATAGAATTGCAAAGAATTTGTCTGCGTATGAATTAAGTCTTAGGCTTGGAAAAGATGCTAGTTATGTTAATAAACTTGAGAGTGGAAAAATTAATATAAGTCTAAAATCATTAATTCATCTCTCTGATGTGTTAGAGATTGATGTTAAAGACTTGTTTATATAATCTGTTGATATTTGACCTTTTCGTTTAGAACGAGTAAATTATTTAATAACTTAAAGCAAGAAGATTAAAAAGTTTTTAATCTTTTTTTATTCCAATATTTAAAAACTTGTTTTTTGCAAATTTTTGTGATATAATGTGCTTGGATTTTATTGCAAAAAAGAGGATAAAATGAATTTTAAGCGTATTGAAATTGTAGGATTTAAAAGTTTTGCAGACAAAACTGTAATAGAATTTGATGGCGGTATTACTGCTATTGTTGGTCCAAACGGATGTGGAAAAAGCAATGTTGCCGATTCTATCCGTTGGGTTTTGGGTGAACAAAGTAGCAAAACTTTGCGTGGAAGCTCTATGCAAGATGTTATTTTTGCTGGAACTGAAAATCGTAAAAGTTTGAGTTATTGTGAAGTAACTATGGTGCTAGACAACAGTGATAAAACTTTAGATGTTGAATATACTGAAGTTTCTTTAACGAGAAAATTGTATCGAAACGGAGAGAGTGAATATTTATTAAACAACACTCCTTGCAGACTTAAAGATATTGTTGATATTTTGCATGATAGCGGAATCGGAAGAGATGGTTATTCTATTATCGGTCAAGGTAAGGTTGATGAAATCGTAAACTCTAAGCCAGAGAACAGAAGAGTTATTTTTGAAGAAGCAGCGGGTATAAGCAAATTTAAGGCAAAAAAGATTGAGGCCAGCAGAAAGTTAGAAAGAACAAGAGAAAATCTTAGCAGGCTTAGAGATATTTTAAGTGAAATTGAAAAACAACTAACACCTCTTAAGCATCAAGCCGAAAATGCAAAAAAATATTTAGTTTTAAAAGAGGCCCTTAAGAAAGCCGAAATAAATAACTATATATATCAATATGACAATGCAAGCACAAATAAAGAGGCTATTAACATAAAAATAAAAGCCTTAGAAGAAGAACTTAATGTAAGAAACGGCGATTTAGAAAATGTTATAACAAAATATAATGAAAATTTTGACAAAATTCAGCACATAGATAAAGACATTAACAGTTTATATCAAAAAATGATTGAACTTAATGTTAAACTTGAAAAATCATCAAGCGAAGCCAGTGTTGTTAATGAAAAATTAGCCTCAAATTCAAATGAAATTCAAAGAATTGAGCAAGAAGTTGAGAAATTAAAACAATCACTTATTGATGCCAAAAATGCACTAAACACAAAACAAGATAAAAAGGTAAGCAATGAACAAAAAATTAAGCAATTAAGTGAAGAAATTGAAAAAGCAAGAAGCAAATATCTTAAAATTGTTGATGAATTAACTAAAAGTGAAGATTTGAGTTTAGACAATCAAAAACAAGTTGTAAATGCTTTGAGCAAACTTGGAGATTACAAAAGCTCTTTAAGCAAAAAAACAGCCGAAAAGGAAAGTGTTGAAGAAAAAATTGATGAAGTTAATGCATTGCTTAATGCTGAAACAATAAAAAATGTTGAATTTTCAAGCACTATGAGCAAGTTAAATGAACAAATTGACAGTTTTAATGCACGAAAGTTAGATTTAAAAACTCAAACAGCAAGTGAACTTAACCGCTTTAATGAAAATGTTTTGAAACTAAAAAATATTGAAGAAAAATTATCAAATGTAAACAATTCTTTGGCTATTTTGGATAGTCGAAAAAAAGTTTTGACAGAAATGCAAAAAGACTTGGAAGGTTTTAACAACTCAGTTAAAAATCTTATTAAACACAGTGAACAAAATGAGCAATTAAAAAAGCAATTTGTTGGTGTTGTTGCAAGTTTGATGCAAGTGCCTCAAAAATTTGAAACTGCGATTGAAATGGCACTTGGTGGAGCTGTTCAAAATGTTGTAACTGAAAATGAGCAAAATGCAAACAGTTTGATTGATTATTTAAAACAAAATGCTTTGGGAAGAGCAACTTTTTTGCCAATCACAAGTGTAAAACCACGCAAAATTGAAGATAGATTTTTAACAAAACTTAAGTTAAATGGTGTTTTTGGAATTGCAAGTGATTTGATTAAATATGACGGAAAACTTAAAAATATTTTTGAAAGTTTGCTAGGAGCAACTGTAATAGTTAATGATTTACCTCTTGCAATAAGTCTTGCAAAGGAGTGTGGATATGCGTTCAAAATTGTAACACTTGATGGCGATGTTATTAATCCTGCGGGCTCGATTTCGGGCGGAAGCAAAAAAAATAGTGTTTCTAATTTGATTGGCAGACAGCGTGAAATTGAAGAAATAGAAAAACATCTTGAGAAGTTAAATTTAGAGCGAACAGAAAATGAAAGTTTGAAAGACAAACTGATGCAAGCCACAAATTCTAGTCAAGAAAAAATTAAACAAAACAACACTGAATTTCACAACATTGAACTAGAACTTACATCTTCAAATGAAAAACTTGCAAATTTAAAAGTTTCAAATGAAGAAAGTCAAAAAATTATTGCAAATTTAAAACAATCTTTGCAAACTTTAAACTTGAACAAGTCAAACTTTGAAAATGAAATTCTAGAACTTGAAACAATTATTTCTTCTATTAACACAAACAACACAGATGCAACAAATGCAATATCAAAAACCAAAGAGCAATTTGATGAACTTAAAGCTGAAAGAGATAATTATAATGAAAAAATCACAACAATTAGGGTTGAAATTGCTGGTTTAGAGAGTGAAAATTTATCTTTAAACGAAGAAGAAATAAGGCTTAATAGTGATATTGATGAAAAGCAAAATATTATTCAAGAAAATCTTGAAAATTTAAACAAATTAAATTTGAACAAGCAAAGTTTATTAAACAAACTTGAACTTATAAAACAAAATGAAAATTACAAAGCTTGTGAGAAGGAAATTGAAAAGGTTAAATCAAAACTTGATGGTCTTGATGACTATAAACAGCAACTTCAAATTAATTTGAAAGAACTTGATGAAGACCGCAGTAATTTTACAAATCAAATTTCTAAACTTCAAAACAAAAAAAGCATGGAAGAGTTAAATCTTACAAAAATAGACACAGAACTTGAAAATATGCAAGAACGAGTTTGGGAGGCTTATGAACTTACTTATGCATCAAGTTTGGAATATAAGATTGAAAACTATAACCTTGAAGAAGGCTTGATTGAAGCGAACAAAAATAAGCGTGAAATTGACAAACTTGGTTATGTAAATGTTAACGCAATAGAAGAAAGTGTGGCTCTTAATGAAAGGTTTGAAACTTTGAATGCTCAAGTTACAGACCTTGAAAAGGCTGAAGAAGATACAAGCAAAGTTATTCGTGAACTTAACAGCGAAATGGTCAACAGATTTACAACTGAGTTTTCAAAAATTAATGACAACTTTAAAAGAGTGTTTAAAGAATTGTTTGGTGGCGGAAGGGCAGAGTTAATTTTGGTTAAACCAGAACTTGACCCCGAAAGCGATGAAAAAGAATGTGATATTTTGGATGCTGGTGTTGATATTATTGCTGAACCACCCGGAAAAAGTCTTAAAAATCTTTCACTTCTAAGTGGTGGTGAAAAAGCTTTAACTGCTATTGCAATTTTATTCTCTATTTTAAAATTAAAGCCAATGCCATTTTGCTTGCTAGATGAAATTGAAGCAGCCTTGGATGATGCCAATGTTGGAAGATTTGCAAAATATCTTAACCGTTTTTCAAGTGAAACTCAATTTATTGTTATAACTCACAGAAAACCAACAATGGAATTAGCAGACAGACTTTATGGTGTTACTATGCAAGAAAAGGGCGTGTCAAAAATAGTATCTGTTAAACTTAGTGATGTTAACTTGGATGAAAATAATTAATAATTATAAAAAATTTTGAATGTAAAACCATATTTATTCATATTTTTGAATAATTATGCAAAAAGGAAATTTATGGGATTATTTAGTAAAATTAAAGAAGGACTTAAAAAAACAAGCCAAAAATTTAAAGAACTTTTTAAAAAAAGTGAACTTAATGATGAATTTTATGAAGAACTTGAATATATTTTAATTTCCTCAGATATGGGTGTTGAAACAACTGAAGATATTATTGATGAACTTAAAATAAGGGCAAAAAAACAAAAAATTAAGGAAAGTGAAAAAGCAAAAGAACTTCTAAAGCAAATAATTGTTGAAAAACTTGATATTTGCGAGGAAGAGGAAAAATTTCCGCTTGCTTATTTGATTATTGGCGTTAATGGCGTTGGAAAAACAACGACTATTGGAAAACTTGCACATTTGTTCTCTTCTGATAAAAAAGAGGTTATTTTGGCTGCGGCTGACACTTTTAGGGCGGCAGCAAGTGATCAGTTGACTGAATGGGCAAACAAGAGTAAGGTTAAAATAATAAAACACACTGAAGGAGCCGACCCTGCAAGTGTGGTTTATGATGCAATCGAAAGTATGAAAGCAAAAAAGAGTGATGTTTTGTTAATAGATACGGCAGGTCGACTTCATAATAAAGTTAATTTGATGGAAGAACTTAAAAAGATTTCTAAAATTGTTGCAAATAAATATCCTGAATGTGAATACAAAAAAATTTTAGTTTTGGATGCCACAACTGGGCAGAATGCCCTAAGTCAGGTTAAAGAATTTAACGAAATGATAGGCATTGATGGTTTGATTTTGACTAAACTTGATGGAACAAGTAAAGGTGGAGTTATTGTGCCAATTATTAACGACCTTCAAGTGCCAGTAAAATTTGTTGGTGTTGGCGAAAAAATGGATGACTTAATTCCTTTTGATGCAACAGATTTTGTTAATGCTTTGTTTGATTAAAATTAAATATTCCTTTTAAAAAAATCTTAGATTGATTAAGAACTAAGATTTTTTTATTAAATTGTTTGTAAATTTTTAAATTTGTGTTAAAATCATTTATGTAAAACAAAAATTTTTTTAAAGGTTTTTAGGAAGGGTGATATGAAAAAAATAAAACATTTTTGCAAATATTTATTATTAATTATTTTGCTAATTCCAGCAATGTTTTTAACTGCGTGTGTTTATAGCGAACGAAGTATCGTTGATATAAAAAAGACAAGCACAAATGGGCTGATTGATACATACACAATTACTTATTCCGACAACACTACTTCGACTTTTCAAGTAACGAACGGAAAAAATGGCTTTAATGGAAAAGATGCTCAGAATGTTTCTATTGATGAAATTTATGAAGCATTAAAAGCGAAAGGTTACACAAAAAGTTTTGAAGAATTTTTGAAAGAGTACTTAAATTATGAAGTGCAAACAAGCGACAAAACAGCATCAATTAACACTGCATTAATGAGCAGTTTGAGCATATATAGTGAATTTAAAGTTATTGCTCAAGAGGCTACTGGAATATTTACTACAAAAGATGTTAAAAAGACCTTGGTTAGTGCAGGCAGTGGGGTAATTTATAGGCTTGACAAAAATAATGGTGATGCTTATTTAATAACAAATTACCATGTGGTTTATAATAATGAAGCAAACGAAAAGATTGGGAAAATCTATGCGTTTTTGTATGGCTCTTCTGTTGAAGTATCATACAAAACAGACTCAAGCGGAAATTATGTTTATGATGAAAATGGCTATCCAATTATTGTCTATGGCTTGGATGCTATTGAATGTACTTATATCGGCGGAAGTTTAAACTATGACATTGCCGTTTTGAAAATAACAGGCAATCAAATTCTTAAACAAAGTGATGCAAAAGCAATAAAAATAAGTGATAAATATGTTGTTGGAGATACTGCTATTGCGATTGGTAATCCTGAAGCCGAAGGCATTAGCGTTACTGAAGGGATTGTTAGCGTTGAAAGTGAATATATTTCAATGACTGGTGTTGACAATGCAACAACTGTAACATTCAGAACATTAAGAATTGATACGGCAATAAATTCAGGTAATTCGGGCGGTGGACTTTTTAATGAAAGAGGCGAATTGATTGGAATTGTTAATGCAAAAATTGTAGACACGGAAATAGAAAACATCGCTTATGCTATTCCTAAAGACATCGCAATCAATGTTGCTGATAATTTGATTTATAATTATGAGTTAAGTGGCACAAAAAAGGTCAAAAAAATAACTATTGGATTAGCACTGCAAATTGATAATTCCAGAGCAGTTTTTGATAATAATACAAAAACTTCAAACATAATTGAACAAGTGAGCATAAAAGAAGTGCAAACTCAATCTGTTGGAGAAAGTGAAGGATTTAAGGTTAATGACCAATTAAAATCTATCACTGTTAATGACAAAACTGTTGATGTAACTAGAATGTTTAATGCCATAGACCTTGCTTTGACGATAAAAGTTGGCGACAGTGTAACATACACAGTTGTTCGAGATGGAGTTGAAACAAACATAAATTTCACGGCTCCTGCAAGTGCTTTCGGGTTTGTTGAATAAAAGAAATAAAAAATTGAAGAATGTATTAAAATTTAAAAACATTTTAACAGTGTGAATTGGAGAAAGATATGATTTTGAATGATTTATCATTAAAAGAAGATAAGGTTATTATAAAATTGAATGAAAATAATCGTAAAGCTTTTTTAAGACAAGCAAAAAAAGAGGGTTTCAAATGGAGTTTATCTCAAGAGATTAAGGACAATGATGAATGTACTTTTCATGTTGTGCTAGATTTAAAACTTAAAATAATTTCAAATTTATCTACAATGTCTTACGTAAAATCAAAAGAATTACAAAAATTAAAGGTAATTACTTTTAAAACGGATGAAAAGTCATTTTAGGGTATTTAAGCAGAGATTGTTATAAATTTACTGAAATGAAATTATTAAAATATATTATATATTACAATATTTTTAATTTATTTTAAAAATTTGTTGACAAAAATTGAATTTTATGATAAATTTTATGCGTACCGCATATAAAAGGGCAGTTTAAAGCAAATGTTGTGATTAATTAAGTTTAAAGCAATGTTTCGCCTTTGGTAGCGAGTTTTAGCGAGGAGGAAAATTTATGTTTTGTGTGTTAGAAACAGGTGGAAAACAATATAAAGTTTCTGTTGGTGATTGTTTCAATGTTGAAAAAATCAATGCTAATGTTAACGAAAATGTTGATTTAAAAGTTTTAATGCTAGTTGATGGCGATAAAATTGAAACTGGAAATCCATATTTAGCAAAAACAGCAAAATGCGAAATTGTTAAACAAGGCAAAGAGGCAAAAATTATTGTTATTCGTTATAAAGCAAAAAAGAATGTTAAAAAACGACAAGGTCATCGTCAACCTTACACTACTTTAAGATTAGTTGAAGTTAAATAATGACAAATATTGAACTTTATTACAACGATGATAATAAAATTTGCAAAGTTTTGGTTTCTGGTCATGCTGGGTTTAAAAATTCTGACGACATAGTTTGTGCTAGCATTTCTGCAATAACCCAAACAGCTCTTTTGGGGCTAATTAAAGTTGTTGGGCTTGAAATAGACTATGAAGTTGAAGATGGGTATTTAAGTTTTGTTATACCGTCAGATTTATCCTTTGAAGACCAAACAAAAGTTGATGCGATTGTTCAAACGATGAAAGAAGGTTTGCTTGACATTCAGTCAGGTTACAAAAAATTTGTTAAATTGGAGGAAATATATAATGTTTATTAATTTACAGTTATTTGCTCACCACAAAGGTGGCGGAAGCACAAAGAACGGTAGAGATAGCATTGCTAAACGCCTTGGTGTTAAAAAATATGATGGCGAAAGCGTTTTGGCAGGAAATATCATTGTTCGTCAAAGAGGAACAAAAATTCATCCCGGCAAAAATGTTGGTATGGGTAAAGACTACACTTTGTTTGCTTTAACTGATGGTGTTGTTAAATTTGGTTATAAATCAAAAGATAAAAAATGTGTTAACATTGTAACTGAATAGTAAAAAAATAAAGAAGTTTTAAAAACTTCTTTTTTTGTTTCAATTTTTATAATCAAAATCGATTACATGCTTTTTAATATTGCCAAAATTTTTGAAATATGTTAAAATAAACTATGCAAAATTATTTTAAAGATAAAGATAAAATTGTTGTTACAAATTTATCAGATTTCAACATTACGCATATTTTGGAATGTGGGCAAATTTTTAGATATAAAAATATAGGAGACCACTATGAAGTTTTTAGTTTAAACAAAAAAGCAAAGATTTTTTGTTATAAAAATAAAGTTGAAATTGAAACAAAAGATGTTGATTATTTTGTTAATTTTTTTGACCTAGATAATGATTATTCATTTATTAAATCTAAACTAGAGAAATTTGAAGTTTTAAAGTCTGCAATTAAATTTGGATATGGAATTAGAATATTAAATCAAAATGCTTTTGAGATGATAATTTCATTTATTATTTCTGCAAATAATAATATAAAAAGAATACAATCTATAATTGAAAATATTTGCAAAAAATTTGGAACAAAACTTGATGAAGAAGATTTTTATGCTTTTCCAACAAGGGAACAACTTTTAAAGGCTAGTATAGCAGATTTTAGGCAAGCTGGTGCAGGCTATAGGGCGGAATATCTTTACAATGTTGTAAGACAACTTGAAAATTTTGATTATGACTTTATAAAAAACAATCAAGTTGATAATTGCTTGCCAGTTTTGTTGAATTTAAGCGGTGTTGGCCCCAAAGTTGCCGACTGCATTTTGCTTTTTGCTTTTCACAAAAATGATGTTTTTCCAGTTGACACTTGGATTACAAAAATTTATTATGAATTTTTTAAAGATTATTTTGAAAATTTAGATTTAAAGAAAGTCGATTTAAATGAAGATGATAATTCAAAAAGAACAAATGTAAAATTAATCAGAAAAAATCTTGTTAATTATTTTCAGAACTTGTCGGGTTATGCTCAACAATATTTATTTTACTATAAAAGAAGTGCTAAAGATGTTTAGCACTTTTTTTATTTTTATAACTAAAAAAAATAAGACAACTATGTAAAATTAAATTTTTAAAAAAATTTTAAAAACTATTAAAAATTAGTTGATTTTTTTGTTTTAATGTAATACTATATGTTGTATATTCAATCTTAAGCAAACACAATATCTTGTGTTTTTAGTTGTTTTTATGGTAAAAATATAAAATAATAACTAAAATCTATAGAAAAATAAATAACGTAAGTTTTGTAAAAAAGAATTGAGTAGTAAAATGGTTAAGAGGAGAAAAAATTTATGATTAATCTTTATTCAACAGGTTGTCCTAAATGCAAAATTTTAGAGATGAAACTTAAACAAAAAAACATTAACTTTAACGAAATTTCTGACCTTGAAATTTTAAAAGCAAAAAAAATTTTAAGCGTTCCGGTGTTAGAAATTGATAGCAAAATTTTTGATTTTGCACAAGCATGTAAATTAGTTAATAATTACAATCAAAAAAGTAGATTAGAAGATTTTTTTGAAAATCAAATTTCAAATGATAACGAGGGTAAAGATTATGGTTATAGATTTTAATAATAATTTAGACAAAGATTTTATCAGTTGTTTAAATAATTTAAAAAACAAGTACGGAGAAGACTTAACAAAACTAAATGGCGTTTCAAACGATAACTTGAATTTTACATATTTTATTGACCACTTTATTGACAAGTCAAGTAAGGTAGTTGATATTTCTATCAACCCAAACGCTAATTCAGACACAAAAGATGTTACAAGTTTAATTCATAACATGGCTGAACCTCATTGCAAACTTCTTGCAATGAACAAAATATTTTATGAAATTAAGAAAAAATATGGCGTTAAACAAGCCGAAATTTGGCTTGAAAGCGAATGGGTTGGTCAAACTTATCTTCATGATTTTCCAACAGCGACTTTTATTCCTTATTGTTATGCTGTCGACTTAGATGATTTGACTAATAAAGGTTTGTTTTTTATTAACAAATTTAAAACAGAGCCAGCAAAGCATTTAACAACCTTTAATGACCATTGTTTGGAATATATCGGTTGGCTTTCAAACAGGCAATCAGGGGCAGTTGGGCTTCCTTCTTATCTTGTTTATTCTTATTGGTTTTGGAAAAACGATGTTGCAAACGGATTTTATCTTAAAGACCCAGAATATTACAGAAAACAATGCTTCCAAAAGTTTGTTTATGATTTAAATCAACCATATTTAAGAGTTATTCAAAGTGCTTTCACAAACATTACTATTATGGACAGAAATTATCTTGAAGAGTTGTTTGGGGGAAGAATGTATCCTGATGGGCAATGCGTTATCGATAACATAGATGGCATATTGGAGCATCAAAAGGTGTTTATGGATGTTGTTAAAGAAATTAGACATTCAATGATGGCTACATTTCCAGTTATAACTTATTCACTTTTATTTAAAGACGGAAAATTTGTTGATGAAGATTTTGCTAAATGGGCTTGCAAAGAAAATATGGAATGGTGTGATGGGAATTTTTATCTCGGAAGCGATGTTACAAGTTTAAGCTCTTGCTGTAGGCTTGTTAACAATTTAAGCGATGTTCATAAAAAGAAAGATTTAGGATTTATAAATTCTATTGGTGGAACAAGTTTGTCTATTGGCTCAGTTAAAGTAAACACAATAAATTTAAGGCGTGTTGCTCTTGACAGCAACGGTGATGAAAATAAATTTTTTACGCTTTTGCGTGAGAGGGTAGACATAGTTGTTAAAACTCTTGATATTGTTCGTCATATTATAAAAAGAAATATAGAAAAGGGATTGCTACCAAATTATAGTTATGGACTGTTAAAACTTGAAAATCAATATAACACTATTGGTATTACTGCCATGTTTGAAGCTGTAAGAGAGTTTGGCGGAATAGATTATGATGAATTTAATAACGCTAGTTACAACAAAAAAGGTCTTGACTTTGCAATAAAAATTTTGGATGAAATAAACAAACAAAAAGAAGAATATGACTTTGATTATTCGATAAATGTTGAGGCAATTCCAGCCGAAAGTGCGAATGTAAAACTTCGAAAAAAAGATGATATGTTTTATCCTGAAAAACATAGAGAAAATATTTATTCAAATCAATGGATTCCGCTTCAAGAAAAGTGTTCTATTCAAGAAAAGGTTAAGCTAGGCTCAGTTTTGGATAAAAAATGCGGTGGTGGACAAATTTCGCATATAAATGTTGAAGGAGATTTTAATAATTTTGACCAAGCATGGCAAATATTAAATTATCTTGGAAAAAGTGGAGTAATTTATAGTTGCTTTAACAAAAAAATATCAGTTTGTGAAAATGAACACGCTTATATCGGAGATGGTTGTTGTCCTAAATGTGGGAAACCTAAGTATGATGAGTTTACACGAATAGTCGGCTTTCTAACTCCTTCAAAGTCGTACTCTAAAGAGCGTTTTGAAGAATTTAAAAACCGTAAGTGGTATAACATTGGGGAAATTGAAAATGAGAGTGGTAGAAATTAAAGATGAAGATTGTATAAATTACAAAAAAATTTCTATGTTTATAGCCCTTCCTTTTTGCAATGGAAAATGCTATAAAGAACTAGGTCTTGATTGTTCTATTTGTCAAAATGATGCTTTAAGAAATTCGCCAATTTTGAATATCAATGATGATAAAATTATAGAGAGATATTTGCTAAATCCATTAACTTCGGCAATAGTTTTTGGTGGGTTAGAGCCATTTGATAGTTTTAATGAACTTGACGAATTTATTGAAAAATTTAGAACAAAATTTTTGATAGAAGATGATATCGTTATTTATACGGGCTATAAACTTGAAGAAATAAAAGATAAACTCGAGATTTTAAAAAAGTATAAAAACATAATTATAAAAGTGGGGCGATATATTCCTAATTCTAAAAAAGTTTTTGACAAAACTTTGGGAGTTACTCTTGCAAGCGACAATCAATATTCATTTAAACTATGATAACAGATATTGTTTTCATAAGATTTTTGTTTCAGCTTATTAACAATACTTATGTTAAAGTCAATTTTTTCAAAAAAATTTAGTGTTTAAAGAAATTTTTAAAATATACTTTACATTTTGCTTTAAAAGTGATATTATGTTTTCGACCTTAAACAAGGGTGCTTGATAAAATACCCTTACGACATACTTTGTTTTTGGCGAATTTTTGAAGGGGGAAATAGCAATGATTAATAAAAAAGAAATTATGTCTAAATATCAATTAAAAGATGGCGACACAGGCTCAACAGAAGTGCAAATTGCTTTGCTTACAGCAAGAATTAATGACATTACTGAGCATTTAAAATCAAACAAACAAGATAATTCTGCAAAACGCGGTTTATTAATGCTTATTGGTAAAAGAAATGGTCTTTTAAAATATTTAGAAAGCAGAGATATTAATAAATATCGTGAACTTAAAAAATCTTTAGGAATTAGATAGTGTTAATCACTATCTTTTTTTTATTAATTTTCAATTAAAAAGTTTTAATCTTGACAAATGTTTTATTTTTGATATAATAAAAGTATGGTTATAAAAATTAAGGTGTTTAATCGTTTTGAATCACATAAAATGATACTTGACGGAGATAAAAATTTAGTAGAATATAACGGACTTGTGATAACTAAAAATGTTGATAATGAAATTAAAAAATTTATTAATATTTTTTCATCTTGGAATGGAGATTATAATAATCCTATGTGTTGTGATATTGAAGATTTTGATGTGACGGTCTTTGATGGGAAAAAATCAAAAAGCATTACAGGTTGTGGAAATTTTCCAGAAAATTATGATGAATTTAAAAAGTTGTTAAAGGAAATTATAAAATGTTTTTAGACGAAATTGAAAAAGATGAAGTTAAATATGTTAAATTTTGTAAGGATAAAATAAAAGAATATTTTATTGATTTTTTTGGTGAAGAATATAGAAATAAAATTGAAAGAAGGTTTTTAGACACTTTAGTTGTTTTTGTAGACAAAAAAAACATAAATCGAACTTTCTGTAATTTTAAAAACCGAATTGGCGAAGAAATTGTTTTGCTTTATAAAAAATGGTTTTTTAAAAGTTTTGAAAATATAAAAATAAACAAAAAATTGATTGATGAAGAAAGTCTTTTATATTTTGAGAAAATACTTTTTGAGGGAAGCAAACAAGATATTAGAGATTCCTTTAAAAAAATCGTAAGAACTGATTATGTTTTAAAAAGCCAAGATATTAAAAACAGCAAGAAATTATTTAAAACCAAATTTGAAGATGATATAAATAAACTAACTATGCTTAACTATCAAATTTTGGAAGATTTAGATAAATCATCGTCAAAAATTAGTATGCTTGACTTGAAACAAAACAAATATTTGGTGCAAATTTTTGATAATTTATCAGATTATAAAAAGCAAGAATTGTATAGATATTATGCATATTTTGCTAACGATGAAACATCTAACGGAATGTTTAGCATACGCTCAAATTTTGATAAGAACAGAGAAAAAATGAAGTTTATAATTTTGAAAGACATAAGGTTGTGTTATCAGCAAACTTTTGTTCATGAGCTGTTGCATTGTGTTAGCACTAAAGAAAGATTAATTTGCAAAAATAATAATAATCATAGTTTAAAAAAATGTGGTCTTAAAGTTTCAATAGAAAATAATGAAAAAATGTTAATGGCCGAAGAAAATGGTTTTTTAAATGAAATTTTTACTGATTATCTTGCCTTAAACATCACTGAAAAAATGCAAAATAATGGCGACAACTTTTTGCTTTCTAAATTGAAAGGCTCATCTTATTCTGATTGTTTTGTTTTGGTAAAGCCTTTGTTTGATAAGTATATTAATGAATTTAAACATTGCTATATGGATAATGACCCAACAAAAATTATCGACTTTTTGGGAGAAGATAATTCGGATGAATTAAATAAATTGCTTTTTGATTTTAGTTGTTATTCTAAAACTTTTTTACAAAAGGAAATATCTTTGGCACAAACTTTTGAAGAAGGTTTGTATTCGGCAAATTTACCTGAAAGTCCTTTTGTTCTTCCGGTTATAAACAAATATAATAGATGTTTTAAACAAATGGAAATTTTAATGAAAAAAATTGATGAGCGACAATATATTAATAATAATTTGAAAAACGGGATAAATGATTTTGCATTAATAAATTAAAAAATTGGTTGTAAACATTTTGAAAAAAATTTCATAAGTAATATAATCTATGTGATGAAGTTTTATTCACTGCGTTCGTAAAACATTTTGCTAAACGCAAAATTCATTGTAAACAATGACATCACTGATTGTATTAACATCAGTCATCCGAAAATTATGCTTCGCATTGCTTTTTCCTGACTTCCGATAATATAATCTATGTGATAAAAAGTTTTAAAGGAGATTTTATGAAAAGATTTAAAGGAGACTATATAGTTTATTTAATAGTTAGTGTGCTTTTGATAACATTAGGTATTGTAATGCTTGTAAACAATTATGAAATAGGTCTTAAAATTGTAAACATTGCTATTGCCTTGTTGCTTGTGGCTTATCTTGCGCTTGTTTTGTTTCCACTTGTTAAGCACAAAAGGGGAACAGTGCAAATTTTGACTATTGTAGAGTTTGTTTTGGTATGCTTAATTGCAGTTGGTTTGATTTTGCAACAATTTAAAGTGTTTAACATAGTAGGTGCTTGCAAAATTATCGGATTGGTTGTTTGGCTTAGAGCCGTTGTTGAATTGTTCAGGGCATATTTTTACAGAGGCAAAGACTCAAGTTATAATTACGCCGTGTGGTATTTTTGCTTAATTTTGGCATTAATAACTTTTGGAACATATATGTTTGCAAAGCCTTTCTTTACAGACCAACAAGTTGTTTTGGCATTAAGCATTATTTGCTTTGTTTTGGCATTAGCGTTGATTGTAATTGGAATTATTTATATCCCAAAAAACAAATCATCAAAATCAAGCAAATCTAAAAAATAATTAATTTTAATAAAAATTATTTTTCAAAATTTGTTAAAAACTGCTATATAAAAGCAGTTTTTTTATTGTAATTTGTGTTTTAATATAGTATAATAAAATGTATGTTAAACTTTTTTGGGGTATATAGCGGAATTGAACTTTTAATTGTGATTTTAGCATTTTTAATCGCTATTATTTTTGCATTAACTGTTCATGAATTTAGCCACAGTCTGGTTGCTACAACTCAAGGAGATTACACAAGTCGCAATTTTGGAAGATTAACTCTAAACCCTTTTAAACATATTGACCCTGTAGGGTTTTTATGCTTGTTGCTGTTTGGCTTTGGCTGGGCGAAACCTGTTCCTATAAACTCATATAAATTTAAAAATTTTAAAAAGGGGTTGTTTTTAACTTCAATTAGCGGTGTATGCACAAATTTTATTTTTAGTTTTTTGTTTGTAGGCTTAATGGTGTTGTGTTTCAACAACATGACAGTTGCTCAAATAATGTCTGAAGGCTATTTTGTTATGTTCATTTACTATCTATTGCTTTACAGTGCAACCATTAATCTTGGATTAAGCATATTTAATTTGTTGCCAATTCCGCCACTAGATGGGTTTAATGCGGTTTTAAGTTTCACTAAAGGGACAAACAAATTAACTCAAATTTTGGGGCAATATGGCTTTATAATTTTGCTTTGCCTTGTTGTGTTTAATGTTATAGATTTGTTGTTTGGGGTGGTTTATTCTTTTGTTATTCCAGCCTTTGAAAACTTTTGGAATTTTATTTTTTAGGAATGATTATGGAAGAAAATTTGATTGAAAATATTGAAGATAAAACTTTGGAAGAAAATGCTTCACACTCTGATGTTTATAAAGTAAAATTGGATGTTTTTGAGGGTCCTCTTGACTTGCTACTACATTTAATTAAAGACTCTAAACTTGACATTCAAACGATTAAATTAAGTGAGATAACAGGGCAATATTTAGATTACATTAACTCTGTTGACCTTTTAAACATGGAAAATGCTGCCGAATTTTTGGAAGTGGCGGCAACATTGATTGAAATTAAAAGCAAAAAACTTCTTCCTCGTGAAGAAGAAGAGGTTGTTGATGAAGAAGACCCAGAAACTTTGTTAAAACGCAGACTTGAAGAGTATAAATTGTTTAAAGATGCAAGTGAAGCTTTAAAAGAACTTGAAGATGTTAATAAATTTTATAAAGCCCCAAATAAAGAGGCTGGAGATTATAGGATTGTTTTAAAGCAAATGAATATTGAAAATTTGATAAAAGCATTTTCGACCTTACTTGTTAAAGCCGAGCAATCTGACCCAGAAAAAAATGAAAGAACGATTGAAAGAGATCGCTTTACAGTTGAAGAAAAAATTTTTGAAATTAAAAGTTTGCTTTTGAATGTTGACAAATTAAGTTTTAACAGTTTGGTTAGCGATGACTTTTCAAGAAGTGAGATTATAAACTTGTTTTTAGCATTACTAGAACTTTTAAAGCGTCAATACATTAAAGTTGAACAAAATGAAATTTATGGAGATATTGAAATATTTAGAAATGATGAAGGGGAAAAATTAGATGAAGAACCAAGAGAAGAATAGTTTGGAAAATAAATTGGAAGCACTGTTATTTGTTAGCGGAGATAGTGTTGAAATTGCCGATATAATTGAAAAATGGCAAGTAACTGACAAGCAAATTGAAAAAGCCGTTGAAAATCTGAAAGAACGATTTAATGAAAATTTTGGCATTAAAATTTTAAAATTCAAAAACAAACTTCAACTTTGTTCTAATCCAGAATTTGCTGATGATGTTAGTTTGGTTTTAAACCCAATAAGGGAGCGAAATTTAAGCAAAGCGACACTAGAAACTATCGCTATTGTTGCATACAAACAACCCGTTACAAGGCTTGATATTGAACAAATTAGGGGAGTAAACAGTGATTATGCAATTCAAACTTTGTTAAAACATAATTTGATTGAAGTTGTTGGAAGAAAAGATGCTGTAGGAAAACCTCTTCTTTTTGGAACGACTGATGAATTTTTGAAACGCTTTGATTTGGAAGATTTATCAAAACTTCCTTCTTATGATGAATTGTTAAATTCAATTCAAGTTATAAACAATCAATCAAGCATTTACAATGAATTTGAAATTCCAGATGAAGAGAACTCTGAAGATTTGGAAAATGCCGACCAAGAATTGAGTGAAGAGAATAATGAAATTAAAAATTCTGAAGAAAAAGTTGATAATCAAACTAAAGAAAACGATGAACAAATCTTAACAAGCGAACAACTTGAGTTATTATCTAAAGAAAATAGTGTGGTTGAAAAGGAAACTGAAATTTAATTTTAAATATATTTTTTATCTTAAAATTCATTTATTTAAAAACATTTTAATTGTATAAAAAATAGCGATAATGAGATCGCTATTTTTTATTTTGTAAATTCAACATCAAATCGTTTTTTTATATGTTTGTTTATTCTGTTATCAATCTTATGTAATTCTGTAAGATCTTTTTCAAGATAACATTTCCTTATTTCTATTAGCCTTTTAAAAAATTTTAAAAAACTCAAATAACTTTTGTCGCTTTTATTTTCTTTTTTGCTAATCAACAACTCAAATAAATAATTTAATGAAATTATTGCATTCCTTCTTGCACCTATTTCTGTTTCAGAAATAAATTGACTACACATATATTTTTGACTTAATATCTTTTTTGGTAAACCTTGTTTTTTAAGATCATAAATTTGTTTTCTTAATCTATTGTTTTCTAAAACGGCATTATAACTTTCAATTCTTTGAATAACATGTTCACATTCATGTGCAAAAGAATTAAAAGCACGATCTAATTTTGAACTATATCCTTTTTGGTTATAATCTATGTTATAAAGTTTTTTATTTAATTTAATTTTAAGATTTTTGTCATTTTCGCATAAAGGAAAATTCATTTGTCCGTTAACATTTTTTGGCAAATGATTTAAAAATTTAATTTGAACGCTAAAACCTTTGTCTGAAAAACCATTAATATCTATCAACCATTTAATATAATATTGGGCAAAATTATAAAACTCATCTGGGCATAAGCTGTTTGCATGACATGAGTTTTTTAAAATTTCATTAATTTTGTCTAAATTACTTTTACTTATGTTTGGGTTTAGATTTTTATAATAATTTTCTCTTGAATTTGTTGTCATATTCGCTCCTTAAAAAAATTATAAAACAAGTTTTAAATAATGTCAATATCAAAAATTTTTTTTATAAATAATAATTAAAATTTTAGGAAAAATAATTTTATGAGTGTTTGGATTTTTTGCACCATTATGAGTGTTTTGTTTATTTTTATATTGCCGATAAAATTAAAGGCAAAAATCAAATATAATTTGTTGAAGAACAAAGGGGATATTAAATTTTATTTCTTTAAACTAAATGTTTTAAGTTTTAAATTTAGAATAAAATCAAAGTATATTTTGCTTACAACAAAAAAAGGAAAAAACATAGTTGTTCCTCTTGAGTTTGGACCTAATGCAAATCTTGAATATGTAGACTTAACTTATTTACTTTTAGACAAAACAACAATTAACACTCTAAAAATTAGTATCAATGCTGGTGTTCAAAATAATCCTTTTTTAACTGCATTGATGTTTGGACTTCTTCAAACCATAACATCAATATTTTTAGGATTTTTAAAAACAAAAAAACTATCAGTTATTGTGAGTAATAAAATAAATCCAGTATATACTAAAGACATAGGAATAGTGAGTATAAGCTCTTCTTTGACAATTAGTTTTGTTGATTATTTGTGGGCTTTTATGCAATATTTAATTAAATTTAAAAAGGTTGGTAAAAAATATGAAAAATGATGAAACTAAAACAAACAAGATTGAACAAATCATGACAGAAGCCATGAGCAAACTTAAAAGTGTTATTGATGTAAACACAGTTATTGGTAATCCTATAACCACTTTTGACGGAACAACTATCATTCCCATAAGCAAGGTCAGTGCGGGCTTTGTTGCTGGAGGTGGTGAGTATAATCAACATAAAGACATGAAGAAAAATGCAAGTTTAGATTTTCCGTTTGCAGGTGGAAGTGGAACAGGTTTCTCAATAAATCCAGTTGGCTTTTTGGTTGAGTCGGCTTCTGGAATAAAACTTATAAACATAGACAATAAAAGTGCATACGAGAGCATATTAGAAATTGTTAAAAATGTTACAGACAAAATTAGTAAATAGGAGAATTTATGAAAAAATTTTTATGTTTTTTGTTAATAATTTGTTCAATTATTTCGGTTGGTGCTTTCAAAGCAAATCATTCAGATAAAGTTTTGGCTGAAAATTATTGCAAATCTAGTGTAGTAATTGAAAAAAATTCAAAAAGAGTGTTATCTGAATTTAACAAAGATGAACAACTTCCAATGGCGTCAACAACAAAAATAATGACTGCATTAATAACTCTTGAAAATTGCAACAATATTTCAGAAGAAGTTAATATTGATGACAGGGCTGTTGGAATTGAAGGGACTAGCATTTATCTAAGAAAAGGTGAAGTTTTGACTGTTGAAGAACTTTTATATGGCCTAATTTTGCCTTCAGGGAACGATGCTAGCCTTGCTCTTGCATATCATGTCGGAAAAGGTAATTTGCAAACATTTGTTGATATGATGAACAAAAAAGTTGAAGAATTAAAACTTTCTAACACTCATTTTGAAAATCCTCATGGTTTGGACCACAGCGATCATTATACAAGTGCCTACGACCTTGCGATAATTACTAGTGAAGCACTAAAAAATGATACTTTCCGTGAAATTGTTAGCACAAAAATTAAGCAAATAAGAGGCAATAGCGAAGTGCCACATAGATTTTTAAGAAACAAACAAAGACTACTTAAAACTTTGGATGGTTGTAATGGTGTTAAGTCCGGCTTTACAGACAACGCCGGAAGATGTTTGGTTACAAGTTGTTTAAGGGATGATATGGAAGTCGTTTGCGTTGTGTTAAATTGTCCTAATATGTTTGAAGAAAGTGCAAGACTTGTGAACAAGGCTTTTGATGAATATAGTTTTGAAACTATTTTGCCACCTTACAATTACATCACAAGTATCAAAGTCAACGATGGCACAAGTGAAAATGTTAAAGTATACACAATGAAAGGTTTTAAATATCCACTAAAAAGTGATGAAAAATCAAAAATAAATATAGAAACTGAGATAGAAAATGAATTAGATTCTCCGGTAGAAAAGGAAAAACCCGTTGGGAAAATTAATATTTATTATGACAAAGACTTAATTTTTTCGGAAAATGTTTACACAATGGAAAATGTTGAAAGTAAAGATATTAAGGATAAAGTTAAGGATATAATTGACAAATGGTTTTATGAATAGTGGTTAATCCACTATTTTTTTAGTCGAACAAGTTTTTTTGAAAAATTTTAAACAATGATTGATTTATTATTCGTAATATTATATAATTCATAATTATGAGAATTAATAAATTTATTGCATCTTTAGGTGTATGTTCAAGGCGAAAAGCAGATGAATTGATTTTGAAAGGAAAGGTAAAACTTAATGGAAATATTGTTTCAAGCATGGGAATAGATGTTTCGGAAACAGACAAAATTGAGGTTGATGGAAAGATTTTAAATCAAACTGAAAATTTGGTTTATTTTATGTTAAACAAACCAAAATCTGTAATATGTTCTTCAAGTGATGAAAAAGGAAGAAAAACAATATTGGATATTGTAAAATCACAAGAACGAATTTATCCCGTTGGAAGGCTTGATTATGAAAGTGAAGGCTTGATTTTGCTTACAAACGATGGTGATTTAGCATACAAACTTACTCATCCAAAAATGCAAATTCCAAAAACTTATATCGTAAAGATTAAGGGCGATATTAAAGAAAGCGAGCTTGCAGTTTTAAGAAATGGGGTTAAGATAGGCGAAGTTAAATATAATAAGTGCAAAATTAAGGTTATCTATAGTGAAAAAAATTCAACTAAACTTGAAATTGTTTTAACTGAAGGAAAAAATCGAGAAATTAGAAAAATGCTTGACTTTATAGGAAAAGAAGTTTTGCTTTTAAAGCGAGTTAAAATTGCAGATTTAAAACTTGGGAGTTTAAATAGGGGAGAATATCGACCTCTTAAAGATTATGAAGTTGAATATCTTAAAAATTTAATTGTTTAGTGATAAATCAATTTTCTACTAAAACTTTATGCTTTTACAAAGTGTATATTTTATAGGTTTTCATAAAGCATTTAAAGCAAAAAATAAATTAAAAAAAATAATTTTAAAATTTTTAAAATATTTTTAAAAAATCGTTGACAAAGTTTTTAAAATATTATATCATTAATAAGTCAATCGGTTTCGGGGTGTAGCGCAGTTGGTAGCGCACGTGGTTTGGGACCATGGGGCCGGGAGTTCGAGTCTCTTCACCCCG
>CAKVHI010000005.1 GCA_934747965.1 uncultured Clostridia bacterium
GTGAAAAGCAAGGAATTTGCTTACCATTTAGATTCATATATTAAACCTCAGAGTAAACTCTGAGGTTTTTTATGTACCTTTATTTTACTTTTAAAAATATATTGTGGATTTATGTTTAAAAGTTTTCTAAATTTTAAGTAAAAGTGTGTTACTTGTATAGTTTGGTTGTTATTCGAATTTTTTTGGGCTAAATAAACAATAAATTCGAAATATTATTTGATAATTATCAATTTTATGTTATAATAAAAATATGGAAAAAGAAGAGATATTGCTTGAAAATTATAAAGATTTGGAAGAAAATTTGAATGAATTTAGGCGTAATTTAATATTTATTGATGATGTTTACGCACAAAAACTTGAAGAAATTGAAGAGGATTTAGATCATAAAATTTTTAACCTAACGGATAGTAAATTTTATCAAACTTGGCAAGACGATTTTGTTGAATTAAAAACAAAAGTTGATAGTTGTTTTAAAGATTTTAGTTTTGAAAGTGCTTTTGATGTGTATAAAACTTTTACAAATTTGTTGGAAACGCAAGAAAGTGATATTTTGCTTGTAAACGGTTTTCCATTAAATCAAAGTTATTCAAAGCAAGGTGTTAATGATGTGTTTTTGTTTAATTTGTCTATGCTTGGCTCAATCAAACAACAAAATGATTTTATGCTAAGTCAAATTCAAAAATTAGAGAGCGAAATAAACAACCTAATTAAAACAAACAAAAAACAATAAATCAAACAGATTACATAAATTTTAAATAAAAAAGGGAGTATATTAACTATATTCCCTTTTTATTTAATTAAAAATTATTAACATTATTTAAGTTAAAAAGTTAAAGTATCATCTGTTTTGTTAATTTTTTCATCTAAATGAGATAGAATTTTGTGGCATCGAGATATTTCAGCCTTATCGTCAAAACTTTCAGCAATAGTTAATGCATCGTTATATCTTGACCTAGCCATGTCAAATTTTTTATCTTTTTCAAGCATATAGCCTGATTTTAATTTTTCTTCATATAGTGTTCTAACACCATGGTCAATTATCATACTTCTTCTTCCTTTTTTTTGTAGTATAAATTATTTTTGCAATTTTGTCAATAGTTCCATATTGTTTTAATGAAAACAATAGTTAAATGTTTGAAATTTTTAATGTAAAACAAACTAAAATAATTATTCTGTTTAAAAAAATAATTTTAGTTAATAATCAAAGCATGAAAAAATTAGGTTTAAGTTTATGTTTGATATTAATTTGTTTTTCATGTTTGTTCTTTTTTGGTTGCACTCATGAAATGGTAAGTTTGTATATATACAAAATGCCGAATAAGTTGGTTTATGCTGTTGGGGAAGAGTTAGATTTAACGGGGCTAGAGCTTAAAAATATAAAAACTGACAGTGCACTTTTAAAAATTCACAATGATAAAGCAAATTTTAGTGGTTTTGACAGTTTGGTTAGTGGAAAAAAAGAAGTTAAAGTAAGTTATGGAGAATTTACAACATCGTTCTATGTTTTTGTGGCAAATAAAGTTGTTTCAAACAATGAAGAATTGGTGGACGCACTAGAAACGGCAAATGATAATGATATTATTTTGATTAAAGAAGGTCAGTATAAGTTAAGTAAACCAATAGAAATTTTGAATTCTAATTTGATTATTGGTGGTGAAGGTAAAGATAAAACTATGCTTGATTGCTTTGTTTTGGTTGGTGGACAACTTAATGGCAATGAAATTGTTTATAGTCAAGATGTTCAAAAAGTGTCGTTTATTTCGCTTGGTTTTTCTACGAAAAATAGTGTAAGCAACAACATAATAAAATTTGAGAATGAATATTTAAACAAAAATTTGGCTTGCATAAACGCAAAAAATCTTGAAAAATGCGACATAATTTCGTGTAGTTTTAGTGGTTATTCTGTGGGCGTTAAGGCAGAAAGCATGACAGATGTGTTCGTAAACGGGAATAAGTTTTCTAATTTATTAGTTGGAGCAATTGAAACAACAAAACAAACCAAAAATGTAACAATAAGCAAAAATATTATAAATCAGATAGGTAGCAATGTGGTTAGTTTGAATGAAAGAAAAGAGCAAGAAAATATTTTTGGCATTAAGCTTGCTTTAAATAGTGAAGAAAATTTAGGACTTTCTATTTATAAAAATTCTATTAGTAAAATTGCTTTGTCTAGTGGAAATTTAAGGTTTTTTGATGAAAAAATTGAAGGTAATTTTAATGGCTTAAATTACCTAAATAAAAGCAGTGCTATAATAATTTACAGCACTTTAAAAAACAATTTACAAACAAGAGGGGTGTCAATTTTCTATAACTCTATAGGCTCGTGTTTAAACAACATTTTGTATAACACTCAAGACCTTGACAGAGTTAACAGTGCCAGCGTAAATTATATGTCGCTTTAACAATTCACAATTTTTCCGCAAGCAATTTTAGTTCCGCTGTTTCCGCTTGGGTCAGTTCTAAAATCATCTGCAAGTTCGTGAACAAAGACCGTTCTTCCAATTATATCTCTTGCTCTAAAACGCTTCGTTAATACAATGCTAAAAGCCGTTCCGTTGTTAGATAACAAAACAGGTAGATCACCAGCATGGCTTGGGTGAGTATAGTTTTGTGGATTGTAGTGAGATGAATCGGCAAAATTACCGTTTTCATCTTGATTACAATTATCACCGCTATGTATGTGCATTGCAAAAAAGTCGCCCGTGCTGTTGTGTGGAAGATTATTTATTTCGGTTAAAACGAGTGTTCCATTTTCAGTTTCAAAAAATTCTACTTTTCCGCTGATTTGTGAAAAATCTTTGTTGCCAGCAATTTTTACAAATGCTGTTGGTGTGTGATTTGCAATAAAATTTACATAACTATTAAAGATATTTATTTTACTTTTTCCAAAAATTCTAAACATTTTATACTCCTTTTTAACAATTTATATGAAAAACTGCCAAAAAATGTAAAATAAGTTTACAATTATTGTAAAAATTTGTAAAATAATAAGGTATGAAAAATTTAGGCTTAAAGAAGTTGCTCATAATTATTTTAATTTCTGTTAGTTTTGTTAGTGCAATTTTTACAATAATATTTGTTTCTTGTTTTAAAAACAATAAAGATAGTGTTAAAGAATTAAAACTAAATAGTGATAATTTGACTTTAGAAGTTGGCGATGTCGTTGATTTGAAAAATATGTATAGTTTAAGACCAATTAACTTTAATGCAAATGTTTTGTGTTTGGTTGCCAATTCTAAATTTGCTGTGATTGATGAAAATAATATTTTAACAGCGAAAAGTGAAGGTTTTACAAAAATTTATTTTAAAGTTAACAGCGGAAATAATTTGATTGAAAAAGATATTTCTTTGCAAATCAATAAACATGTTGAAGAAAATAAAGATGATTCTATTGTTGACGATAATAAAAATAATGATAAGACTGATGAAAATAACAAAGATGATGAAACTTTGAAAAATAACGATAAAGATAATAACAATGATGATAGCAAAGATGTTAATAACAACGATAACATCATTAATAACAACGATAACATCAATAATAATGATGATAACAAAGATAGTAAAGACAGCGATGATAATATTAATAATGATAAAACAATTGATGATGCAAAAAGTAATTTGGAAATTGTTTTAAAATCAAAATTTGTTGAAAAGATTGATGATTATTACACCTTAAATTTGTCAAGTGAAAGCGTGAAGGCTAAAACAATAGTGCTTTCTTGCATTGATGACAAAAATGTTGAACATGAAGTTAATTTTTCTTGCGAAATTCTATCTGATGATTGTGAATTGTACTTTCAATTTGACAAAAATAAAGTTATCGTAATGGGTTCAAAAGTTGGTGAGGCAGTTATAAAAATTTCAATAGAAAATTCTAGTGAATTTGTTTTATTAAAAGTGAGGGTTGTATAATGGATGATTGCATTTTTTGTAAGATAATTAAAGGTGAAATCAAAAGTGATATTTTGTTCGAGAGTGATAATTTTATTATAATCAACGATATTTCTCATATGGCAAAAAAGCATTACTTGATTATCCCTAAAGTGCATTTTGCTTATCTAAATCAAGTTGACAGCCAAAATGTGCAAATTTTAACCGAAATTATGTTAAAGATGAAAGAAATAGAAAAAGCTCTTAACTTGGAAGAAGGCTATAGGCTTGTAATAAATCAACGCAGTTTGGCAGGACAAACGGTTAATCATTTGCATATCCATATTTTGGGTGGAGAAAAACTATCTGATAAATTCAATTAAGTGAAAAATTTAATTAAAAAACATTGACTTTTGAAAATAATTGTGTTATTATAAAAAGGTCATTGTGCGAGTGTAGTTCAATGGTAGAATTCCAGCCTTCCAAGCTGGCTGCGTGGGTTCGATTCCCATCACTCGCTCCAAAAAACAAAAGAAGAGCCTTTTATGGGCTTTTTTTTAATAAGATTGAACATTTGTGGGAATCAAACCCACGGGTTCGGTTCTGTCGGACCCAGACCGCAACAAGTTGCTCCCGCTCGCTTCCTAAAAACAACACGCTGTGTTGTTTTCTTAACGGGCTCGCCCCATCACTCGCTCCAAAGAACAAAAGAAGAGCCTTTTATAGGCTTTTTTTATTTTAATGTTATTAAAATTTAGTATTGACAAATAGTTTTTAGTTTGATAAAATTTTAGTATGAAAAAAATAAAAATTGAATTTAACACACCAAAATCTAAAAAATCGGACTTATATAAGTTATTATCTGAAAAAATTTCTGATGAAGTTTTAACTTTTTATGGTTACTTAGATCAAAATAATGTGCCTCAAGGCGAATGTGCTATGGCCCTAGTTGATGATTATGGTCAAAATCTTGTTTTTCAAGCAAATTTCTCTAATGGCAACTTAATTGGCTCAGGTCTTTTAAGTCAATATGATGAAGAAACTAATAGTTTAGAATTTGAGTTGAGATTTAACTTTATGTCTGAAACTTTTGGCGAAATTAAGTATTCAGACGGCACTGTATATATTGGAAACTTGTTTAAAACTTATCCTGACGGCAAAGGAAAAACTATTGAAAAAAGTGGAGATATTAATATCGGCTTTTTTAAAGAAGGGGTTCCTCACGGTTTGTTTTTGCACTATGACAAAAATAATGAATTGGTTTATAAAAGTGTTTATCTTGATGGGGATTGTATTGTTTCTTCAGATAAAGATGAGGAAATTTTGAAGGCCCTTTCTGATTGTGGTTTTAATTACAGAAATTTATTAAAATCTTATGCTAAGAAAATTTCAAAAACAAAAGAAGATAAATTTAGTGTTTCTAACATAAAAAAAGGTCTTGACAAAATTGAAAAAAATATAATTGGTCAAAAAAATGCTGTTAAACTTATCAACAACAATTTGTTGCTTTCATTGATGTGTGCAAGAATGGATGATAAACCAATAACTTCTATGGTCTTTACCGGTCCTACTGGTGTTGGTAAAACTGAAATGGCAAAACAAATTTCGGAAAATATTTTTAACAAAAAACCTTTTACAGTTGATTTTGCTAACTTCCATGATGATTTTATGCTTTCAAGTTTAATTGGATCTCCTGACGGATATATTGGAAGCAATAAAGAGCCTGAATTTTTGAAATATATTCGTGAGAATAGTGAAACAGGTGGCGTTTTGTTGTTTGAAGAAATTGATAAGGCTGACCCTGATTGCTTAAATTTCTTTATGCGTATATTAGATGAAGGCGAGGTTATTGATTCTCACAACAAACCTTATTCTGTAAAGAATTTTGTTATTTTGGCAACCACAAATATGAGTGCCAACACAACTCGAAAACTTGGTTTTTCAGATCGTGATGATGATGTTAAAATGCAAATGGCTAATACCGAATTTACAGGCATGAAAAAAGAACAAATTGCAAGATTTGGTTTGGTTGTTGAGTTTTCTGGATTTAATAACGAAGAAAAACGAATTTTAACTTTAAGAGCACTTGATAAGGCTGTAAAACGAATTAAAACTATTAAAGGTTATAACATTGAAGTTAAATACGAAAAGAAATTTATTGACAGTTTGGTTTCAAAAATTAATGCGACTTTTGGTGTTAGAGATATTCAAGCAAGAGTTTCTAGCACAGTGAATGAAAAACTTGCAGAATTTATCAGAAAAAATGAAGCTACAAATATTATTGTTAATTTTAAAGACCTTGACAATGTTAAGATAAAAGAAAATAAAAAAACTGAAGAAAAAACTTTCTAAATGAAAATTTTGTTGCTTTATAATTTGCGAAAATGTGAGAGTGGCAAAGAGCTTACAATTTGACATTTTAACATTAAGCAATATTATATTTATATATTTAGTTTTTAAAGGAGGTTGTTTTTATGAGATATAATTATGATGATATCGTTAGTTTAGAAGATATTATTGGAACAGAAGAAGAAGTTTATGATCCATGGGATGAAATAATTGATAAAATAGACAACGGCGAAGAACTTTAATTTAACTAAAAACACAAACTTTTGGTTTGTGTTTTTTATTTTATCTTATAAATTTTAGTTTTAAGTTTAAATTTAATACTTTATTTTGAAAAATATTACTTTTTTGATTAAATACATAAATGTTATTTAGTTTTTTATTTATTTAAAAAAATAAAAATTTTGAGAAAATTGTTTTGCATTTTTTGTGTTTAATTATATAATATAATTAGATTTAATGAAAAAACTACTAAAAATAAAAAGTCTTAATACATAGTTTTTTGTTAAAAACAAAAAATAAACCTAGACAAAGGTTTTATAAAAAGATAAATTGGGTGTTATGGAAAAATCGAAAAAAACAAACAAACGCACAAAAATTTTTATTAGTTTAATGTTGGTGCTAATATTATTGTTTAGCATCAGTTTTACCTACGCTTGGTTTACAGATAAAAAAGAGAGTCAAACTAGTGTTAAGTTTGGGAAAATTGCTTTGAAAATTACAGATGATAATGGAAATAAAATCACAACAAAAACAATAAGTTTTGATGTTGACCGAAGTTATGTTGCTTATCAGACTGGTGGAAAGATTATGCCCGGTGATAAAGTTGGCTTTAAACTTAATGTTGGTCTTGAATCTGACAGTAGTGATGCTTACTATTTGATTAAACTAAAAGATTCTTTAAATTTGTTTGACAACTCAATGTTTTTTGCAGACGGAACAAAAGATAGCAGTGGAAATTTAATTGTTTATCAAACTGACGGGCTAACTTCATGGGTGCAAAATAACACAACTCAGGTTGTTGACAAAAAAGTTGGAAAGATAACAAAAAGTGATACACATCCAATAAATTTAAAAGCAACCATAAAAACAAGTTTTACAGGGCAGGGTGAAAGAACAAAGGTTGATTGTGTTATTATGGCAATTCAACAAGCACATTTAACCGAAACTGAGGCATTGAAACTTTTAAATGATGGAGTAAATTCTCTCGTTCCAACTGGATACACAAATGTCGATTATATCAAGTCTACAGGCTTGCAATACATTGACACTGGGGTTAAACCAACTGCAAGCATGGAATTTGTTGGTCAAATGCGTTTGCAAAGACCGACTGATTCTAGTGATAACTATGCTTTTGGCAGTGGCTCTAGTTATTCAAACTTTACTGGTCTTATGCTTTCAACTTATCCAGGGATTCATCTTGGTTTAGGAAATAATTCAAGTTTGGCTGGGTCTATTGGCACACTTGAAGATTGGTATGACTTTGATTTTGATTTTCAATATAATTCTAAATCAGCTTCTTTAAATTCTAATTTATTAAATACCACCAAAAGTTATGACAGTATGACACTTAACACTGAAAACATATATTTGTTTGATAGAAGCACACGCGGTGGGAAATATGGTGTTGTTGTGTATAAATTTCAAATCTATTCAAACGATGTTTTAATAAGAGATTTTGTTCCTTGTTTAAGAGATAGCGACAAAGTTGCAGGGTTATATGACCTTGTTAATAATGAATTTTATGAAAACATTGGTACGGGAAGTTTTAGTTATGCTTAAAAAAAGATGTTAAATTTTAACATCTTTTTTTGTATTTTGAATAATGCCAAAATCAAGTAATCAATTAAATTTTGAAAGTTTTTGAAAGATGATTATTTTACTAATTTTAAATCATTAATATCAACAGAAATACAATCTCCAACATAATCTCCATTTTTATCAACAAATGAAAAATCAACTTCTACAAAATTCTTAATAGCGTTATTGTCCATAATGCAACCCCTATCTCCTTTATGGATGCCAAATTTTGTATATTTTTTATTTTCAACTACAAGTTCAACCATATCATAGTTTTTAATAGTTACAGGACTTAAAAAGTTTTTTGCATTTGCTAAGATGTTATCAATATTGTTAATAAATTCATTTAAAATATTATTTGGTAATTTCTGTTCTTCTCTTTCCAAATCTTCAATTTTAATATCAATAACAGCATAATCTCCGATATTTTGCGGATTAAAAAATAAAACTTTAATTTTATCTAAAACAATCTCTATAATCAATCCGTGGTCGCCAATTTTTAAATTATTTAATAAATATGGTTTATTATTAATTAATTTAACTAAATCAAATTTTTTCATTTAATCCAGCCTCCAAATGGTGTAGTGTTTTTAATTTTGCCTTCTGGGTATAGCATCCAACCGCTATAAAAGTTAACGCCATTAAGTTGAATGGGAATTGAAATGCGTTGTCCTCTTAAATCAAGATTCTTTAAAGTATAATTGCCTATTAAATAATTTTTTAATCCTTGTTTGCAAAATTCGTTTCTTAAATAATGTGAATCATTAATATCAAAACCTAAATCATAAAATATCTTGTTTTTACCTTTTGAATCTTTTAAATTTTTAAAGACATATTCTGTAAATTTTCTTATATCACAATCGGCTCTCGCAAGTTTTTTAACATTAAAAAATGTAATATCTTTCTTTTTACAATCACAATTCTCATGTAATTCAAATGTTGGCATATTTTTTTCAACAAAATAACATCCATCAAGAGCGGAACATTCTAAGCAATGGAAAAGCAATGCTAATATTGCACGCATTATTATTCTAAACCATTCTGGTTTATTTGGTGTTAAAACATGATCCCACTCTATCCATTTATTATAAATAATTTTTCCGTTGTTGTCAACTTGCAGAAAATTATCAAAAGATTCCATACTATTCTCCCAAAAGTTTTTTATAATTTTAAACGAAAATTAACAAAATTTCAAATTTTAGTGCCAAAATTTTTAAAAAACCATGCTCAATTTTGCATGGTTTTAAAAATTTATGATTGTTATATTTAAATTTTAAAATATTTTTTCAATAATTAACTGCTTTCTAATCATTTTTATCATTGGTTTGGGTTGATGGATTTTCATCTTCGGTTATCAATACTTTGTCATTGTTTTGCTTTTTAAGTTCTTTTAATATATCAGTTAAAAGTTCGTCTGTTGTTGGTTTTGGAGGAGTTGCTTCTTGAGATTTTGCTTCTACTGTTTTTTGCTCTTCGACCTTTTTAATGTCTTCTTCAGTCAAACCTTGTTTTTTAAGTTTTTTGATTTCTTTTTTACTTAATGTAACAATTTTATTGTTCATTTCTTTTGTGAATTTTGAAGCGGCATTAAAGGCTTTTAAAATTAGGAACAAAATAAAAGCAATGATAAAGAAATTTAATATTGCCGTTATGAATGCGCCCCAATCAATATAGATGCTTTTTGCAAGGTCAACGATTTGTGCACCTTCAGCATTAGTTGTGTACACTTTTTTTAAAAATGTGTAGGCACTTTCTAGCCCATTTGTTCCGCCAAGGGATAAAAGCCAGTTAATGCAAGGCATTATAATTTTGTTCGTAAGTGAAGTTACAATAGCCGTGAAGGCACTTGCAACAATAACACCGATAGCCATGTCAACGACATTGCCACGAGAAATAAACTTTTTAAATTCTTCAAAAAATGCTTTAATTTTTTTCATAATTTTATTATAAAATTTAATTTTTGATTTGTCAAGTTTGAAAAAGGAGTTTTTATTTTAATTATTGGGATTTAGTAATAAAACTTGTCTTTTAATAGTTATAAGATATAAATATAATAAATTATTTATAATTATTTGTAAATTTTTGCAATATTTGTTAAAATATTTGTAAACCTAATTATAGGAGTTTTTGTAATGAAAAAATTAAAAACTTTTGCATTTTTGTTAATTTGTATGCTATCGAGTTTGGCATTTTTTGCGTGCGACAAAACTATTAGCATAAATTCAATCACTCTTAGTGAAACAAATATAGTTTTAAGAGAGAATGAAAGCAAAGATATTTTTGTTTCAATCAATCCTGAAAATGCAACCAATAAAAATTTTAGATTTGTTTTAACGGATGATAGTTTTGTTGATTTAGTTTTGGATTCAAGCAACAAATTTAAAGCAAAAGTCGTTGCAAAAAGTGGAGTTATTGGCACTTTCACAACTTTTCTTCAGGTTGTTTCGGAAGATGGAAAAGTGGCAAGTGAAATGTGTAAAATTTCGGTTTTAACCGACAAAACAAAATTGTTTGCCCCACAAAATGTAAATTATGATGTGAATAATCAAATAATTTATTGGGACAAAATTGATTCAGCAAGTGGATATAAACTTAAAATAGATATTGAAGGCGAAGTTAATGACCCTGAGATTATATGCTCTACAAATTCCTATAAGATAAATGAATACCTAAACAAAAAAATTTCTGTTCAAGTTAAAAGTTTGGGAGATGATATAGTTTATTTAGATAGTGATTATAGCGACAAAACTTTCACTTTTATGCAACTTGAAGAGCCAAAAAATTTAAGTAATAGTGGAAATTTTGTTAAATTTAATAAAGTTGAGAATGCAAAAAGTTATCAAATTTTTGTTTTTGAAAATAGTATAGATTCTCAAGCAAAATATACATACACAGTTTTGGATAGTGAGTTTAATGAAGAAACAGGTTATGAAATTTTAGCACTTCAAAATGCAGGCAAAAAATTTTTTGTTAAGGTTAAAGCACTTTCTTATTCAGAAGAAAATTTAACAGTTTATGAATCTAAATGTATAAATTATATTGAAGTAAACAAAATTGCAACACCGCTTGTTAACAATTCAAACCTAAAATTCAATTACACATCAAACACAATATCATGGTCGTCAAATCCAAATGCTAGTGGATACAAACTTAAACGATACAAAAACAATGTTTTGGACAAAGAGTATGTGTTTATTGGAGAAAATTCAAATGTTAATTCTCTTATACTAGACACTCAAACAGATAAACTTTTGAAGGGGAAATATCAGTTTACCTTAACAATTTTAGGAAATGGAAAAAATTATTTAGACAGCAATGAAAGTGATGCACTTGTTTTAGAAAAATTGGCAAGCCCAGAGATTACTTTGAATAAAGGCGAAATATGTTGGAATAAAATTGAAAATATTGGTGGCTATAAATTTGTTATTATAAACAAACTTGAAGAAAATTTAACTCAAAATGTTAACAGTTATTCTCTTGCTTCAACCTTGCTAAACAATTTTGAGGCGGGGACATATCAATTTAAGATTGCAAGTTTAGGGAATGGTGAAAACACAATCACAAGTGATTTTAGTCAAATATATAGTTTCGACAAACTTGAAATTCCAGAAACTCCTACCTTGATTGACAATCAATATCTAAGTTTTAAAGTCTTAAGTCAAGTTGACAGTTTGGAAGTTGTTTTGACACACTATAATTCTAATAACGGAGTTGATTTTAGTGTTAAAAGTGTAATTACAGATTTTGAGATTCAATCTTCATACAAAGTTGCCAAAATAGATATGCTAAACGGCGAGTATAATGAAGAAAGTTATCCACACGGAAATTATAAGGTTTATGCAAAAGCGTATTCAAACAACTTAATAATTAGTGAAGCAAGCAATTCTTTTGTTTTCACAAAGTTGCAAGCAAAGCAAACAGCAAAAGTTGAAAATGGTGTTTTGAGTTATGAAAAACCTGAAAATGTCAAAACTGTTGAAGCCTATCTTAACGGAATAAGCGTTTATTCGGGCGTATGCGAAGAGTTTGATATTAACAAGATTAGTGGGTTTGTTCCAAATAGAGAGTTTTATTTGCAACTACGCTTTTATCCTTATGAAAACACTAATTATGTTATAAGCAACCTAACAGAGAAAGTTGACTTTAAAAAGATTCCTGCCGAAACGAATAATTTGACAATCAAGAACGGTCAAATACTTGCTCAATCGTCAATATCAGGCAAAGAGGTTTTTGAAGTTAAAAATCAAGCAACTGATGAAACTAAATTATATTATTCATTAAGTCAAATAAAGTTTGAAGAGAATAATGTTTATAAAATTAAGATGTATTTTGAGGGGGATGATTATTATTTAAATAGTGATTATTCAAACGAAATAACTGTTAAACTTATGAGCAAAATTGATGACTTAACAATTTTAGACAGTCTTATTTCTTTCACTTCAAACAATGCCAAATTTTACAAAGCAGTTTTGAAATCTGATAATGTTGAAAAGATTGTTGAAGATATTTCAAATCTTGCTAGTTACAGCGAAAATGAAACAAAAATTAGTTTTTCTTTGAAAGACTTGATTTTGGCAAGTTTGCCAATAGAATATGATAAACTTGGCGATAACCTTGAAATTTTTGTTGAAAGTGCTGGATGCTTAGGTGATGAAGTTGATAGAGTAAAATATTCAAATTTAGAGAATAAATCAAACTCAGTTTTTGTTCAATATAATAAGGTAAGAGAAATTATAGACTTAACTTTAGACGGTGATAAATTTAGTTTTACAGCCGTTAATGCTGAAAATTATTTTGTAAAATTAATTTTAAATAATAACGAACAAGTTAAAAATCTTAACACAATTTCAAGTTTTACAATTCAAGATAATGTAAATGGCAAAGCCGAGTTTTTGATGAGTGATTTAATCAAAAGCGTTTACCCAGATAAATTTGCAGAACTAGAGGACATTGTTGAAATTTATGTTTATTGTGAAAATATTAAAAACAAATTTGAAATAGTTGACGATGTTGTTTTGTTCAAAACTGTTGATAAGTCAAAATCAATTTATGTAAATGTTTTGAATAGCCCAACTAATTTTCATGCAAGCAAACTTTATGATGCAATCGCTGATCAAAATTTGATTGATGATGAAAACCTTGGATTAAACAAATTGTATTTTGATTGCACTAATAATGTAGAATTTTTTGAATTTAATTACACAGACAGTTTGGGACAAAAAAAGACAAAAATTTTAAGTTTGTCAAACTATTTATCTTTATATCAAACAAAAAATAATATTAATACTTATCAAATAAACACTTCATTTTTAAATCCAGACACTTATTCGTTTGAAATTAAAAGTTTGTGTGAAGCAAAAAATAGTTTGATAGGTCAAAAATATATTTATAATTTTGATAGTTTTGATTATGCAAAAATAGAAAGTTTAACAAAACTTTCTGCTCCAGAAAAAATTGAATGTAGCGGACAAAAAATAAAAATTATTGATTCTCAAGTTAGCCCAGAAAACACCTTAAACGCTTATTTATTGGTGGTTGATGGAAAAATTATTTATGATGATGTTTTGGGAGAAGGCAAAGATATTAACAGTATTCTTCAAAACAGCTCTCCTATAGAGGCTTTAAGTTTAATCAGTAAGTTTGCTGTAAAAGAAAGAATATTGCCAGCATCTTATTGTGGAACAATGGAAATTTCAGCAATTAAAGTTTTAATTCCGCAAGGATCAAATCTAACAGGGGCAACAGCAATTCAATCTGACAAAGCAAGTACAATTAAGGTAACCAGACTTGACACGATAAAACCAGTTTTAAAAAATGGTGTTATTGAATGGAATCCTGTCAAAAATGCAGAAACCTATTCATTATACAAAACAAAAGTTGAAAATGGAAAGGTTGTTCCAGATCAAGACAATTTAGTTGCAAAAATAACCGCGGGCGAGGAACTTAAATTTGATATATACAACTACCTTTCAGGGTTGGCAGGAGAATATTCTTTTGCTATGATTGCAGACACAACAAAAGACAACTACTTATCAAGTCTATCATCTAATGAAATAAATTTTGAAATTTTGCAAACTCCAAATCTTAAAATTGAAAATGGCGTTTTGGTTTGGGATTCAATCGCAAATGCTGCTGGATATAAACTTGATATTTATAAAGAGGGTGTTTACTTTGACCAGTTTATCTTCAATAAATCTGTTATAAGCTATGATGCTATGAAAAAATCTGATAATTCATTGCTTGAAAGTGCAAATTATGAGTTTAGAATTACGGCTTTAGGGGAAATTAAAAAGAATAGTTTGAATGAATTTTTGGATGAAACTGTTGTTATAAAAAGTTTGACTACAAATGAAAATACAACAAAGGCTTTCAAACTTCAGACTCCATTAAAAGTTTATGTTGAAGAAGGACTTTTAGTTTTGACTAGTGTAAATTCAAATCTAGGTGTTGATTATTACAATTTAATAATTAATGGTGCTAACACAAAAATAGCCAAAGATAAATTAAAATTTGAACTTTCACGCAATTACAAGGCAGGCACATATACTTTTGCTTGCCAAGCAATAGGCGATAATACATGCTTATCTAGTAATGTGGGTGAAATGACTGAAGCTGAGAAGCTTCAAGAAACAAACAACATTCAAATGCTAGGCGGAGAATTAACTTGGGATAGTATTTCGGCGGATAATTATAACAATGGAATAAATAGTGTAAAATATTATTTTAGCGTAAACAAAGAAGATTCGATTTATTCTCAACAAACTTATGGAACTGGTTTTGAAATAAGCAAACAAGATTTGGTGCCTTACGGATTATATACCTTTGAAGTTAAAGTTTTGGGCGATAGCAATTACTACTTGAATAGTGATTCAGCTTATCTTAACAATGTTGTTAAACTTGCCGAAGTTAAGAATATAAGAATAGAAAACGGAATTTTGACATGGACAAATCCAAAACCTAGCGATGTTGTTGGCTTGCCAGCAAACTTTAAGGCTAGTCCTAATGGATACAAACTTATCATTAATCTAAATTCAACTGATAAGCGGGAATATTCTATAAGTGATGGTGTAAATTCTTTCGTGTTAGACGAAAATTTTGATTCTGGCGACTATAAACTTACAATTCAAAATATGGGCGACACAAAATCAAACGGCGAATATAATTATTCAAATAGCAAGGTTATTAGCGGAAATGTTTACAAACTTTTAAGTTTGGAAGATTTGAATATTCAAGATGGTATTAACCTTAAATGGAAAAATCAAAACAAAAAACTTGTTCAAGACTTTATTATTAACATATCGTGCATAAACAACGAAAAAACTAATATTTATCAAGGTGTTGTTCATTCAAATACAAATTCAATAAAATTTGAAGACATTTATTACTACACAAATGCAAGCAATGAAAATATTATTGTTTTGAAATCTGATGAAAACATAATTTCTGACGGCGAGAATTTAAGCTATAACGGCTTTAAAGTTTTAAGATTTGACGGAGAAGGCGAGATTGAAGTTTATGTTAAAGCTTTCGGCGGAAATAAATATATAAACTCAGAAAAGAGCAACACGATTACAATCGTAAGACCAAGTGAGGTTAAAAATCTTAACATTATTCACGGATTGGTTAGTTGGGATAAATCTGAAGATGCAAACGGATATATTTTGAGTTTAACCAGATACACGCTTAACGAAAATCAAGAAAAAGTGTATGATGAAGAGTTTGGAAATAATTATAGTTTGGTTTATGTAAATAAAACTTACTACAATTTAAGTGATGTAAATTATTATTATAATGTTTCTGTTAGAGCATATTCATTAATTACAACTGAAAATACTCAAACAATGGCATCAAAACCTGTTGAATTTAATGATTTCTTATTTAATTCTTTTGTTGCTGGAAATGGCTCGGAAAACAATCCTTACTTAATTACAAACGAACAAACTCTAATTTATGTTAAATACAACAATGTTGCTTTCTATAAACTTGCAAACAATATTAATTTAACTCAAAAATGGACGCCTTTATTCAATGCATCAAAACCTTTTGCAGGCAATTTGAATGGAGATGGAAATAGTATTGAAAATCTAACAATTTCAGACAAATTTGCTTATTCTGGGCTTTTAGGCTTTGTTTCTAAAGATACAGTTAGTGATGACAGAGTTGTTAATGGCGAAAGAAAAGAATTCATCCCTGAAGAAAGCAGGTTAAGAACAGGAAGAGTTGAAAATATAGATTTTAATAATGCAACAATTTCTGCAGGCTTTAATATTGGTTTGATTTGCGGAAGCAATGACGGCGTAATTTATAATATTAACATAAGAAATTCTCAAATTATTTCTAATTCTGAAGAATTGGTTGACACTGGTGCTTCATACAAATCTATTTACTCAGGATTAATAACTGCAACAAACAACGGAAGAATAGAAAAAATTTCTGTTCAAAACGATAACGGTGTTACAAAAGTCGAACCTCAAGCAAAAACAACATTATACTCTGGCGGTATATGTGCAATAAATAATGGCGAAATTATTTATGGCTATGTTTCGGTTGATGTTTATGGAACAAATGTTGGTGGAATTTGTGCGATTAATAATGGAACTATAGATTTCTGCAGTGTAAGTGGAAAAATTACTTGCGAAAATTATGTTTCAAACAAAGCTACTCTTGTTGCTTGTGCCGGAGGAATTTGCGCTTACAACAACGAAAATGCAAGAGTTTCTAATGTAAGCGTTATTAGTGATTATTTTGGTACAACATCAAAAATAGGAATTTCAAACATATCAAAATCAAATGTTTCAAGCAAGATTGTGTATATGGGCGGACTTGTTGGAGATAACCTAGGCGATTGCTTTAATAGTTTTGTAAAAATTGACTTGTTTGACAAAAGTGAAAACGATGTTGATTGTGTTCTTGGATATTTGTTTGGATATAACAAAAATAATAATGTTCAACGAAACAAATTTGTTATAAGCACAGAAACTGATGCGACTCAAATAACAGGCGATAAAATTGCCATTGACCAATCTAACTGCGAAGTAGAAAATCACAGTCAAGCAATGATTGATGAATTTAATTCTAATAATTCTTCATTTAATTTTGATTATGAATGGAGTTATGTATCAATTTATGAATTTAATGAAACAATAAAAATGACAATCGAAATAGGATTTAAAAAAATTTTATAAAAAAAGGAAGCAAAAATGAAACAATATAATTTCAAACTTGTTTATAAAAAATTTAATAGAAAGGCTAATATAATCAAAAATTGTGTTATATTGTTCTTTTTGTTGCTTTTTGCTGTTTTAACCATGTTTTATGCAATGGGTAAATTTCAAATTTTGCACATTCTTACAGGCAGTTCGGCACCTTATCATCCAGCGGGGTCCCTTGCGATTGAATATAAAGTTGATTTTGACAAATTGAAAGTTGGTGATTTTATAACCTGGAGCAATAATGGGGGAAAGATGTTTGTAACTCATCAAATTGTTAGGGTAGACAAAGTAAACAAAACTGTTACTTGCAGTCAGCAACAAAAAGATAGTCAAGGAAATATTTTGCCAATGGATGAATGGAATGAGGAAAATTTCGATGGCGTGCATACAGAGGACCAATATTATGGAAAAGTTTTGTTCTCTATTCCAAAATTGGGTTTATATCTAACAGGCATCAAAGACCTTGTTTTGTATAATAACAAACTAAATATTCTTGGAATTGTGTCTATTGTGCTTGCTTATTTTGTTTATTACTTTTTTAGTAAGTTTCTTTACACACCAACTTATGTTTTATGGGAGAATAAAAATTGACAAAAGCAAAAAATATAGAAAAATTTTTAATAGTTTTTTTAATTCTGATTGTTTTATCGCTTTCAGTTAGTTTTTCAGTAGCATTTTTTAAGTTTAGCAAACAATTCAATTCATCGGGCGACCTTCCAATACTTAACATAAACAAAATTGTTCAAGCAGATGAAAATGTTTTTGAAGATAACGGAAGTCATAAACTTAGATATAGTTTAAATGATGTAAATTTTAGTGTTAAATTGACAACCGAAAATAACAATATTGACGGATATGTTAGGGTTTATGTTGTAACAAGTTGGGTTGACGGCTTAAGTAATACAGGGCGAAATAATGAAAATGTAGTTGTTCCTGTTTGTAAATTAAATTTTAATGAAGAAGTATGGGAAATTAAGGGTGATGAAATTAGTGGTTATCATTACTATTTAAAAAATAATGCAAAAATGCTTCCGAACGAAACTATTGAATTATTTTCTAGCATTAGTTTTGACAATGATTTTTCATCAAATTATTATAATAAAATGGTTGAAATAACTATTATCGCGGAAATTTGTCAAACTACAAATATTCCCGAAAATTGGTAGGTAATTATGAGTAAAAAATCTAGTTTTATAACAATAATAACTCTTTGTGTTGTTTCAATGCTGTTATTAACACTTAACATAACTTTAGCACTGTTTGGCGACAAAATTGACAAAACAGGCATCGTGCAATTCAAACAACATAAACTTGATATTGAAATTGTCGATAATGATACCATTGTGTTATCAAAAGAGGAATTAACTATCGGCACTCTAACAACGCGAAAAATAAATATAAAAAATCCAACAAATTCAACAAGTTGCGTGTTTAAAATTTGGCTAGAATTTTTTGTTGACGGAAATTTGGACAGCAATTATTTAATGCTTAATCTCGATGAAAATCTTTTTACAAAGTCAGAAGCGGGCGAATTGTTTTATAATGATGTTTTGTCTAGTGGCGGAAATTTATCTAATGTTGTTTTAACTTTTAAAGTAAATGAAAATGCCTTATCAAAAGACTATGAAGGTAAAAAATACAATTTAAAATTGTGCATAGAGTCTATTCAATCAACAAAGATTGCTGTTCAAAATGAATGGAATAATAATTATCCTGTTAGTTGGTATGAAAAAGTTAAAAGCAAATTAGATTAAAATTTATTAACTATAATTTGGATTATCAATAACTCAAAATAAATTTTCTAATACCATGTGAATAAAAAATTTAAAATTAATTAGATAGATTTTGTACTCTATCTAATTTTTTTAACTAAAAATATAAAAATAATTCTTTTTTGTGATATAATTAACACATGGATAAAATATTATTAATTTCTATTTTAATAATTTCAGTTTTAAGCATACTTGGAATTATTTTGACTAACATTATTTTTATTAAAAAAAACAAATCAAGCACGATTGTCAGCACAAGTAGTGAGGAAGTTAAAGCGTTAAACTTTGAAATTCAAAAATTGTCTAGCATGATACTAGCATACAATCAAACAGTAACTGAAATAATAAAAAGTTATAGTGAATCGACAATCAAAAGCTTGAATAGCATAAGTGAAAATCAGTTTGAAAGGCTAGAGAACTTAAACAAAAGAATTTTTGATTTAACTCAAAGTTTAGAGGCAAGACTTGAAAAAAATAGCAATGTTTTAGAAATGAGTTTGACTAATCTAAAGCAAAACAATGAACAGAAACTTGAGCAGATGAGATTGACAGTTGATGAAAAATTGAATGAAAGTTTGGAAAAACGCCTTAATGAAAGTTTTAACTTAATTTCCGAGCGTCTTGAAAATGTAAGTGCTGGCCTTGGAGAAATGCGAAGTTTGGCAGGAAGTGTGGGCGACCTTAAAAAGGTATTAACAAATGTAAAAACACGAGGAACTTTTGGCGAAATTCAACTTGGCAATTTGCTTGAACAGATGCTTGCGCCAAATCAATTTAAAGCGAATGTTCAAATTAAGGATGACAAACGAGTTGATTTTGCGATAATTCTTCCCGGAAAGGATGAAAGCGAAGTTTTGCTTCCGATTGATGCGAAATTTCCTATTGAAGATTACAACAAAATTTTGGATGCTGAAAGCGTTGGGGATAGCGTGGCTATTAACACTCTTCAAAAAGCCTTAGAAAGAAGAATAAAAGAAGAAGCAAAAAAAATTAATGAAAAATATATTGTTGTTCCCAAAACAACAGACTTTGCAATTATGTATTTGCCTTTAGAAGGCTTGTATGGCGAAGCCATAAAACGAACAGGCTTGATTGAAGAACTTCAACGAGATTACAGAATTATTGTTTGTGGACCAACAACTCTATCTGCATTATTGAACAGTTTGCAAATGGGTTTTCAAACACTTGCTATTGAAAAACGCTCAAGTGAAATTTGGGCTTTATTATCGACATTTAAAAAAGAATTTGTAACTTTTGTCGATTTGCTAACAAAAACTCAAAAGAAAATTGATGAGGCGAGTGGAACTATTAATGATGCAACCAAAAAAACTCAAAAAATTCAAAAGCAACTTGATAAGGTCGTTTTGCTTGATAATAATATCGAAATTTTAGATACACAAAAAAATGATGATAAAGATTAAAATTTAAAAGAAGTCAAAAAGGAAATTAGAACCTAATTGGCTTTTTTGTTTATTATTTAATAAAATTTTATATTTTTCACATACTAACCATAGGAGTATAAAATTATGAAAACAAATAAAGTTATCAACATTTTAGTTACTATTACATCTATAATTTTGGTTGTTTTGTTAATTGTTTTGTTTGCACAAACTTTGCAAAGCAACAAAGATAATAACCAATCATTTAAAAATAATGTTGTCATTGGAGGAGTCAATGTTAAAGGACTAACGCGTTTGCAGGCTGAAAATAAAATAAACTCTTCTTTAAACGACAGAATTAAAAATTTGGTTATAACACTAAAATATAAAGACAAACAATGGAAGTATAATTCGGAAGATTTAAAGGTTTCAAATAATATTCACACAGTTGTTGAACAGGCGTACAAATATACTCAACTTCAAAATGATGCAAAAAATAATATAAAATTAATTTCAAGTCAAGGTTATAATTATGATATTGCTTTTAATCATATTTTTGTTGATTTTAAGGATAAGGTTGAAGAAATTAAATCGGAAATTGAACAGCAACCTATTAATAGTGAAGTGGAATTTATGCCAAACACAAAACAAATTTTTAACATAACAAAATGTCATAAAGGTTTAAAAATTGATGAAGAAAAACTTTATCAAGACATAGAAAATCAATTTAGCCAAACAAACGATATTATTGTTGAAATTAAAACAACAGAAGTAGAACCTGAAATTTGTGAAGATTACTATAATGATAAATTAAGTTTGCTTGGAGAATTTTCTACAGACCTATCAACAAGCAAGGGTGGAAGAAAGCATAATGTTTCACTTGCGTTAAGCAAGTTTAATGGAAAGATTATAGAACCAAATGAACAGGTAAGTTTTAATGCTGTTACCGGTCCGCAGACCGAGCAAACTGGCTATGAAAGTGCAATAGTGATTGTTAATGGTCAATATGTTGAAGGTGTTGGTGGCGGAATTTGTCAAGCATCAACAACCCTATATAATGCACTACTTTTAAGTGGAACAGAAATTGATGAAGTGCATAAACACACATTGCCTGTTGGTTATGTTGAACTAAGTTTGGATGCTATGGTTAATGAAGGCACAAGCGATTTAAGGTTTAAAAACATAAGTGATTCTCCTATATACATTCAAGCCTATGTTGAAGGGGATAGGGCATACGCAAAAGTTTATGGAAAACCCTTAGAAGAAGGAATTTCTTTTAAAAGAAGCGTTGAATATGTTAGAACAATTCCTCATAATGGCGACAAAGTTATTCAAGACACGAAAGGCGAATACGCAGGAAAGGTAACATATAAAGGTGAATATTACAGATTGAGTTATCCAAAAGAAGGTTACGAAGCAAAAGGATACCTAGAGAAATATATTAATGGTGAATTTGTTAGCAAAGAAATGGTAAGACATGAAATTTATGAACCTAAACAAGGAATTGTTATAGAAGGAGTTAAAGAACCACCTAAGGATGAAGAGGTAAATAGTGAAACTCAAATTATACCGCCTCAAATTGAAGTTGAATCATTTAATCAATTTAATTCATACTGCGCAGGTTTTGAACAATAATTTAATTTAGTGTGTATGCAAACTAATGCATAAATATAATTTTAAGTCAAAACAAATGTGGATAAGTGGATAATTCATGTATATAAATTAACAAAAATGCATAAAATCACATAAATTTCCGTTAATTTTATAAATATTCATTGAAATTAATAATTATTAAGTGTGTAAATGTGGATAACTTATGTGATTTGCAAAAAAAGCCTTTAAAATAAACGCTTTTATAAAAATGTATAAAATTTCACAAAAAATCTTTATTCATTTTTTACAAAAATAAAATACTATTATAAAAATTTTTTATTTTTGTAAAATAAAAAACATATTGAAAATGTAAATTCAATATGTTTTTTTATCCTTAAATATTCACAATATCACTATCTTTAATGTTTTTTAAATTTTCAATAAATTTCTTAAAAAACAAATCTCTATCTGTTTGTTCAACGAAAGTAATGTTTCCATTTGGGTTTTCGGTTATTGTGGTTTTTCCGGGGTTGTCATTTAAGTCAACTTCAATATCGCATTTTGAGGTTTTAAATATTTCTGGATAAAGAAGATAAATAACTGCACTCAAATCGTTTGTTTCTGTAGCATTTAAAATTACATCGCTTTTATAGCCCTCAAACATTTTTGCCAAAAACTTGCCTGTTTTGTTGGTATTTTTTATTTCTTTAATTTGGTCGGAAGAAAAATATGCGTTATATCTTCCTATTTCGCTAGGCATAATTGTTTTTTTAACTTTTGATTTCATAACGATATCGGCTGCCTCAGGGTCGCATGAGATGTTGAATGAAACATGAGGTTTTGTGTTAGGTCTTCCGTAAGGAGAGCCACCCTCAAAAATAATTTCATTAATCATATCTTGCACTTCGGGGTGTTTTTCAAAAAGCAAACCTAAATTTGTTTGTGGGGCAAGTTCAAGAATTGTTATGTTGCCAGCATTTTGTTTTATTGTTTCAAACATAGTTTCAACAACATCTTCAGAGCAAGGTTTAAGATTTGTTTTTGTTGGAATAAAACCACCCAGTCCTTCTTCGCCATGAACAGAGATTGCATTTTTGTTTTCTCTGAGAATTGGTTTTAAACTTCCTTTGCAAACTTGAATATCTTTTCCGAATTTTTCAACCAAAAACAACGCATTTCTTGTGGTTTTTTCAAGTCCTACATTGCCTGCTGTGGTTGTTATTAATTTTATGTCTAAATTTTTGTTAAACATAGCAAGGATTATAGCGGTTGCATCATCAACTCCGGGGTCGGTGTCTATTATTAGGTTTATTGTTTTCATAGTTTTGTCCTTTTGTTATTATTTTTTTGAAATGTTAAAAATTGTTCCTATTTTGTATTGACTTGCCACATCAATAAAAATGTCTTTACCTTCAACAATATCTTTTTTGTTTAATTCTTTTTTAATATAATTATATGCAAGGCTTGGAGAATTGTTTTCTTCGCTTAAATGCGATAACACAACCTGACTAACCTTGTTATAAGTTAAGTTTTCAATAATTTCTTCGCAAGTTTTGTTGCTCAGATGTCCCTTATCGCCCAAAATTCTTCGTTTCAAAAAAACGGGATAATTTTGATTGTCTAAAAGCAAGTCAACATCGTGGTTCGATTCAAGATAAACGAGATTGCTATAGTCAAGATGATTTATTATGTTTGAATCTGTTTTGCCCAAATCAGTAGAGATTGAAACTTTTGCATCTAAACTTTTAATCGAAAAGCCGTTGCAGTGCTTGCTGTCGTGGCTTTGCTTAAAGTTTTCTACTAGTAAATCATTAATTGATATATTTTCGTTGTCCTTAAAAGTTGTTACATTTTTAAGTGAGTTTTTTAATTTTTGATTTGCAGGGTTGATGCAATCATCGTGTATAAAAATTTTAGGATTATAATGTTTCAAAAAATTAACTAATCCCTTAATATGGTCATCATGTTCATGTGTTATAAATATGGCATCAATATCGTTTGGGTTAATTTTCAACAATTCTAGTTTCGCCAACAATTCTTTTTCGCAAATTCCAAGGTCTACTAAAATTTTTGTTTTATCAGTTGAAATTAAGTAACTATTTCCTTTACTGCCACTTGCTAAACTTACTGCTTTCATAGGGAAATTATTATATCAAAAAAATTGTAAAAAATCAACATTCAATAAATATTTTTTTTACATCAAAATATTTACAAAAATTTTTAAATATGATATACTAAATAAAGAGGTGAATATGTCAACAGTAAATAAAAAATTTGGCGATGATGTTATTGTTCATTGGAAAGATAGAAAAAGAAATTTTGGAATGCCACTTTCTTTCACTCAATATTATATATTGGAAAAGGAAGGTGAATGGCTTAAACTTTTTTGTGAAACAGGGTTTTTAAGTTCACATTTTGAAGAAGTGCAACTATATAAAGTTGAAGATTTTTCAATCAATCAAACCTTGGGCGACAAAATGTTTGGGGTTGGCACAATCACAGTAAAAAGCAGTGATAAAACAGCACCTGTGTTTAAAATTTTAAGAGTTAAACAGCCATATAAAGTTTATGATTTGATTGCAAAACTTGTTGCGCGAGATAGGCGGGATAGAAATTTCCGTTGGGGCGAATTTCAAGGTTAATATTTATTTTAAAAAAGAGCATATTGATTAATGCTCTTTTTTAATTATTATTTTTTCACAAAACAAAGTGAACAAATTAAATCAAATCATTTTCATTTGGTGGAATTATTTTAACTTCATCAAAATCATTACTGTTATTACTATCTTCCAAACTTTGTTGAGAAACAATTTCTTTGCTTTCTTCTTCAAGTTTATGTTTTTCTTCCTCAATTTTTTGTTTTTGTGCTTTTTTTGCTTTAATGTTTTCAACCATAGTATTTACCGTTCTTGGCAATTTTCTTATCAATTTTAAAAGTGCATTAAAACAAGCCAAAACAAAACTTTCAAGCAACAATATGCTATAGCCAACTGTTAAATTGGCGTTTGTTGGAAGAAAGACTATTGCAGGAATCAAAAGCATAAAAAAGGCAATGAAACCTAAAAATTCTTGAATAGAAACAAGTGTAAATTCGTTTTTAAACAAATTGAAAATTCCGATTGCTGAAATCAAAACCACACATACCGAAAAAATGACAATAGAAATAAAGTATAAAATTTTTAATAAAATTGTGGTTTCGCCAAAAAAATTGACATTAACAAATGGCAATATTAAAGTTATTAAACTTATTAATGCTAAACAAAACATAAAAGTGCTTAAACATTTTTTATTATACATAACTGCACCTCGAATATAAAAAATAATCTATCACAATTAGCAAAAAAAATCAAGTTGCAACTAAGAAATTTTTATTTTAAATTAAAAAAGTTTAAAATATCTTAAAATTTTTAATTTAAAGCATTATTTTGCCATTATTTAATAGTTTTTTAAAATTTACAGAAATTTACTTATAAAATAAATAAACTTTAAATTTGGTCTTTTTAATTGACAAATATATATATGATATATATAATATTATATATATAAGGAGATATTATGGACGAGCAAAACGAATTGATTAAAAGCAAACATTATAATGAACAAGACATTCAAGTTTTGGAAGGTCTTGACCCAGTAAGAAAAAGACCAGGTATGTATATAGGCTCTACTGATGAGAGAGGGCTTCATCATTTAATAACCGAAGTTGTTGACAACTCTATTGATGAGGCACTTGCGGGGTTTTGTGATAAAATTAGCGTAACTTTTTTGCCTGACGGAATGTGTAAAGTTACAGATAATGGAAGGGGTATTCCAACTGGGATGCACAGAACAGAACATAAAAGTGCAGTTGAAGTTGTTTTAACAAAACTTCATGCGGGCGGAAAGTTTGGTGGCGAAGGCTACAAAATTTCGGGCGGTTTGCATGGCGTTGGCTTGAGTTGCGTTAATGCTTTAAGCTCTTATCTTCAAGTTGATGTTTATCAAAATGGGCATCATTATTATCAAGAATATAAGCGAGGCATTCCTCAAGCCCCACTTAAAATTATTGATGATGTTAACTACACAGGCACAACAATAACATTTCTTCCTGATAGTGAAATTTTTGAAACAACTAACTTTAATTATGAAACTATGCGTTCAAGATTTCGTGAAATTGCCTTTTTAAACAAGGGTTTAATTTTGTCGATTGAAGACCAAAGGGTCGAGCCCGTAAAAAAAGACACTTTCCAGTTTAATGGCGGAATTATAGAGTTTGTTGATTATCTTAACAAAAACAAAACTTGTTTGTTTGCTAGCCCAATTTATATAAACAAAACAACTGAAAAAAATCAAGTTGAAATTGCAATGCAATATAACGACACATATACAGAAACAATTTATGCTTACGCGAACAACATAAACACCGAAGAAGGTGGCACACATCTTGTTGGCTTTAAAAATAGTTTAACAAAGCTTATAAATGATTACGGAAAGAAATCTGGAATTTTGAAAGGCGATGACAAGTTGTCGGGCGATGATGTGCGTGAAGGCTTGACGGCGATTATCAGTGTTAAACTTACAGACCCTCAATTTGAAGGCCAAACAAAAACAAAACTTGGCAACAGTGAAATGCGTACGATTGTTGAAAATGCAATGCAACAAGGTTTTGGCGACTTTTTGGAAGAAAACCCCGCAGTGGCAAAAGAATTGGTTTTAAGGTGTGTTACAAGTCAAAAGGCGCGTGATGCAGCAAGAAGGGCAAGAGAAGAAACAAGACGAAAAGGTGCATTAGAAAACACAACTCTTCCTGGAAAACTTGCAGACTGCAGTGAAAAAGACCCTAAATTTTGCGAAATCTATTTGGTTGAAGGTGATTCGGCTGGTGGAAGTGCAAAAAGCGGAAGGGATAGAAGATTTCAAGCGATATTGCCACTTAGAGGTAAAATTTTGAATGTTGAAAAGGCAAGACTCGGAAGAATTTTATCAAATGAAGAAATTAAATCTATGATAACAGCGTTCGGTGCCGGTATTCATGAAAATTATGATGAAACAAAATTAAGATATAACAAAATTATTTGCATGACAGATGCCGATGTTGATGGTGCACATATCAGAATTTTGCTTTTGACATTCTTTTTTAGGTTTATGCGACCTTTAATTGAAAACGGGCATGTTTATATTGCAAAACCACCACTATATAAAGTTACAAAAAACAAAAAAGATTATTATTTTTATACTGATGAAGAATTGAATGAATTTACAAAGCAAATGGATAATCGAAGTTTTCAACAACAACGATATAAAGGTTTAGGAGAAATGAGTGCAGAACAACTTTGGGAAACAACCATGAGTCCACAGCACAGAACACTTCAAAAGGTTGAAATGCAAGATGCTGTTGAAGCAGACAGAATATTTACAACTTTGATGGGGGAAGAACCTGAACTTAGAAGAGCATTTATTGAAGAAAATAATAATCTAGTTAGCGATAGCGATTTGGATATTTAGGAGTAAGTAATGAAGAAGATAGATTATAGTGAAGAATTACTAAAAATTGAAGATAACACAAAAATAGAAAATATAGAAATAAAAGACACCTTAAAAGTTTCTTTTATGCAATATGCAAAAGCAGTTAACATTTCTCGTGCTATTCCAGATGTTCGAGATGGTTTAAAACCTGTTCAAAGACGAATTGTTTACGCAATGGGTGAAATGGGTTTAACAAGTGATAAACCAACAAGAAAATGTGCAAAGATTGTCGGCGAAGTTTTGGGTAAGTATCACCCTCATGGTGATAGCTCGGTTTACGATGCTTTGGTGCGTCTTGCACAAGATTTTACTATAAATGAACCCCTAGTTTTTGGTCAAGGTAACTTTGGCTCGGTAGACGGCGATTCTGCGGCTGCTTATCGTTATACTGAAGCGAAATTAAGCAAAGTTGCTTATGAAATGCTAAGAGATATCGAAAAAGATACCGTAGATTTTAAAGACAACTTTGACGCATCAGAGCGTGAACCCGTTGTCCTTCCAAGCAGATTTCCAAACATTTTGGTTAATGGAAGTGATGGTATTGCCGTTGGTATGGCAACAAATATTCCGCCACATAACCTTAATGAAGTTATAAACGGCGTTATTGCACTGATTGATGATCCTGAAATAACAATAGATGATTTGATGACATATATTCCAGCCCCAGACTATCCAACAAAGGCACTAATTATGGGCACAACGGCTTTAAGGCACGCCTACAAAACAGGTAGAGGCGGAATAATTTTAAGAAGTCGAACAGAAATTGAAGAATATACTAACGGCAAAAGTCGTATTATCGTAACAGAACTTCCTTATCAAGTTAACAAGGCAAGATTAATAGAAACTATTGCAGGTCTTGTTAATGATAAGAAAATTGAAGGTATTTCTAACCTTAATGATGAAAGCGATCGTAACGGAATGAGAATTGTAATTGATATCAAAAAAGATTATAACCCTCAAGTTATTCTAAATTATTTGTTCAAACACACACAACTTCAAGTTTCAAACGGAATTATCTTTTTGGCTATTGTCAATGGTGCTCCAAAAATTTGCAATCTTAAAGAAATTTTGGAGTGTTATCTTGCTCATCAAAAAGAAATTATTGTAAGAAGAACAAAATACGACAAACAGCGTGCCGAAGAAAGAGCACATATTTTGGAAGGTTTGGTTATAGCCTTGGCAAGCATTGATGAAGTTATTGCACTAATCAAAGCATCTGGTGATAAGGTTGAAGCAAGCATAAAACTTCAAGAAACTTTTGGTTTAACTGAAATTCAAGCACAAGCAATTTTGGATATGCGACTTCAAAGATTGACGGGGTTGGAAGTGCAAAAAATTAAGGAAGAACTTGAAAACTTAAAAGTGGCTATCGCTGATTTCATAGACATTCTATCACATGAAAGTCGTGTTCTTGACATAATAAAAACCGAACTTACAGAAATTAAAGAAAAATATGGAAATGAGAGAAAAACTGAAATTACTCTTGATTATTCAGATATAGACATTGCAGATTTGATTGAAAAAGAAGATGTTGTTATTTCTTTAACTCATCAAGGATATATTAAGCGTATCCCTGTAAATGAATATCGCAGTCAAAATCGTGGTGGAAGAGGAGTTTCAAGCCATAAAACAAAAGAAGAAGATTATGTAGAAAACATTTTTATTTCATCAACTCATGATGATGTTATGTTCTTTACAAATCTTGGAAGAGTTTACAGAATCAAAGCGTATGAAATTCCTGAAGCAGGCAAAAGTGCAAAAGGAAGAGCAATGATTAACTTATTGCAATTATCGGCAGGCGAAAGAGTTACAGCAACAATTCCTGTTAAAGAGAACAAAGAAGTTGGAACTTTGATTATGGCAACAAAAAATGGACTAATCAAACGAACAAATGTCAGTGAATTTGCAAGCATCCGAAAGGTTGGTAAAATTGCAATAAAATTAAATGATAATGATGAATTAATTAATGTTCAATATAGCGAAGGCAATAGTGATGTTTTGTGTGCATCAAATCATGGAAAATGTATAAGATTTAATGAAAATGATGTTCGAGAAATGGGAAGAACGGCACAAGGCGTTAAATGTATGAACATTGCAAAAGATGATTATATTGTTGATATGATTGTTTTAAAAGAAGGATACGATATTTTAACTATTTCAAGTTTAGGATACGGAAAACGTAGTGATCCCGAAGATTATAGAACTCAAGGAAGAAACGGAAAAGGTGTTTTCGCTGGAATATTTAATGAAAAAACAGGCAACCTAGTTAACCTAAAACAAGTTAAAGACGATGAAGATATAATTCTTGTTACAGACCACGGAACATTAATAAAAATTCACGCAGACAAAATTTCTAAAATCGGAAGAACAACACAAGGTGTTAAAGTTATGAAACTTGCTGAACATGAAAAGATTGTGTCTATCACAACAGCACAGCGAGAAGAAGATGAAGAAACTTTGGATGAAAATGAAAGCTCTCAAAATTTGCAAGAAAATTCTAACACAGAAGATAAAAGCGTAGCAGACAGTGAAAATGATACTTTAACAAATCAAGAGGATTTGAATTTAGATAATAATGATAAAGAAGGAGAATAATTATGAAAAAATTAACATTACCTGTAATTTCTATTTTGTCAACTTTAGGCATATTTAATGCATTGGTGTTTTGCTTGTGCAAAAACCTTACAAATAACTTTTGGTGCGGTTATGTGTTTATAACACTTTCTCTTTTAATTGTGCTTTTAAGTTATATTATTTCAGCATTTCGTAAAAATCCTGATGTTGTTTCTGGCTTATCAATAAAAACATTAAGCATTTATTATTTTATTTATGAACTTGTTTTGGGAAGCAGTTTGATGTATTTTAACATAAGTTTAACGGCAGTTCTACTTCCTCAAATTATTAGTTTCTTTATATTTATTCCTATATATGCTTTGGCTATTTCAAAAATAGGAACAGAACAAACAAATGACAAAACTGAACAAAAAAATGAAAATAAATAATGTTTAACAAAAAACGCAGGCTGTTTGCCTGCGTTTTTTTGTTTTAAATGTGGTTAAAAACTTTTGTTAATAATTTTAATATCTATGCTTTCTAAATCATTTTTAAATTTAAAATGTGTGAAAATAATTTTGCTTGATGTTTAAATGCTAATTGTAAGCCCTTTAACGCTCCGATATCTTTGCAAAAATGAAAACCTAAAACATTGTTATCTCCTAGATTTTGATAATACAATAAATATCAAAATCTATATTTCAGTTTTATCGGGGGTTTCAACCTTGTGTGCCAAAATTGGCTTACCTTTTTGCTTTTTGTTTTTAATTAATGCGATTATAAACAAAATTATTACTAAAACGACAGTTGATATTAGTGCAATAACATACCAATTTACGGGCTTAAATTGAATTGTGTAGGTGCTAATTTCTTGATCAGCATCCAAAATATCCCATTCATGATAGTGTATTCCATCTATTTCATAATGATAAGTTGCGTTTGAATGCAATTTGCTTTCTGGAGTTGCAAAAACATACGATAATTCAGCATCATCTTCAGAAAAATTGTTTCTAAAGTATTCAATAAAACTGTTAGTTAAATATTTAGCATCTTCGGTTGAAAAAATAGTTTTGCCTTTTGTTGTGTTTTTGTTAAACAAAAATTCTTTTTCTGTGTCAGAATTGTTGTTGCTTTCACTGTCTTCTTCTAAGTGCAAGCCGTAAAAATATTTAAAAGCACTGTAGTTTTTGAAAGTTAAACTTGCAATGATATAATTGTCTTTTTCATCAACACTTCCAATAACATTGTTTTTAACTGCAATTTTTTGAATTTCCAAAAGATTGTCATTTCTGTCATCAAAGGCTTTAAAAATAGCATTAATATAAACATTCATCTTTGATTTTATATCTTTTTTTACTTGAGCTATTTTAAACCCAGCATTAACTATTTTATCTTCATCAAGTTTAACCGCTAAGGCATCTATTATTGTTCCGTCATTGTAAATAACTCGTTGATATTGAACTTTAGCACAACCAGTCAATGCTAGAATGGTTACTAAGCATACCACGCAAACAGCCATTTTCTTTAATATTTTCATACATATAATATATTACAAGCAAAACTAAAATAAAACAAGTTTTTTGTGCCAAAAAAATATTTTTTGTCTTTTTAATCAAATTTTTTAATATGTAATCTAAAATTAACATTTTAATAATGTTTTATATTCATTTTGCATTTAAAAAAAGAAACACTACCGAAATAATGTTTCCTATTTTTCTACTTTTTTGCTTTTAAATCTTTGCAAGAAGTACACTCACAATTTTTTGTTTTCAAATTTTTTGTGTCCATATCACTAACAACACAATCTTTTAAAGTTTTTCCCGTTTCAAAAGGAACTTCAACATATCCTTGAGGCATACTGCATAAATCGCAAACTTTCCAAGCCTTATTTTGTGTGTGCTCATTTCCACAATTAGAACACTTCCACTTTATCGGTGTTTTTGATTCATACAAAGTTTTGTTGTTTAATCCTTCATAAATTTGTTTTACAAGCATGTAATGACAGTTTTCAACGCTTGCCACTCTATCAAAAATTTCAGCAACATCCTCAAAGCCCTCTTTTCTTGCCACATCGGCAAAACTTGGATAAATTTTATCTGCTTCTAGTTTTTCATCTTCCATAGTATATTTAAAGTGTTCAATTAGTGTTCCAAACTTAAAAGGATAGCCTGCGTTTATGTCTATGTTTGTAACAACCTTGCTAGAATTGTTAACTATTTGGTCAAAAAATGTTTTTGCGTGTGCCATTTCATTTTTTGCCAACGTTTTTACGGTGTTAGACAAAAAGTTATAACCTTCATTCAAACATTGTTTGCTCAAAAATTGATACCTTGCACCTGCTTGACATTCGCCAGCAAAACCTCGTGCTAAATTTTTGTATGTTTCACTTTTTTCAAATTTTATGCTCATATTTTCCCCCTTGATGTTAAATTTTTGGCAAAAGAAAAGATTTTATACAAAAATATTTGTAAAAAATTTTAATATAAGATAAAATATTACTATGAGAAATATTCAAGGTCAAGAAGAAGAAAAGTTTTATTTGAGTGAAGAAAATCAATACTCAAAGATTTATGACATATTAACGCATATGCCAAACTTTGTGTTGTCGAATGAAACTCAAGAGTATTATTGTGACTATTTTTATGACACTCCCGATAAATTCTTAGAACAAAACCGAGCAACAGTCAGGGTTAGAAAACTTGATGACAAGCAAATTTTGTCGATTAAATATATAAGCTCAAATGCTCTTCAGCAAGAAAAAGTGCGTGAAGCTTATTTGGATATGCCCCTAGATGCCGATTTGCCATCATATCGAGAAGCACAACTTTTTTTGTCTAACAAAATAAACGATGTGTATGCAAGTTATTTAGATATAGATTTGGTAAGAAAAATGCGAGATCTAAAAGTCTTTTTGGTGATTTACACTGACCGCACAAAGATTGAAATGAAAAATAACCGTGAAACAATTATTTTTGTTAATTTTGACAGATTAAATTATCAATCAAAATTTTTAAAAGGCGAAGATAGCACTGTTAAATTTGTTTTAGCAAACTATCCCGACCAAACAAATTTAGAGATTTTTCATCATTTTATTAAAGAAATTAATAAACGCGTTTATATTATAAACGATAATGAAAGCAAATTTGAAGCGGGAAAACGAATCTTTAATTATGACAGATTTAACAAAAAACCTGTTGAAGAAGAGTATGATGAAGAAGACGAAAGCGATACAGATGATAACAAGAAAGAATAAATTTGCCCTTGGAATATCTTAAAAAAAACTTATTTAAACTTAAGCCTTACACTAAAAACTAATGTGTAAGGTTTTTGTTTCTTTAGAATTTAGTTATAAAACAAAAAAAATGCAAATATAAATATTTTAGAATTTGATTTTTGACAAAAAAAGTAAAATTAAAACAAATTTCTTTTGTGAAAATTAAAATAAAATAATATAAAATTAAAGGTGGGATATATGCATTTTGTAGTTGTAAAAATGAAATCTCTTATAATGTTTGTGGCTGTAATGCTCACTATTGTTATGCTGTCAGTAAGCATAAACGGAAATACTGCGGCGTCTGTCTATTTTGGAAATAGTTTCAGAAAAGTGCCTATTTACAATGTAAAGACAGATGAAAAAGTTGTTGCAATCAGTTTTGATGCAGCTTGGGGTGCTGACAAAACAGAAAAAATTATGGAAATTTTGAAAGAATATGATGCAAACGCAACATTTTTCTTAGTTGGTTTTTGGGTTGAAAATTATCCAGAAATTGCAAAAAAAATTTCTGAAAATGGCTTTGAAATAGGCACACATTCTAACACACATCCAGACATGGTTAAACTTGACAGTGATCAAATGAAGTTAGAACTTGAAACAAGCATAAAAATAATTGAAAACACAACTCAAGCCAAAGTTGAATTGTTTAGACCTCCGTATGGAAGTTATAATAACAATTTAATTGATGTTGCTGAAAGCCTAAATCTTAAAACAATTCAGTGGGATGTTGACAGTTTAGACTGGAAAGGAATTAGTGCGGTAGACATCACAACTCGAATTTTAAACAAAGTGTTTAATGGCTCAATCATACTTTGTCATAACAATTCTGACCATATCCTTGATGCTCTTCCAATAGTTTTGGATAGACTAAACAAACGAGGATATAAAGTTAAATGCATCGGCGACATAATCTATAAGGATAACTACACAATAAATAATCAAGGCACACAACTAAAAAATGCATAAAGAAAAACTTAAGGAGAATTTTATATGAATTACGAATTATTGCAAAATAACGAGGTGCAACTTTGGGGCAAAATCGCATCAAGCCCTGTTTATAGCCACACGGTTATCGACGAAAAGTTTTATGAATTTAATTTGGATGTTCCAAGACTTAGCGATTCAAGTGATATAATTCCAATAACTATATCCGAAAAATTATTATTAAACAAAGATTTTTCTTTAAATTCAGTTGTGGCTTTAACAGGACAATTTAGAAGTTACAACAAGGTTGTTGACGGAAAAAGCAAACTTATGCTAACAGTTTTTGTTAGGGAAGTGTGCGACGTAGACACAAATAAAAATCCAAACTTAATAACATTAAAGGGGTTTTTATGCAAAGAACCAATTTTCAGAACAACACCTTTTAAAAGAGAAATTACAGATATTTTGCTTGCAGTAAACAGGGCTTATAACAAAAGCGATTATATTCCTGCCATTGCCTGGGGAAGAAATGCTCGGTTTGTTAAAGATTTGCCTGTAGGAACAAAACTTGAAATTGAAGGAAGAATACAATCAAGAATTTATCAAAAAAAATTAAGTGAAACCCAAACTGAACAAAGAACGGCTTATGAAATTTCAATTTCACAACTAAAAATTATAGAAAACGAACCAATTACAACTGCAGAACTTACAAGACAGAGCAATCAGGCTATAGAATAATTTAAAATATTAAAAACATAAAAAAGATTAAAAAAACTGCTAAAACTAAGCAGTTTTTTTAATGTAAAAAATTGTCAACCTTAAATTTTTTAAAATTATAGACAAAATAAAAATTTTAGGTTATAATAATGTTGTTAGTTATCCAGACAAACGCGTGATTTTATCACGAGGAAAGTCCGAGCATCGCAGAACAGGGTGCTGGAGAAATCCCAGTGAGGGTGACCTTAAGGAAAGTGCAACAGAAAATAACCGCCACTTTGTGGTAAGGGTGAAAAAGTGAGGTAAGAGCTCACTAAGGTTAGGGTGATCTAGCCGTTGTGTAAACCCCACCTGATGCAAGGTAATGACTTTTGTGGGTTGTTCGCTCCATAGTCTATACACCGCTTGAACTTAATGGTAACATTAAGTCTAGATAGATGTTTGTCCAATACAGAACTCGGCTTACAGAATAACTAACTTTTGCAAGGTTTTCCTTGCTTTTTTTAATGTTATTTTTTATTAAATGCTATCACAACTTGGTTACTATATAATTTTTATTAGTTTTATTAATTTATTAAATATTATGTAATTTCTTTTTTATTTATAAATTTTTATTGTTTCACGATCAACAAAATCACAAAAAACAAAGTTAAAATATTTTATGCAACTACTGTTGTAAAAAATTGTAACATCAACATTAAATTGGTTTATAATTTAAAAATTATATATTTTGATGAATATAAAACATTAAGCGGACGTTATTAATAAAACATAAAATGTTAAAATTAACTCTTGACAAACAATTCTACTTGATGTATAATACTAACATACAACATATCATTTCGACCATTCCGATATGTTTTGACTGGAGATTTCTTCTTTAGAATGGCAAAGAAACAAAGCAAAGTTAATTTGGCTGTGTTAATTTGCATTTTAAAGGAGGTTTTTTATATTACAGCTAAAAAATAATTTAAGGAGTATAAAAAATGAAAGTATTAATTGGAACAAAAAATCCCGGCAAGATTGAGGGTGCAAAACAAGCGTTTGAAAAATTTTTTGAAAATGTTGAAATTGAAGGTGTTAAGGTTGATTCTAATGTGAGTGAACAACCATTGAATGATGAAATTTATTTGGGGGCGAAAAATAGAGTCAATAATCTTATAGATTATGCAAAGAATAATAACATAGAAGCCGATTTTTATATTTCGGTTGAATCTGGCATAACAAATAAGTTTAATAAGTGGATGATAACAAATATTGCCGTAATTAAAAACAATTTTGGCTATGAGAGTGTTGGAACAAGTGCAAGTTTTCCTGTTCCTGAAAAATATGTTAATGAAATTTTAAGCACAGATTTAGGAAAAGTTATGGATAAACTTTTTGACAAAACAGATTTGCATAATTCAACGGGCGGAGTTGGGCTTTTAACGCATGGGGTTGTAACAAGAATAGATCTTAATTTTTCGGCTTTCGTTATGGCACTAACTCAATTTGTTAATTCAAATTGGAAAAACTAAGTTTGCGTGTTTCAAAATGATTTAATAATTGCAAAAGAAAGATATATTCTTTCTTTTTTTATAATTAAGTTATCAAAATTAAAAAATTATAACAAGTTATGTTTTCTTTTGTCGAATGGCTATAAAACTTTTTTAAAATTCTTTACTTAATTTTTTGTTTTTTTATAATAAAAAATAGAGGTGTTTTATGGCAAGAAAAATAGTATTCACAAGTGGAAAAGGTGGTGTTGGCAAAACCACAATTTGTGCAAATCTGGGGGTAAAACTTGCAAAAATGGGTCAAAGAGTGGTTATGATTGACTTGGATATTGGTTTAAACAACCTTGATGTTGTGATGGGAATAGAAAACAAAATCGTTTTTGATATTATAGATTGTTTGGAAAACAAATGTAGGGTTAGGCAAGCATTGGTGCAAGACATGAGATATCCAAATTTATATGTTCTTCCAAGCAGTCATTTGTTTGCTTCAAACAATGTTAATGCTCACTCATTAAAACTTATTATAGACAGTTTAGGTTTTACTTTTGACTATGTTTTGATTGATTGCCCTGCAGGAATTGATATTGGCTTTCATCGTGCTGTGTTTTGTGCCGATGAAGCATTAGTTGTTACAACGCCACACATTTCGGCAATTCGAGATGCAGATAAAGTTTTGAGTGTGCTTAAAAGTTATAATCTTGTAAGCACAAAACTTGTTGTGAACCGAATTAGAGGCGATTTGGTGTTAAACGGCGAAATGGTTGAAGCGGGCAGAATTTCGAACTTGTTAAAAACCGAACTTTTGGGTGTGGTTGATGAAGATGACAAACTTGGAATAAAACTTGCAGGAACAAACTTAAAAAATGATTTTAAACATTTGTCTAGCATAGATGTTTTAGGGCTTAATTTGCATAATGGAACAAATTATATTTACGACTACATGGCAAAGTATAGAGGTTTGTTTGGAAATATTAAGCGAAGTTTAAGGAGAAAACTATGATGAATGAAGCCGAAGAAAGGTTAAGTAAAGCATTAATACTTGAGAAACATTTCAATCCCGAAAAAATCCGAAATGTTATTAAAAGCGATATTTTTAGTGTGTTAAAAAATTATGGAGAAATTGAAGCCGAAGGTCTTGATTTTGACATTGAAATTTTGGATGATCTAAATTATCAAATTTCGTTTAAAGCAAAACTAAAATCTATTAAAGTTTTCAAAACATTTTAAACATATATAATGCTATTTGATAATATAATATACAAATGAAAAATATTTTTGTAACGGTAAAAAAATCAAAAATTATAGTTGTTTTGTTGTGTTTGCTGGTTATATTTTCGCATTTTTTGTTGTATTTTAATATATTGGAATACAAAAATGTTGTTGACAGTTTAAGCAACAAAATTTTTAATGGTTTTAACAAAAAATCTAGTGAGTTTGAATATAACGAAAATGATAGTAATATTTATTTTGTCTCAAATTCTATGGAATATAAAATTTTGGGAAATAAACTTCCTGTTCTTTTTTTGCCATCAAATGAAGAATATCAACTAGAAAACGGTGTGTTTAAGTTTAAAATCACAACAAATCTTGTTGTAAAGTCGGCAGGCGAAGGGATTATCAAATCAGTAGGATACCTTGATAATGGACTAAAATATGTTGAGATAAGACACTCTGGAAATATTATAACAAGATATGAAAACTTAAAGATTGTTGGTGTTGGAACGAATTTTTTAGTAAAAAATATCCATGTTATAGGGTCAAGCGAACAAAATCAAGAAGTTGTTTTTAAAATTATGAAAAATGGTAAAATTTTGGATAATTTTGAACTTGTTAGCGGTGAAATAAAATGGCAAAATTAAAAATAAAATTTCATCCGCTTTTTTGGGTGTTTCTAATTATTTTGTTGTTTTCAAACAATTTTTTAAGTTTGTTTAGTTATATTTTGTGCGTTTTTTTGCATGAACTTGGCCATGCTTTTATGGCAAATTGTTTGGGCTATAAACTTAACAAAATCACTTTTTTGCCTTTTGGGGCAAGTTTATCATTAAAGGAAAATGTTTTTTACAAACCTAAGCACGAAATATTAGTTGCAATTTCAGGCCCAGTCGTAAACTTAATTTTGGTAGTTGTGTCAACGGCACTTTTTTGGACAATCCCTCAATCTTACTTTTTTTTGGAAGATTTTTATTTTGCAAATTTAATAACTTTCTTTTTTAATCTTTTTCCAGTTTTTCCTCTTGACGGCGGAAGAGTTTTAAATGCCATGATAAAAACAAAACATTCTGCAAAAACAAGTTATAAGATTGTTAAGGTTGTGGGAATTATTTTTTCTTCTTTTTTGTTTGTTTTGTTTGTTGTTTCAAGTTTTTTCAAAATCAATTTTACTCTAGGTTTAACTTCAATATTTTTGATTGCAGGACTATTTTTTGAAGATAATTCTAGTTATTATGTAACAAATTTTAATTTAACCAACAAATCAAAAAAGTTATATTCAGGATTAGAAACAAATGTTTTAACAATAAGTGAAGAAGCAAACCTATATTTTTTGTTGCGAAAACTTAATAAATATAAATATAATCTTGTTAATGTTGTGAGCAAAAATGGGTTTAATAACAAAACATTATGTGAAGAAAAAATATATCAGATGTTTGTTGAAAACAATTTGTCCTCTAAAATAAAAGATTGCATAAAAGAATAAAATAAAATTTTGTGTTAATAATTTTTTTGTGAAACAAGTTTTGAAATATATTTATTCAGTATTAACCGAAAATGTAAAATTTGCCGAAAGCAAACACAGCATTTTGATTGCCTTAAATGGTGTGCTGATTGTTTTTTTAAGTGGATACCTAAGCAAAAATTCGATAATTATAAAGTTTTTAACTTGTGTGATAATAGTTTTTGCTCTTCTTAGTTTATTTTTCAATTTTATGGCACTTTTATCTCGAAAAATCAGATATAAACGCAACATTAATATTAAAAGAGATGGGCTTAATCTTATATACTACAAACACATAATAAATTTTAGTTATGAACAATATCTGGAGGAAATAAAAAAGTATTACAATTTTCCAGCGGATTACGAATTTGATGGTTTAGATTACGATTTAAGCAAACAGATAATTGCAATAAGTGATGTTACAAACCTTAAATTTACTTATTTCAACATAAGTTTGATTTTTTTGTTTGTCGAACTATTGCTAACAATTTTGGATATTTCACTTGTAGGACTTTTGTTTTAATGAAAAATTTTTATAAAGAATTTATTTCATATATGTCGGGATTAATTGAGGATGACCCGATTCCTTATGAAATTAAAAGCTTAGTGTTTTATATTAACAGCCATAACGAAATCGGCTTTAGTGCAACAGAAAAAGAAGAGGTTAAAACGGTAGACTTGTTTTTTTATTTCCCCTTAGAGGCAGAATTTTTTTATTGCCCGAAGTTAACAGAAATTATGGTTAAAAACACAAAAATTAAAAATCTTGAAATTTTAAAGTTATTGCTAGTTAATCTAAAAAAAGATGATTATTTTAAAAAATTCAATATTTTTTATGGATATTTATTTGAAAAAGCACATAAAATCAAAAACTAAATATTTTGGCGTAAATTTTTAAACTTTTGTTAGTGTAATATTTTGAAGAAAAAAATAACAAGCAAAAATTAAAAGATTTGATAAAAAGTTTTTAAAAAATGTTATATATTCAAAATTTTTATCATATATTTTACCATAATGGAGGAATTATGATAAGCGATAATATTTATAAAGATATTGCAAAACGCTCTAATGGCGATATTTATCTTGGAATTGTTGGTCCAGTAAGAACAGGCAAAAGCACATTTATATCTAATTTTGTTAATAAATTAGTTTTACCTAATATTGTAAACGAATATGACAGGGAACGCAATTTTGACGAACTGCCACAAAGCGCAAATGGCAAAATGGTAATGACAACTCAGCCTAAATTTATTCCATCGCAAGCAGTAAAAATTAATGTTTCTGATGTCGAAATGAAAGTAAGGCTTGTAGATTGTGTTGGCTATATGATTGACGGCGCTAAAGGCGACAGTGATGAAGATATTCCAAGAATGGTTAAAACCCCTTGGAGTGATGAAGAAATGCCATTCAATGAAGCGGCAGAAATTGGCACAAAAAAGGTTATAACTGACCATTCAACAATAGCGGTTATGGTTACTTGTGATGGAAGTTTTTCTTCTCTACCGCGTGAAAATTATGTTAAGGCTGAAGAAGAAGTAGTTAGTGAACTTAAAAAATCAAACAAACCTTTCTGCATAGTTTTGAACAGTGCTAATAAAGACAGCGAAGAAACTACAAAACTAGCACAAAGTTTGAGCGAAAAATACGATGCTCCTGTTGTGCCAATAGATTGTTTAAATCTTGATGAAAATGATGTTAGTTTAATTATGGAAGAAGTTTTGAAACAATTTCCAATAGAAAGCATTGAAGTTAAACTTCCAAAATGGATGGAAGCTTTAGATTTTGAAGATGAACTTATTAAAGAAGTTATAGATGAAATCAAAAATCTTGTTGATGTTGACGATAAGATTGGAGATTTTAAACTTAATGGTGTTTTGTTTGAAAACAGTGAAAATTTTGAAAGTTTAACTGACGCAAAGGTCAAACTTGATGAAGGCACTATAAACATAAAAGTAGAACCAAAACCTGAATTATTCTATAAAGTTTTGTCAAAACAATGCAATTTAGAAATTAATGATGATTATACATTGATTAATTATTTAAAAGAATTAACCTATGCGAAAGCAGAATTTGACAAAGTTAAAGAAGCGTTAGAAAGCGTAAATGAAACTGGTTATGGAGTCGTTTATCCAAAGCAAGAAGATATTGTTTTGGAAGAACCTGTGCTTACAAAACAAAGCGGAAAATATGGTGTTAAAATCAAAGCTAAAGCACCATCTCTTCACATAATGCGTGTTGATGTTGATGCCGAAATTAGCCCTATTGTTGGCACTCAAAATCAAAGTGAGGATTTAATTAAATTTTTAAAAGAAGAGCAAGATGTAAATCCTAACGGAATTTGGGAAACTAACTTGTTTGGAAAAAGTTTGCAAAGTTTGATTAATGATGGTGTTAATTCAAAAATCACTTTAATGCCACAAGATGCTCAAAAGAAAATGCGCAGAACTTTGACTAGAATTGTAAATGAAGGAAAAGGCGGAATAATCTGTATTTTGTTGTAGACAAAAAAAAGTTAATATAAGGTGCCAAAGCATTTTTATATTAACTTTTTTATAAAATATTTGTAGTTTTTTAATTTTTTTTATTTTTCTATTTGTGTAACACAAACAGGAGTGTTATTATCGTTCGAACTTTCAAGAACAGTTATTCCGTTTGCAGAGCATAGACCCTCACGATTAAACAAACATTTGGCATCACAATAAATTTTTGCTTCTTTGTTTGAAACATGAGAATTTAGACCGCTTGAAATTTCAAACATATTTTTTGCTGTTTGTTGTTTTAAATCTTGTGCCTTTGCTTCTGAAAATTCATAGGTTTCACAATCAACACCATTTCCAACTTTTATTTTTCCAGCAGTGCAACAGCAAAATTTGTTGTGGGCACATTCACATTTTTTGCATTTTATATCCATAAAAAATCTCCTTTATTAAAAAATTATTTCAAAAAAAATTAATTTTAAACAAAAATTTGACAACTCTTAAAATTTTTCTTAAAATATGAAAAAGGAGTTAATTATGTTAGTTATATTACTTGAAGATGTTAAAGGCACAGGCAAAAAAGGCGAAGTTAAAAAAGTCAGCGATGGTTATGCGAAAAACTTTTTGCTTAAAAACAAAAAAGCCGTAATTGCAGACAGCGTAAATCTTAATGTTAATGCACAAAAAAAATCAGCAGATGCTTTTCATGAACAAGAAAGAGTTAAAGAATTTACTTTAATGAAGGAAGAATTGAAAGATAAAACTTTTAACATTTCTGTTAAGGTTGGGGGAAATGGAAAATTGTTTGGAGCAATCACAACAAAAGAGATTGCCGATGAAATTACAAAAAGTTTTGGTAAAAAAATTGACAAACGCCAAGTAGTTTTGCCTGAGCCTATAAAAACAGTTGGGCAAAATAGGGTGGAAATAAAATTGTATAAAAATATTTCGACTTTTGTTAATATTTTGATAAGTAAAAAATAATAAATTGTAAAAAAAATTGATTTTTTAGAATATTTGTAATATAATAAGAATATATTAATTTAGGAGGAAATTTTTATGGCAAAAAGATCATCTAAAGATTACTTTGGCTTGGGCAGAGTTTTGAGTATAATTCTTGCAATTATTCCTATAACTGCTTGGCTATGTGGCGCAATCACAAGATTTAAAGAAGGTAAACTTGTTGCTGGCTTAATCAGATTGATTTTTGGTTTTACAATCGTTTGGATTATTGACTTAGTATTAATGATTTTAGACGGCAGAATTTTAAGACTTTTGAATGTATAAAAGTTTTTAAAAGCATAAATTAAAATTTGAATTTATGCTTTTTTTTACTAAAAATATCAAAAAAATATCAAAAAAATATCAAAATGATTTAATTATCTCTAAAAATATAATTAAAATTTATATCTCCCATTTTAACTATATAATCTTTATTTTCAAGTTTTCCTTTAAAATAGAATTTATCAGTTTTTATCTTGCCATTCATATCCACATATTTAATATCATAAAAATTATAACCAAGGATGTTCAAGAAAGGGTTTATATAAAACAAATCGTTTTTTGTGTATACAATTCCTATCAAGAACAAAATTAACAAAAATATAACAAACATACTTATTTTTTCAAGTTCAAAGGTTAAAGCAAACAAAACAAAAAGTGAAAAATAGCCTAAAAAGTGTTGCTGAGTTATGCAATTTTTTTGTATTATTCTTATTTTAATAACCTGATTATTGTTTCTATTTTCCAAAATAAGTCCTAAAATTCCAAGCAATATCAAAAGAAGTAGCAAACACAGTGAAAACGAATTTAAAACATTAAAAGTTAAATTATTGTTTATAATTTCAATCAAAATTTTAATTATTATTAAACAATATAAAGGAATGAATGCACTCAAATATAAAAAAACTTTTTTCATATAAATATTATGTATAAAAAATTAAATTTTATAATTTTTGGATATTTAAAATGCTAAAAAATATATAAACTCTTGCTTTTATTTCTTACAAAACCCATTTTAATGCTATTGTGTTTTAAATGGTAATAAAAAAATAATAAAAAAAAGTGCTTAATGCACTTTTTTTAAGCACCTGTTCCGTAAGTAGTAGTCCATTCTTCAGGGGCAGTAGTCCAAACTTCACTAGCTGCACCATTAGCATATTGAATAGCTTCAACTTGGAAAGTTACAGTATAAACTTTGTTAGCATCAGTGTTTGTTAAACTTTTTGGAATAGTAATTTCTGTACAGAAATCAACACTATCACCAGCGTTTACAGAGCCGTTGTAATAATAGTAATCATCATCGGCTTTAACCCACTTATCGCTTGTTGTTGCAGTGATAGGTGTTCCAGCTTCGCCAGTGTTTGTTAAAGTTAGTTTGCATCTTAAAACAGATTTGCTAGTGTTTTGAGGAACGCTAACACCAATCGCTTGAGTGTATTTTGTTCCTGGCATAGCAGTACCGCTAAATGTTAACGATTCAACGCTTGCACCACCTTGAGTGATGTTGATGTTTACTGGGTCGCCAAGCGTAATGTTACCAGTTGCTGTTTGGTTTGCACTAAAAAATGCTGCAGTTAATCCAAGAATTAAACTTAAACCTAAAAGCACAGATAGTGTTATAATTGCAACTGTAGATGCACCTCGATTTTTTCGTGCATTGACTGCAACGACTTTTTTGTTGTCCCCAGTTTTTTTAACAGGGGCTGGTTTGTTACTGTTATTGTCCATTTTTCCCTCCTTTTTTATTGTTAATTTTAGTTTTGCAAATTTTAAAAAAAATATGCAAAAAAATTCTGTATTTATTTTCAGTTTTAACGAATAATATCTATATAATGAATAACATAGCTAATAAAAAAGATAGCAAAACAATAATGATTGTGGTGCTTGCATCACTAATCTTTTTTATAGAAATAATAACACTGTCTGTTGCATATTTCGACCAAAGTAAAAAAGCTGGTGGAGAAATTAGACTTGGAGAGTTAGATTTTAATATTCTTACCGAAATTTCTAATAGCAACGAAATTTTGCCCGGGGATGATGTCGAAATGAAAATTTCTGTTCAAAATTACGCTCAAAACAAACAAAATTTAGTGCCGTTTTATTTTAGATTTAAAATTTTGAACAATGATGAAGAATACGATAAAAATTTAATTACATTTTTTGATGAAAATGACTTTGTTTATTCAAATGGATATTATTATTTTAAGCAAAAACTAGATTTTAATAAGATATGTAAATTAACAAAAAGCATAAAAATTTCGCCAGAATTATCACAAAAACAAAGCGAAGAGTTTGATTTAAAAATTTTGGTTGATGCTGTTCAAAGTGAATATGGGGCATATAAAGATGTGTTTTTTGATGCACCTCAAGAGTGGATTAGTATTATAGAAAATGGCTAAAATCGCTTTACTTTAGATATTTTTTTATATATAATTATAGAAACATAAGATAAAATAGGGGGTTTTATGGAAAATAGCGAACAAAAAAAACCTGTTAAAAATTTAGATGAAAAAGCAAAGCCTGTGGCAAAAAAAACCACACCTAAACCTCAAGCCTCAAAGCCTTCAACAGCAAAAAGTGAAAAAACGCTAACAAAAAAACCTGATGTTAAAAAGGCTGAAAGCACAGGTCCTGCAAAAAGTTCGACACCTAAACCACAGCCTTTGGGTGCAAAACCTGTTGTAAACAACAATCTAGGCTCAAGTAAAATGCCGAATTCGGCACTAAAAACAGATAAATTAAATGCGGGAATAAAAAACCCTAACATAAAGCCAACTGCAAAACCGAGTGTTTCACCAGTTGCACAAAAAGTTGCTTCTAAACCTGTGAAGGAAGTGGGTGATCGACCTAACATAAAAACTGTTGATGCAAAAAATATAGAAGCAAAAACAGATAATACTGAAAATAAAAAGAAAAAGCGCAGACTTTTGCTTTTGCTATTGTTGTTACTCTTAATAGGAATTGGTGTTGGCACGGCTATTTATTTTATAACAAAAATTCCTAAAACAGAAATTAGATTTTCGGTTGTTGTTGAACAGAAATTTAACAACACAAAAATAGATTCCGCTGGGGAAGAAGTTGAGTTACCACCTTATGTTCCGGGCGACCAAATGGAGTTTAAAGAATTAAAATTTCGAATAATTAACAACAAAGGGGCAATCACTGATTCTGAAAGAGTTTTTTTAAGATTTAAAATAGAAATTCTTTCAAACGAAAACTATTTTGGTGGTTTATTAGACCCTGATTTTGAAAATCCTGATGATTGGGTTTATCATGAAGGCGATAATTATTACTACTACAAATATTTTTGCTATGGAAATGAAGCGCTTGAACCATTTAAACAAATGGATTTTGTCGCAGACAGAAATAATAATGCTTTGAACGGGCAAAAAGGCAAAATTGTGATTACTGTTGAAATTTTGGAAGGAAACTATTCAGCAATCAGTTCAGAGTGGAATACGGCACCAGATTCTAAAGTTTGGAAAGCTGTAAAAAAGCAAAATAATGGGTAATTAAAATGAAAAAAATATTAAAAGTTGTTTGTTGTTTAATATTTTTAATTAGTGGTTCACTAATTGTTTTTGCTTGTAAAAATGATGTAATTTTATTGCAAAAACCGATAACTCTTAGTTTTGTGAACGCGGGTGATAGAGATGAAACAACGGGAGAAACAATAAATAATAAGTTTTTGCTTGTAACTGACAAAAATCGTTACGCAAGTGGTTATAAGTTTTTTTTAACTGATAACCAAGATTATGAAAACAGAGAAAATTATATTGCTTTAAAAGTTGTTCAAGATAATTTTGTTAATGTAACAAATTTAATAGACAGGCAAAAACAATATCATTTTTTCGTTCAATATATAGGTTCAAAAAGGTATAAAGATTCTGAATTTTCAGATATAAAAACTATAGAGCCCGAAAAAACACAAGTGGCCACGCCTTCTCTTCAAATGGTTGACACAAAACTATTTTGGTTCAGAATTCAAAATGCAACAGGCTATGAAATTTATGAAACAAAACTAGATAAAAATGATAATGTTCTTTCTAAAACAAAAATAGCTGATGTTGGAGAAAATGTTTTTGAATTTGACTTTTCATCAAGACTAGAAAACAAAAATGCACCATATTATAAATTTAGTTATCAGATAAAAGCAAAGGCAAGTGGAAATTATTTGGCGTCATCCTTAAGTGAGGTTAAAGACAACTTAACTTATATCAAAAAAGTTAATTTGGAAACGCCTAAAAATTTGACTTTTAATTTTGAAACAAAAATTTTGACTTTTGATGCTGTTGATTATGTTACAAAATATAGTATAAAAGTAAACAAAACAGGATATGAAAAAATAATCACAACAAGCAATAATTCGATAGACCTTGAAGCTTCTGGCGTTGATTTTTCAGACCACACAACATATAGTTTTTCTGTATCAAGTGTGGATAGCGATGTTGTTAAATTTATTAGTAGCAAAGAAAGCGACACACTAAAAAAGGATTATACAACAAATTTTTCAAAACCGTCAAACATTCAAGTTTCACACGATGTTAACGGCTTAATCATTTCTTTCGATAAATCTGAAGTGGTAGATGCCGGAAGTTATGTTGAAGCACAAAGTTATTGTTTGATTATAGGTTATGACGGAGTACAAGAAGAATTTGTAATTCCAAGATCAAAAATTGATGGAACAACAAAATTAACTTTGTCTGTAAAATTTAAACTTGATATTTTTAAAAATTTGACTGATGAAGAAATTAATAATAAGGAAATTACAATAAAAATTAAGGCACAAAATCTTAACCAATATATTTTGGAAAGCGAATTTTCTGGTTATGTAAATTCTGATAATCAATCAGATAAATATGTTATAAATCTTTAAATAAAAAATATCTTAAAGAATTACTTTAAGATATTTTTTTTAAACTATACATTAAATCTGAAAAGCACAACATCATCATCTTGAATAACATAATCTTTGCCTTCCATTCTAACTTTTCCTTTTTCTTTTGCTTTAACAAAATTGCCTGCTTCCATAAGGTCAGAATAACTAACAATTTCGGCTTTTATAAAACCCTTTTCAAAATCTGTATGTATTTTGCCTGCTGCTTGTGGGGCTTTTGTTCCTTTTTTAATAGTCCACGCACGCACTTCTTTTTCTCCTGCTGTTAAGTAACTAAACAAACCTAAAGTGTCATAACTTGTTTTAACAAGTTTATCAAGTCCGCTTTCTTTAATTCCAAGTTCTTCCGAAAAAACAGCCTTATCTTCATCACTCAAACTAGCAAGTTCTTCTTCAATTTTAGCACACAAAACAATCATTTTTGAATTTTGTGATTTTGCGATTTTTTCAACTTCCAAAACATAATTGTTATAATCTTTTCCAATATCATTTTCACTTATATTCGCAACATAGATGACTGGTTTTGATGTTAACAGAAAGAAACTTTTAACTATCTCATTTTCTTCATCTGTAAAATTTAAAAGCCTTACTGGCTTTCCTTCATCAAGGCAACTTTTAATTCTTCTTAACAAATTAAGTTCAAGTTCTGTTCCAGCACCACCGACTTTTGCATTTTTTTCGGCTTTTTCAAGTCGTTTTTCAACAGTTTCAAGGTCGGCATAAATAAGTTCGTATTCAATAATTTCAATATCTCTTTTTGGGTCAACACTGTTTTCAACATGTAAAATTTCAGCATTGTCAAAGCACCTAACAACATGGCAAATTGCATCAACTTCTCGGATGTGACTTAAAAATTTGTTTCCAAGTCCATCGCCCTTGCTTGCTCCTTTAACTAGTCCAGCAATATCAACAAATTCAATAACAGCAGGAGTTATTTTTGAACAATTATATAATTTTGCTAAATTTTCTAGTCTATAATCTGGCACGCTTACCATTCCAACATTTGGTTCTATTGTGCAGAACGGATAGTTTGCACATTCTGCTCCAGCCTTTGTAATTGCGTTAAAAAGAGTACTTTTACCGACATTTGGTAAACCAACCACACCTAATTTCATAATTAATTCTCCTAATTAAAACTTAGGATATTTTACATCTATTTTAAAATTTTGTCAAATAATAATCTAATGCAAAAATTTTTAATTAATGTAAAAAGGTAAAAATTATTTATTAAAATATTAAATCTTTTGTCTGCTTTGTTTATTAAAAAAATTCTCTTGAAAGAATTTTTTGAAGTATATTAAATTTATGATTTTAATTTAAAATTTGAATAAGAGTTGAAATAATATCGTTAATTTCTTGATTTTTGTTTTTATAGTCTAATACACCACTTGCATTGCTTGCAAGAGTTTTAACAATCATGTTTGCTTTTTGTGCGCCCAAATCTGTTAGGGCATAGTTTATTAAGCGTTTGTCTAAATTATCTTTTTGCTTTTTTATTAAGTTTAAAGATAATAATTCGCTTGAAATTAATGCTAGATTTGTTTTTGCAATTCCCAAAAATTCAATTAATTGACGAGGGGACTTTTCTCCGTCAAGCAAAAAAACAAGAAACTTGTCCTTAAGCGTAAAATTATATTTTTTGTTTAAAAACACAGGGTCAAACCCTTCAATTAAACTTGATAATTTTGAAGTTAATTTTAAGAAATTTATAACATTCAATTCCATGATAATATTATATATTACATTTTTATTTTTTGCAAATATTATTAAAAGTTTAATTGACAAATTTTACTTTTAAGTTTAAAATATAAAAATAAATAGCAATGGAGTGTAGCCAAGCGGTAAGGCATCGGATTCTGATTCCGACATTTCGTGGGTTCAAGTCCTACCACTCCAACCAAATAAAATGAAAAGTCTTAAAAAGACTTTTTTTAAAATAAATTTTATGAAAATTGATTATGACACAATAAAATATATTAAATGCGCTTATTTTATGAGGAATACACATTTTTATAATAAATTTAGAAAATGTTACGCTTTTTGCTAATTTTGTGATAGCGTTATACACTTATTTAAATTTAAAACAATTTAGTTCTTGCATTATGTTCAAAAATTTTTTCAAAATTTATATTTAGGTCGTTATTTTTTTCTCTTAAAACATTTCCGTTTAATAATTTCGTTGATAAAAATGCTTTATTGTTTTTTATTGAACAAACATTTTGATTTATATCAATAAAAATTTTAAAACCTATCTCTTCAAGTTTGTTGTAATAGTTATTATTTTTATTTTTTTCAAATGATGAAAAATAAGTGTTTAAGTTTCCAAATATAGGCACAAGTGTTTCTTTGATAAAGTTTAAGTTTTCGTCAAGGTTGACTTCAAAATTTTTGTCAAAATTTCCATATCCAAAACTGTATCCTAAAAGTTTCAATTTTTGAACGACTTTTTTTAAATTTGAAGCGTTGTTGGGTGCATTCGGATTATTTTTGTTAATGTTGTATCCCAAAATTCCGCCACGGGAATCAATCGTAACTAAACTGCGTGCATTGTTAAAAGAAAAATCGTTGTGGCTTGCGATAAAAGATTCTAAAATTGGGATGAAATCTGTGTTGTACGATATTTGATTTTTCTCGGTCTGTTTTGAATTGTAGCACGCTATCTCATCTTTTCCGTCAATAATAAATTTTTCAACAAAGTAAGGCTCATTTTCAAAATAATTTATATTATTAAAAATTAATATTATTGGGGTTTTGTTGAGTGGTAAATATAAATCTTTAATACAAACTTTGCTCTCAATGATTTCTATTATGTCTGAAATGTTAATCAAAATATAGTCATTATTATATAATTCTTGCAAAAAGTTTTGAAATTCTTTGCTTGTTAAATAATAATTGTCTAGGTCATCTTTTTGTGTATTCTCATCGCAAAAAGCAAGATTAGGGTAAGCAATTAATTTGTTTATGGCAACAATTTTTGGCGTTTTTTCATAATAAAAAAGTCCGTCTTTGATAAAAAACTTTGAATAATAAGAAATTAAAGAGTTTATTGTCGTTTTATCTTTAAAAAGTTCACTTTTGCTTTCCAAAAATTCTACGGCATTTTTAAATTCCTTGTTGTTTGCCATATCTCGGGCTTTCAAAATTATATTATTTCTGTAGTTATCCATTAATTTCTCAAGTTTTTCAATGTTGTAGGAAAAAAATTGTGTGTTTTCATGGCAAACAATGTCAAGATATTTGTAAATCTTTTCAATTTCTTCATCAAATTCTTCGCTATTTTGAAGTTTAATCAATAACTTTTCTGCAAGATTTATTTGATTTAAAGTGTTTTCGGGCGAAGCAAAAATAACAAACTTTGCATTTGTTATTGTAATAGAAAAAATCATAATAAAACAAATTAAAAGGATATTAAAAAACTTTTTCACGATTTTATTATTTGTTAAAAACAAAATTAAATTTAAAAAAAACAAAAAAAGTTATTTTTCTATTAAAATATATATATTTTTAAAGTAAAATTATGTTATTTTGTTGAATATGGAAAAAAAGTTGTATAAAAATTTGAAAACTATAATTTTGGAAGAAAATGTTCTTCAAAAATTAAATGAAATACTTGAAAGCATGGTGTTAAATTGCAAAGTTTTGGTGATTGTTGATTTTTTAACTTTTCAAAAATATAATCATAAACTTGAAGAGATTAAATCTTGTGCCCTTAATTGTTTGGAAATCAAGGTTTTAAGTGTATTCAGCAAAATAGATGAAATTTGTCTTGACGAAAGCGTTGGCTTTGTTGTTGGAATTGGTGAAAATCAAACATTAAAAACCGTTTCTGATTTTGCCATAAAAAATAATATAAGTTATGGTTTGGTTAACTTATTTTTGTTAAAAAGTGATATTTTGATGCAAAAAAACGGCAATTTAGACAGTTTTTTGCCAAATTTTGTGTTAATAGAGAAAAATAATTTAAGTTTGAAAGATAAATTTTTTATGTTTTGCGACTTGTTTTCTTATTCTAAGTTTTTGTTAGAAAATAGTTTTAATTTTGAAAATCTAAAATTAAAAGAATTTTGTAAGCAATATGTTTTGCTTTTGCAAAATTTTGTCGATGTTAAAGACGAATTTGATGATGAGTTTTTTTACAAAAAATTTATAGCACATATTTTGTTAGTGCATAAATATAACATTGTTTGCAAAAAAAAGTATAAAAATGATTATAAAAATTTTGTAAGTAATTTTTTTCTTGTTTTGTGTTACAAAAATATTTTTTTAAGTTTGAATTGCAAAAATTTAAATAAGGCAAATGCGAAAAGTTTAGACAAAATTTTGCTTGATAACTACGATCAATTTGATTTTTCGTTTTACAAAACATATCTGATTAATTTTAAACAAAAATTTTTAAGCAGAATTAATTTGTCGTTAAATTTCAATTTAAAACTTTTAAATTTTTTGAAAGAAAATTATTTTAGTGTTTATTATGAAAATGTAAAAAGCTTACAACAAATCGAATTAAACAAAGATTTGTTTGAAAATACATTTTTGAAAAAAATGAGTTATTTTGAATTATTCAACAAGGTTTTAAAAATATAAGTTTAAACTAACAAAATTGTGTTTATCATTTATGCATGAAAAAATTTATACTTATGTTTATATTTTTGTTTCTTATTTTGTTTACATACAGTTTTAAACCAATTTTGTTCGATGCTTTTTCTGTAAAAAATTTAGTGTTTGGCGACATAGAATACTCAATTTATTGCAAAGACATTGAAGAAAATATTGAAAATTCAACGATTATTGATAATGGTAACAGTTATATAATAAAAACAAATATTAACAATGCAAAAAATGTTAAAGGTAAAAGTAATTACATTTTAGGAGAAAGTGTGAGGTTTAAAAGCACAATTAATGGTGTTGAAAAACTAATCAAATTTTATGACGCAAATGTTGTTAAAACAGAATGTGTTGAAAATATTGTTTGTGTTTATGCTTTCAGTGAAAAATTGTCGACCAAAAAGTTTATTGAAATTGATAATCAGAAAATCAACTTACAAATTGCTTTTAGTAATAATTTTTTAACAATAGGAACTCCGATTATTTTGGGAGATTATTAACAAAAATTTTTTTAAAAAAATGTTTAGAAAATTTATTTTAGTTAATAATCTTGCTAAGGAGGATAATATGAAAGAAAAATTTATTAAAGGATTAAAAAAATATAGAGGTTACTTATATTCAGTTTTGGCAGTTGTTTTGGTGGCATTGATTTTAACTTTATCACTAGCGGCTTCAAAACCTAAACAAGAAGGAGAAGTTGTGGTAAATACAGACCCAATAAAATTTGCAATGCCAATTAGTAATGCAACAATTTTGATGGGCTATGATGCAGAAGAGCCTCAATATATTAAAGATCTTAATTGTTGGGAAATTCACAAAGGCTTAGATTTGCTTGCATCTGTTGGTGATGAGGTTTTGGCTTGTTATGATGGAACAGTTACTAAAATTTCAAATAATTATCTTGACGGAACAATAATTGAAATTACTCATAAAGATGGAATTGTAAGTGTTTATAAAGGTCTAAGTAACGAAACTAAAGTTAAAGTGAATGATGTTGTAACACTTGGTCAAGCTATCGGTACTGTTGGCGATGCTAACGAAAGTGAAACTGGCTCGCATGTTCATTTTGAAATTATCAAAGACAATGAAAAGATTGATCCGCTAAGTTATATTGAAATTTCTGGCAAAGATTAATTGTTGAAATTTGCTTTACTTTTGTTTGAAAAAGTGATAAAATAGCCCTGTATCTTAATAGGAGGACGCTTATGACTTTTGAAAAAGTAAGAAATATAATTTGCAACCAACTAGGAAAATCTGAAGACAAAGTTACATTAGAATCAAGTATTGTTGAAGATTTGGGCGCTGATTCGCTTGATGTTGTTGAAATGCTTATGGCTATGGAAGAAGAATTTGATATGACTCTTCCTGATGAAGCGTGTGCAGATTTAAAAACAGTTAATGACATTGTAACTTTTATTGATGCTCATAAAAAGTAAAAAAGTTTATTATTTAAACAAATTAAAGATATGTTTTAGCATATCTTTTTTTATAGAAAATTTATTTTAAACAAAAATTTAATATAAGTCAAAAATCTTTTGTGTTTAAGCATAAATCAATATATCAACTTGTTTTTTGTAACAAAATGTTGTATAATTTTATAATAAATAATGGGAGAAGAACAAATGGGAAGTAAAATAATAAAAAAAGATAGAAAAAAATCTAAAAAATTAGTTTACGGAATTGTTTGCCTAGTTTTGGTTGTTTTGTTGGCTGGTTTTGGAATTTTTTATTGCATAAAATGGAAAGGTTACAAAAATTTGCCACGAAATTATACATTAACACAAACTTTGGCACCTAACGATAGGTTGATAAAAGATGTTAATCCTACCACAAGTTCTAATGTTTGGTATGATTATACCGCAGATATAGAAATCACTTCTAACAGTTTAATTGTTTCTTTAGGAATTGAAAATGAAGATGATGAATATTATGATGATAATAATCCTTATGATAAGGCAAAAATTGGGTCATTTTTTTACAAATTAGATGTTAAAGCAAGTGGTAAATATTATTATGAAAAAGTTATGAAAGACCGAAAAGAGAGATTTTCTGACAAAAATGAAGAAGAGTTATCACTTGAAAATCATCCTCTTTTTGTTCCTTTCATTGATTGCACTTATACTGACAGCATTAATCCATTTGATGACGGATCAGAAATGACATATTACATTCGTCATTACACAATAAAAGTCTATTGTGATGATGCGGGCGATAGTGTAAGGTATGCAAATCAAAAAATTGAGATAGGGTTGCCAGATTGGTTTAAATATAAAAATATTTCTGTTAGTGCAAAAAATGGTTTTCAACTTAAAAAATCTATTGATGTTGAAAATATTAATGTTGAAGGTGTTAAAAACAGATTTGTTTCTGTTTGTGGTTTAGAAAATCAAACAAAACCAACAAATTTAACAGTAAAAGCAGAAAATAGCACAATAAGTTTAAGCGAAAGTGAAAATGGCGGTTGGGGAGATTATGATACTATAACAATTAACAATTCAAAAAAGAGCACAATAAAACTTGCCTCAAAAAAGAAATTGAATGTTAAAAATGATATTATTTTGAACGGCGATGAGATGACTGTTTTGGTTGAAAATCAAATTGCATACACATCATATTCTCCAAATTTAACAATAAATGCAACAAAAAGTTTAAAATTTTCCGCAAGCAACAAATGTAGCGGTCTTTCTTCAAATTTCATTTTTAATAGTCCTGTTATTGATTTGGATGATTTTACAGGTGGCATGATGAGTTGCAAAATAGTGTGCAACAATTTAAGATATAATAGTGACTTAATAAGTTTTAGAAACTTAGAGATTAGTGCTGATAAAATAGATTTAAAATGTAATGAATTTGGGTTATATTCTAAAGAATTTGATTGTAATTTAAAAGTTAAAACAGGTAACATAAATTTAGGCGAAATATACAGAAATGTAAAAATAGAAACTGATAATGCGAAAATTGTTATTGATAGAGTTTACTACGGAAAAGCTGATTTAGACATCGTGTTTAATCAAAATGCAGATTTAAAAATAAATAATTTAGGTAGCTGGGCAAAATTTAATTTAACTTGCAAGGCAAATGGAAACTGCGAAATCAACAATGTTGCATCAATCCACAGAGATTCTTCTAGTTATCCATTACAACAACATAAATTTGACTTAGGAAACTGTAAAGCAAAGATTAGTTTTGATAATAATGGGGGGCAAGTTAACTATATCAGAGGAATGATTTTTGATGACAGGGCTTCAGTAAATTTAATTAACAGAAGCAGTCAAGACTTATTAAACGAAAAACTTTTAATTGAAAACGAAAACAGAAAATATTCTATGCTTTCAAATGATGGCACAACCTATTTTGAACCGGATATAGTTTTTGTTGGAAGTGGAAATTACACCGTAACGCTAGAACTTGCAAAATCATTTTCGTATAGAGCATATTTAAGAGAAATCACAATAACTAATTAAAAAAATTGTCATAAATTGTAATATTTACTCATATTTTATTCTACAAAGGGGAATAAAGTATGGGTAAAAATGAAATAATAAATATTGCAAATTATATTTTTGATAATAAATTAACGATTCGTGCAGGAGCAAAAATTTTTAATGTTCCAAAAAGCACGCTTCACTATAATGTGTCGAAAAAATTAATAAATATTGATTATGGTTTGTATTTAAAACTTCACAATTATCTTCAAGAAAATTTTAATGAGAAACATTTGCGCGGTGGAGAAGCAACCAAACAAAAATATAAAAAATACCATAAAAAACAATAATTTATGTTTAGTTTCGCTTGATTTGTTCAAAAATTATGCGAAAAAATGCAAAAAAAGAGCACATTTTAAGTATGTGTTCTTTTTTTATATTGAGTTTATAGTCATATTTGCTATTTTTTAAGTTGTTTATTATAGGCATTTTCTAGGCCTTCTAAAGATTTGCTTAATGAAAAAAGATAATCACGCTTAAGATTTTTTTTGCTCTTCAAATAATTTATTGTTCTTATTTGCTCATACTCATTCAGATATTGGGCTTTGCACAGAGCCTCTTGTGCGTTTTGACGAGTTTTATAAAATTTATATTTATTTATGTTGGTCAAAATTAATTTATTTTCTTTTATATTTGTTTTAAAAAATAAAGCCAAATCTCCAAAATAGGCAACACGAATATAAATGTCGCCGTTATCAACTTTTTCGATTTTATACTCTGTATCATCCAAAACACATTTTTTGAAAAATTCTTTTACTGTTATAAAAGTTTTAGTGTTTAAATTTTCGGTTATATCAATTTTTTTTATAATGATTTTATTATTTTTGGTGTAAGAGTATGCTTCAACATATTCTTTTTTAGCATCCAAAATATAAACTGGCTCGTTAAAATTTTCTTTGTCGACAAAGAGAGTGTTTATAACAAAATTTTTCTTTAATTTGTTTAAATATTTCATATAATTTGTTCCTTTAATGTTAATTATTTTTTTGTTTTTAATAAAATTGACTAGTTATTGTTTTATAACTTATTTTTGCGTTATGCGTTGATATTTTTGATTTAAAATTTACTTTTTATTTTTGCTTTGAAAATATTTATCATAAAGATTATAACTTTCTGGACTTGTTATTGCACGGAATGTTCGGTCGATAGAAATAGGTATATCTTTTTTGATTTGTTTTAGCAAATTTTTTATAAATTCTCGTTGAGTTTTGTGATTTGCTGGACAGCAATTAAAAAACACGGGCATAGTTTTAGATTCATTTATAGTTTCATGTTCATCAATAAAAATCATTGGTCTTATAACTGTTAAATTTATGTTGGATAGATGCATGATAGGGGCAAAAGTCGAAAGTCTGCCTTCATAAAACATACTCAAAAAGAATGTTTCTATCAAATCATCTTTTGTGTGTCCTAGTGCCACCTTGTTACAACCCAATTCTTTTGCTTTTGTGTTTAAAATTCCTCTTCTTAATTTTGCACATAATGAACAAGGATTTTTTTCTTTTCTTTCAGCAAAAACAATGTCATATATTTGGCTTTTTATAACCTTAAACTCAACATTCAAACTTTCACAATATTTTTGAACTTTGCTGTAGTCGCTCTTTCCGTCAAAAAGGTCAACAGATAGGGCAATTAAATCGAATTTTTGTGGTGAAAAACGCCTATAATTTGCAAGAAGTGTTAGCAAAACAAGACTATCTTTTCCGCCAGATAAACCAACTGCAATTTTGTCATTATCTTCAATTAAATTGTATGTTTCAACGCATTTTCTGAATTTGCTTAAAAGTTTTTGTAGCATGAAGATATTTTAATCAAAATTGTTGAATTTGTAAAGAAATTTTTTAGGGTTTTTAATTTTTAATATCTTTAAATTTGTTTGACAAAAATCGCCTATTAATTTTATAATTATATAAATTATAATATAATTGTGAATTTATGTTATAAAACTTGCAATTATAAACAAAATAATTTTGAGAGGAAATTTATGAAATTAAAAAAAATTTTAACAATTTTGGTATTTTCAGTTTTGGCTTTTACAGGCGCTGTTTTTGGGTGCAAAGATAAATATGCAAATTTCAGTATTCAAGTTAATGGTCAAAATGAAATTACATTAAGAGCGGGCGACTATGCAACTGATGAATACCCTAACTCAAGAGAAATTGAAATTTTAATCAAAAATGCGCCAAACAATAATTGTCGTAATATTTCATATTCTGTTTCTCAAAATAATATTGTTTCGATTGAAGAAATTTCATCTACAAGTAAGGATATTAAAAGGTACAAAATAACGGCACTAGACAATATTTCGGCTTTTGAGCCTTCAACAGTTATAACTTTCAAAACTTCAGAGGGAAACAAAAGTTGTGATTTGAAAGTTAATGTTCAAATTCCTCTTCAATCTATTTCGGCAAATTTGGCTTACAATTCTTTTGTTGTAAGCGATAATAAGCCTTATTATATTGACGCTTCAAAGGCACTTACTTATTTTCCTAAAAACACAACAGATAGAGATGTTGAGTTTAGTTTAGTTGAAGGCCTTATTGATGGTGTAACTTTAACTTTAAACGGCGAGATTAAAGTTGATGAAGAAAAATATTTTGGTCAAGAAAATATTTCTGGCAAAATAAAAGTTAGAGCAACAAGCAAAACAAAAAGTGAAAGTTATGCTGATTTTTATGTTTCAGTTTTAAGAGATATTAAATTGAGTGATTTAACACTAGGTTATGACTTAAATGGCGTTAAATATTCTTACAGTGGGGATGTAAGTGAAGAAGAAGAGAATTATGAAAATTCTATTTCGTTTTTAACAAAAAATGGAATAACTTTATCTAGCAATGTAAATGAACTTAAAAATGCAAATTTTAGTGTTAAAATTAATGAGTCATTTGGCTTAAATTTTGAACAAATTGAAACTAAATTTGAAAGTTTAATTCTATCAAATATTTTGGTGGAATCTAATTACTCAAAAGATGACAATAACACAAAAAATTACATAATTTACACAAAAAATCCCGGAAAAGATGTTTTGAATATTACAATAAAATATAAAAGTGTTGAAAATTATTCAAAAGAAATTCAAATTCCGGTAACCGTGCTTGAATATCCAACATCACTTGTTGTTAATAACAATGCTGGCGAAAGATATGATATTTTTGATTACTACAAAAACAATGTAAGAGGTCAAGAGTTTGCTGTAAGCATTTCTCAAATCGGTGCTTACAATGATAAGTTTAAAGTTTTGATTTCAGAAGAAGATTTTAATTTTGTTGAAATAAGATACCAAGATGAATTGTTAGGTTATAATGAATTGACAAGCAGAGCATTTGCGAATAACTCTAGTTTGTTTGTTATTGCTAAAGAAATTCAAAACGAAACCAAAGAAATTAAGTTAACATTTTATTCGGATATATTGAAAGATAAAAATTTAGAAGAAATTACAGATGATTTTAACAAAAAATTAATCAAAGAAATTTCTTTAAATTTGGTGCCAGGGGTTAGAAGTTTGAGTTTTGAAACTCAAATTAATCAAAAAGAAACTTTTTATCTTGAAAAGTCAAACAAAGAGTTTAATGTTCCTTTTGTTGTAAATAACTCAACAAATGGAATTAAATCCTTAAATGAATTTATTAACCTTGAAATTGTTAGTGGCGAAGACTTGGTTGAAATTTCAAAAGATGTAGATCAAGGCAAATTTGTTTTGAAAAGCAAAAATAAAACAGGGCTAGTTGAGTTTTATTTGAAAAGTCAAAATGGAATTGAAACAGCTCATAAAAAATTGCTTATTTATTCTGGACTTGATGACAGTCAAACAAATCCTTTTGAATTTGTTTTGTCAAGTAGCAACATAAAAACAGTTGTTAATGAAAACAACGAAACAAAATATTACATTGGCTCGACTTACGGCAAAAACTCAGCAAACTTTAATGTTTTAAACAAATATGATGCAACTATTTATAACGCAGAAATTAAAAGCAGTAATAATGCTGTTAAAGCAACAGTGCTTGATGCTGAAAACTTATTATTTAATTTGTATGCAAGCGAAAATATTGAAGAAAAAGTTACAATTACTGTAACAATTTGGGTTTATAATGATTTTGATAAAGTAAACGAAGACGGCAATTTATGCAAAAAAATTGAAATAGATTTTGATATTTATACTTATGAACCTTTACAATCTGTTAAATTTAACAATGGTCAGTTGTTTGACAGAATTACTTTAACAGACGGCGAAGGTCTTGATGTGGATAGCTTAAACAACAAACTTAATATGCTTGACTTGAATAAACTTATAAACATTCAAGGGACAACAACAAATGTTACAAAAAAAGTGATTTTTCCTTCTGAATTAATCGAAGGTGCAGACTATGATGTTGAAAACAAAGATGAATTGTTTGATGCAATATATTTTCATGTTTACAAAAATCATCAAAATAAATTCATTGATGGAAAATTTGTTTTTGGATTGACGATTGAAGTTTATGATTTGGTAGGAAGCAATGAGTCTTATAGACTAACACTAACAGTTGAACTAAAAGAACAAACAAAGCCCGAAAAAGTTGTGATTAAGAATAACGGCGGATTTGTTTATTTAGATAATCTTGGAAATGGACTATCTCAAATTGAAGCCGAGGTTGTTGGTGAAAATCGAAAGGAAGCAACCAACAAAAACTTATACTTTAAGATAGTTGACGGAAACAGCATTGTTTTGGATAATAACACAGGTGTTGTTACTGCTCAATCTGCGGGTATAACAAAAATTAGGGTTTATGCAAAAGCAAGTAAATATTCATCTAGTGGCGACTATTCAATTTTTAGCGATGTTTATGTTGTTAGTGCAGACGGAAGCAAAAGTTTTCCTTACATTTTGCAAAATAATCAATTTATTGAAAATAGTTATTACACACTAAATGAAAATGTCGTGTTAAATTCTAGTCTTTCTTTGAATATAAAAGGAATTGACGGAAAGTTTAGATATGCAAAATATTCAAATCTTTATGATGAAAATGCAACTTATAGTTTGATTTTTAATGGAACAGGTAGTGTTTTTGAAAAAGAAGAATTTGTTGGAGAATTAGAAAACTTAAATGTTATTTATAACAAAAATTCAATCACAATAAATTCCAAAAATTTTGGGCTTATTGCCTCTAAAAATTCGGGAACTATAAAAAATGTCAATTTGATTGTAAACAGTCTAACAATTCATAACAACGCAGAAAATAATAACATTGGCTTGTATTTTGCCGAAAATGTTGGCAACATTGAGAACTGTACTATAAGCTCTGCTGAAAGCGACTATGCAAGTATTTTGATTGACGGAAAAGGAGCAAATTTTGGTGGTTTTGTTGCAATAAACAAAAAAGATGGCGATAAGTGTGGAAGCATAACATCGGGCTTTGACTTTTTAAAAACTAACAACCACAGTGTGGCAAGATTAAGAATTATTGACCTTACAAGTGCTCAAGACCATTGCGTTGCTGGCTTAGTTTCAGAAAACAGCGGAAATATATCAGGTGTTCAAATTGAAGCAAAAATTGAAAGTAATGCAAAATTTGTTGGGGGAATTGTTGGTAAAATTGTCAGTGAAAACATTAAATATAAAAACTTACACTTTAACGGAAGCCTAATATCAAAAAATGCAAACTCTGTTGTTGGCGGGATAAGTGCCTATGTTTCAAGCAATTTTAGTGAAGATGGCACAGATTTTAATTTAATTTTTGTTGAATTTACAGAAAGCATTGCTGATAATAGCACACACTTTTCTGGTCATACAGTTGGTGGATTGTTTGGAAGTGTTAATTTTGGTGGTCAAAACAGAACTAATGTAAAATATGCTTATGCTCAAAATTTTGCAAAAGTTGGTCAAAATTCATCAAATTTGAAAGGCGATGTTGTTGGAGGTCTTGTTGGAACAAATGCAAGTTTGTTGAACATAACCGCTGTTTATAGTGATGTTAAAATTTTGTGTGAAAAAGATGCAAAAGGTGCTTTTGTTGGTGCTATGAAAGCGAATACTGAAATAGACAATGCTTACAGTTATGTTACAGGTGTTGACAGTTTGTTTGGCGAAAGAGAAGAAAACAAGATTTTAAAACTTGTAAAAATTTATTCAACAACTTCTAAGCAAGAGAAACTTTCAAATGATAATTTTGTTAGTTTCTTTGATAAAGATAATTATGCTAGTGTTTTAACTTTAAAAAATGGAAATGGTGAATTTGTTTTTAACGACAACAAATATTTTGCTTGCTTTAGCGCTCAAAATGGTGGCTTACCTTATCTTGTATATAATGAAACTGACGGCTTTAAAAAGTTGATGACGGTTGTTGCAACAAGTATTAATGCAAGATTTGTTGTTAAAAATGCGGTTGAAAACAGTAATAATGAATATGTGTATGGAAATGCTGAAAACATTATTGTTGTTAAGGATGATGAACTTAATAAGGCAGTGATTTATTTTAACAAAAATTTGCAATTTAATGTTGAAGATATTTTAAATATAACCACAACTCCTTATGATGCAAACAAAAATTTTGAGTTTAGAAGTTTGAATAATAATGTTTTGTCTATCGTTAATGGAAAACTTATCATTAATTCTGTAGGAAATGCAACAGTTGAAATTTCTTCTAAATATAACACTAATGTTAAGACTTATGCTTATATTTCGGTGGTTGATAAGATTGAAACTTTTGAAGTTGAGAATAAAATTGTTATTGCAAATGGAAAAACTAAAGAAGTTAATGCAAAAATTTTGCCAAAAACCGCAAATAATGGTTTGTATTTTGTGGTTACATCTGACCTTGCTGATAAAATTTTGATTAACAACAAACAAGTGCAAGAGAATGTTGTTTATCACTTAGATTCAAGAACAGTAATCACAGCACTTGACACCTGCAAGGGAATAATTAAAGTTTATCCTCTAACAATGGTTAAATTTGGCGAACAAGACTATGTGTTTATTGATTTCGTAAACAAAAAAGAAATAGATTTTAGCGTTATTAATAGTGCAAAGAGTGTTGTGGCATCAGTTAATTCAATTATTGTTCCTGAAAACGAGAAATTGGAATTTGAAGTTTATGTCGATTGCACAGAAAGTGAGAACGACCAACAACTAAAATTTGATGACATAGAAAATCTTACAAAATATTTTGAGATTGATGCTAGCAAAATAGAAGTAGGCTTAAATTCAACAAAATTTGTGGTTAGCGTTAAGGCTAAAGATTTGGCACTTTCACAGGACCAACCTTTCACATTTATTATTCATCATGTTTTAAGTGGCGAAATATCCGATGCTTTTGCAAAAGTAGATGTTGTGCTAAAAAGCTCTAAACTTCAAAGTGTTGAACTAAATCATTTCTCAAGCAGTGTTACTTATTACAAAGACTACGATATTATAAACAAAGAAACTATTCCTAATTTTAACATCGTTAAAGGCAATTATGGTGTTCTTAGCATAAATTTATACCCAAGTTATGCTAATGTAACAAACATTGATGTAACAAGCTCTATTCAAAATGGACACAGAATTAACTTTTCACAACTAAAACTTGAAAGCGAAAATAAACTTACAGTAACTTCATGTAAAGACACATTGTGGACAGGTATAAAACTTAATGTAGACCGAGATGAAATAAAAGAAAATGGCGGAAACTTGTTTGTTGCAACCCTTCTTACAACAGATATTTTAGATGACACAGTTTTCACTATTACAGTTACTTGCTATAACTCACTTGGTCAAAAATATGAGCCAGTTTCTATCAATTTGAAAGCCAAGGCATTAACAACTTTAATGCTAACAAACCCTAATGGGAGTGATGAATTTTTTGCTCCAAGAGGTGGCGAACTAAAAATTGATGTAAATCCTATTAATATGGATGAAGATTTTAAGATTGGTGCTGAAAACTTTGAATTTACCATTGAAGATAGGAATTTAAATCAAGTTACATTTAATGGAAATGTAACCGAAAAGAACGGATTTAACTTTTTGTATGATAAAGAAACAAAGTCTTTGTTTGGTTATAAAATTGAAAATGGGCAACTTGTTGTTTTGAGTGATCTTCAAAACAAACGAAACACAATTTTGAAAATCACACCTAAGTATAAGTCTTTTGTTTATGGTAAAGAAACAGAAAGCGTGGGTGCAAGCATTGAGGTTAAAGTTGTAGATTTCTTTGTTGAAGGAATTTCAGTTTCTGATAGTAGTGATAATATATTGAAAAATTCTTTAGGCAATTCAACAATTTTGAAAGCAGATTTGTTGGTTAACAGTTGCAAAGAATTTAAATATTTGGATTCTAATTCAAACGAAATTTCTGGCTTTAGTTATGAAGGCGGACAAGTAATTTTTGATAATTTATCTCGAGAACTTGAATTGTCAAATATAAATTTAAGCATAGAATCATTAACAAATTCCATTTCAAAATCTAACTATTCTTGGAACTTAATCACACAAAATTCAAGTGGAAATTTGATTTATAACAACATAAAAGAAAACACAACATACACAAATTTCTTGGTAAACAAAGATGATAGCGGATTCTATTATGTGATTGGTAAAAATGTTTCAGAAAACAGGATGATTGTTAAAGCAAATTTAAGTTATGAAAATGGTCAAGTTTTGTTAAAACAAAATTCAGATTATGAAATTTCATCCGAATTTATGCTTGACATCAAAACTCAATCAAGTTTAGATAATCCTCTTCCTATATATTCTGCAAATGATTTTTCACAAATGCTTGCGGGTGGTGATTACATTTTGATGAATGATATTACTCTTGATGAAAACTTTGCTGGAATAGATACTGAAATTTCAAGTTTTGACGGAAATAATAAAACAATTAACATTCAATCTTTCTTGATTTCAAGCACAAACCAAACCAATTTAGGTTTGTTTAACGAGATTAAAGAAAACACAATAATTAAAAACTTAAAAGTTAATATTTTGCCTTCTCTATGTTATGCTGAAAATGATTATTTCTATGGTTTAAATATTAATGCTCAAATGCTAAATAGTTTAAACTTTGGTGTTATTTGTGGCGTAAACAAAGGCGTTATTACAAATTGTAAGGTTGTTAACAACAATTTCAAAATCGTTAATAATGCAAATGTGTTTGGTGAACTTAAAATTTTTGTTAATGTAAACGAAAACATAGAAGCCTTTGTTGGTGGCCTTGTTGGTGTGAATGAGGGTTATATAACAAATTGTGGCGTTGGATTGAATAGCAATGATTATAGCAATTCAATGATTATTGAATCTAAAGCTCAAATGGGTGGTCTTGTTTCTGTAAACAGCAAAAAAATTGCTGGAAGTTATGTTTTGAACACAGCAATTTATAATAATTCTTTAAGCAAAATCACAGGCGGATTTGTGTCTGAAAACCAAAATGGCGCTGTTATTTCAACAAGTTATGTTCAAGGTTACAGCGAAAAACCTTTGGAAATCCATGAATCTTTGAAAGATGGTGGAATTTTTGCAAATGGCAATGTCGGCGGTTTTGTTGCAATAAATGAAGGTAATGTTAAAGATTGCTATTCTAATATATTGATAAGCACAAATAAACGCTCAAGTGGATTTGTTTATGACAATTCTAACGGCTATGTAGAAACTTGTATAAGTCTTTCTAATTCATCAAGTAAAACACAAAGTTTTAGACCTTTCACAGGAAATGATGAAGAAAATATAAGTTTAAACAACTACGGCATAAAATATTGTTACTATAAATCTGAAGAAAGTGATTTGAATGGTGGCGAAGGCGAGTTTGATGAACCAGCAAATGGAATTATGAATTTTTCAGATGCAAGTTATTTTGAAGGCTTTATTTGTGATGACACAGAAAGCTCAATTTGGTCATTTAACAAAAACTTAATGCCAAGACTTGTTGATGCTGATAAAAATATTGTTTGCGAGCGAGAACTTATAAATTCTGTTTCTAGTCAAACAGAAAAGTATCAGTATATATATATTAATAATAATATAGGAATCTTAAATAATCCTATAGTAGTTAGCACTACAGAACAATTCTTTGACGCTTTAACAAACGAAAATAATTTGTATTCTTATTATTTTAATGGAAAAATTAGAAAAACTAACATAAATTACAATTATATTAGCATTGTTAAAGATTTAGATTTATCAAAAATAATTGATAAAAACAACAATGAAACAAACACAACAAATGAAGTGCAAAAATTGCAAGATATAATTTTTGCTGGTAATTTGAATGGAAATAGCATGCTTTTAGAAAATATCACTATTACCGCTAAAAATGATAAACTAAAATATTCTTCATTTGGATTGTTTAAACAAATTGGTGTTGAATTAACTTACGATAATAGTTTAAAAATTGGTAATGAAAAATTAGATAAAGATAACTGTTCGGTTATTAAAAATGCTTACTTTGAAATTGACGGTATTTCGGCAACTATTACAAAAACTGTTGGAACACTAAGTGGTGAAGTGATAAACTCAAAACTATATAACATTAATATTTACAACAATAATAATGTTGTGGTTACTGGAAACAACATTGTTGGTGGTGTTGCAGGAAGAATAAGTGGAAACAGTTTCGTTAAAGGCGTAAGCAGTAATTTAAGCGTTAAAGCAACATTTGAAAATAAAACTTCAAACTATGACTATTTAGTAGCAAATTCTAAAAAAGTTTATAGATATGCTTATAATAGTGTTGAAGATAACATAAACGAAAACGCAAATATTGTTGGTGGTATATTTGGCGTTGTTGATATTTATCAAACGCAAATCAAAAATTTTACACAACATTCTGACGGCTCATCTTATTATCTTGATGCTGAAATTACAAGGGATAATGACTACTTGTTTGATAATGCTAATATTCAGTTTACTCAAGTCAGCGGAAATGTTCAGTTAACTGGAGATATCGTTGGCGGATTGTTTGGTTATGTTTTAAATGGAAGCAAAATTTATGACGCTAAATTCGTTCTTAACGAATCAAACACTCAAAATTTAATTGCGGGTTATGCAGTTGGTGGTGTTGCTGGCATAAACAAAGGTTTAATTTCTTATGCGACTGTTGAAACACAACTTTTAAGACAAAGAGTTATAGACAAAACAAGTCAAGATGGTTATTTAACAAGTTATTTGTTTAGTAATGCAAACAACAAAGCTTATTTTGTTGGCGGACTTGTTGGCGTTTTACAAAACGGAGTGTTAAATTATTCATACAGCAAAGCAAACATAACAGCAAAAAACAGTAGGTTTGTTGGGTCATCTGTTGGGGCATTTATCAATTCAAGAATAGAATATGTTTATGCAAATTCTTATCTTGAAGCACAAGATGAAGATGTTCAAAATGGAGTTATCCTTACTCAAAAAGGATACGCCGGATTTATTGGAACAATTACTGATTTCTCTAACTCAAGTCGAATAAGTCATGCTGTTTCAATAATAAGAAACACTAAAAATTCAAATAAGTTTAATCTTTCAAAATTTGTTGGATATAATCAATGCAAAAATATTGACGGCAGTAAAATAAACTTTGAATATTCAAACGATGTTGAAGAAATTGATGTTGTCGGTGGAAATAGTTTTGAAAACAACGGCGTTGGTTATTCTTATAACAAATATATAACCTACGATTCGGGAACATTTAATGGCTATAGCAATTCTGATTGCTTTGTAAGAATAATAAATAAAGACACTTTCTTTAGATTGACATATAACAAAAAAGGCTCAGTAACAGAAATTAATAATGAAAATGATCTTAGAAATATGTTTTCTAATGGTGAATGTGTTTTAACAAAAGATATTTATTTAACTTCTCCTTGGGAGCCTATTAGTGAATTCAAAGGTAGTTTCTATAGTGCAAAAAGAGAAAACAGACAAGAAGGTCAAAGTGAGTACTACAAAATTTACAACCTAACGATAAACGAAAAATCAAAAAATGTTGCAAACAATGTTGGTTTCTTTGCTTCAACAAGTGGTGCAACAATAAGTAACATAACTTTTGTTGTTGGCTCTAATTTTGTTGATCCGGGAGATGGTCAAGACCCAACAGAAACTGATCCTAATTGGGGTAGTGATAATTCCAAAGATAAAATTAGGCGAGGCATTAATATCATAAATACTAATGTTGAAAGAAGTTATGCTTTAGGAATTTTAAGTGCTCAAGATAACGGCTCAAAAATAACAAACATAACACTAGAATTTAGTGAAATTAATGATAGCACTGACACAAATGTAATTTTGACAAATTTAAATTATGTTGGTGGTTTGATTGGAAAAGCTGTTGACACAAATATTGACGGTGTTACAATCAAAAATTTAAGTTTGAAACGAACAACAACTAAAAATTTTGATGCTTATGTTGGCGGTTTAATTGGATATGTTAAAAACACCAATAGTGAAGATATTAAAAACATATCATTTGTTGGAAATAATAATGTTTATAATCTTCAAGGAAAAGAAAATGAGCGTAGTTATGTTGGTGGTTTGTTTGGTCAAATTATAAATTCGAAAATAGATGGCTTTAGTGTTTTGAAAGAAGATTCAAAACTAAGTGTAACTCACAACGCAAACGGAGTGTCAGGTGCTAGAAGCAATGTTCATGTTGGTGGCGTTGCTGGAAATATCCAAAATGTTGCTCTTTCTAAAATTATATTGAACGAAACTAGCGTAGAGTTTACAAACACTTATAACAATCTTAACAGCGTATATGCTGGCGGTGTTGCAGGTTATGCACAAGAAGCAAACTATGAAGATATTATTGTTCCAACATCTTCAAGTGTAGTTGTTTTAGATAACTCACAAACAAGCACATCATCAAACTTTGTTGGTGGTTTGTTCGGACAATCTGTTGGTGGAACACTTAAAAATGTTCTTTGCAGTGCAGAAGTAAGTTTGGAAGCAATTTCATCAAATGGTCAAACTAATGTTGGTGGTTTGATTGGCAGAAACGGTAATAAAAATAATGACAAGTTTATTAAAGGAACAACATTAAACAATATAATCTGTCGAGGCACGATTATTGTTAAAGACAAAGGTAAAAGTGATTGCTGTATTGGTGGCTTAATTGGTTATAACATTGAGGCAGATATGCAAGATTCTGTGTTCCTAGGCAGTGTTAAATATTTCGTTCAAAAATTAGAAAATATTGGTGGACTTGTTGGTGCTAATAAAAATCGTTATAAAAATGAAAATGGCTTTGATTTAGATGGTAAAGATAACAATAATAAAAACTTTAATGGCTGTTTCTTTGTTGAGGACCTTGCATTATTGCCTGCAAGGAATGTAGAGTATGCTGAATATAGCATTGATAATAAAGGAATTGTTAGTTGTGTGGGCGTTGTTAAATATGCTGATTTCGTGGATGAAAGCAACAAGATTTTGACAAACCGAAATAATGATAAAATTAGTTGTCTTGACAAAGTTAGAAGTATTTTAAACAACATTTCTTCAATAGAAAATTTTGAGGATATATCTGAAATCAATGGGGAAACTATAACCTTTAAAGAAGGAAGTGTGTTTAATCCTTACATTATTTCTAGCGAAGAAAATCTAAAAGATTATAAAGAAGATAAATATCATTTGATTAAAAAAGATGATTTACAAATTTCAACAACTATAAACAAAGTTGATGAAAATGGCATAAGTTTAGATTTTAATGCAATTATTATTGGTAATGGTAATAAAATCATTTTAAATAGCACATCTTTTGCACAGAAAATAGCGAAAAATGGCGTTATTAGTGGTGTTCAATTTGAACTTGCAGGAACAGATAAAACAACATTTAATGGCAATGAATTTGTAAATAATGTAAGTTTTATTATTGCAAATGAAAATAGCGGTGTTATTTATAACTGTGCAATAAAAGGCAATATGTATGTTGATAACAAATCAGTTGCTCCTGTTGTGATTAAAAATGCAGGAATCATTAATGTTGTTTCAAGTATGTCGCATATTGTTGTGAAAGGGTTAACTATAGATAACACTTATGCTTCTGGGTTTGTAATAAAAAACAGTGGTGCGATTTACAACTCTATTACAACAGGAAATATTGAATTTATTGATAACAATTATAATATCGCTAGTGTCAACACCGAAACATCAAAAATATTTGGCTTTGTACAAGAAAATTCAGATACAATCGTAAATTGTATTTCTGCTCAAACCTTGCCTTTAACTTCAGATTTAGGCTCAAATTCACAACCTCATGCTTCATTTGGCGGTGTTAATGCTACAGGCAAATTTGCAAACTGCTATGTTGATATGTTGGCAAATGGATATTTCAGCGGAAGAAATATTCCAAATGGACAAAGTTATGTTGATTTTAACAGTATGTTTAATAAAGAAAACGGTTATATAAGAAAAGGCTCTTTATCTAACCTTTGGTCTGAAAACGATGCTCAAGTTATGTATGGATATGCTTATCCTTGCATTTCTAGTTACAAAAATACTTTTGCAATATTATTTAACACAAAAACAAATGAAGGTTATTATAAAGTTAACAATCTAAGTGCATTTAATTTTGTTATTGATTCTTTGAATAATAACAATGATGTTACATCAATAAACATTAAACAAATTGCTTCATTTATGGGTGGAGTTTCAAAAATCACACTTAGTGGAACGACTGATGCTTATGTTCAGAAACCTATTGAGCTTAAGAAATCACTAAAATATGATGGAAACAATTTTGCAATTAATTTGTTACATTTATCTTCAAATTTAATTGAAAGTGAAGGCATAAAAAACAGTTACACAGGCTTATTCTATACTCTTTCAGAAAATGTTAACATAACAATAAACAATGTTGCATTGTTAAATGCAAAATTTGATATTGTGTTTGCTGAAAACAAAAAGAATAACGAGTTAAGCAATGTTGCAAACAACATTTATGCAGGAGCTTTTGTTGCCTTAAATAAAAATGGCATAACGAAAATATCAAATTGTTATGTTGAAGGAACAATGAAAACAATTCAGGCTTCAAGCCCTAACTTTTCAACTGCTAAAGTTATGTGCGTTGGCGGATTTGTTGGATTGTCTGGAGATAAAGAAGGAAATAAAATTTCATCTTGTGTAAGCAAATTGAATATTAATTTAGATTATTTAACAGCAACTAAGTCGTTTAATAAAGAAACGGCTAACGAAATTGGCTATGCAAGTTTTGTTGGTGGCTTTGTTGGTAAATTAGAAAAAGGAACAATCACAAACAACTTTAACTTTGCAGATGTAACTTGTGCAAGCTCAAAAACTGCAAGTGTTGGCGGAATTGTTGGCGCAATCAATGCTGGAGCAATAACAAAGAATGTTATGTTTGGTGTTGTGTCTTATAAAGGTGCTTATTTAAGTTACTACAAAAATAACAATAACAACAAGTTAAACTATAATATTAATGCAATAGCGGGCGACATTGGTGCAGGGTGCACTACTGAAGACAGCGGAATTAAAAATCAATATAATAATCTTTTAAATTTGGTTGGTGATTTAAATATAACTGAAACAAGTTTAACAGTCTTAATGGATTATGTTGATGCAAACCTTAATAATGTTAATAATTTTGCTGTCGAAAACTCAGAAACCAAAGTTTTTGAGAAACCTGAATATGAGGTTGTAAATAGCAATAATTTAACACTTGAAAGCAATAAAAACTATATTGTAAATCATAGTGGTGAAATCAATATTTCTTTAAAAGATGAAAATTTAGAGAAGAATTTGACAAATACAAAAGTTTTGTTTGCTTCTGAATGCACTGTTACAGTAACTGAAAACTTGTTTAACAAACTAGAAAATTGTGTTATATCAAATCTAAAAATTGTGAGTGAACAAAACTTAACAACTGTAAGTTTGGCAAAAGAAATTGTAAACACCAAACTTTACAAAATAACTGTTTCTAACATTTGTTTTGATAGGAATGGTAATGATGTTAAAAACGATAATAATCTGGGTAATATTGTGGCGGTTGGTGGTGTTGTTGACATTGCTAGGTCATCAATATTAAAATCTGTTAAAGTAGAAAACGGTAGAGTTAAATTTGATGCTCAAAATGCTGGAAACACTAATGCTGATTATGCTTGTATTGGTGGTGTTGCTGGATATGCAATTTCAACATTGTTTGAAGATTGTCAAAACACTGCAACCATAACTACTGAGCATTCAACGCAAAATTATAGCACACTTAAAACTGCGGGCATACTTGGATTATCGCAAAACGGATATTTGTTTAAATGCATTAATAGTGGTCTTGTTTATGCTAAAAATGGAAATAAGAATGCAACAACACAAAATTATGTTGCCGGAATTGTTAATGCATTTAATTCTTCAAATGTGATTTCTTTCTGTAAAAATGAAAACACAGTTAAAGGTGTTAATAATAAAGTATCAAATGATGAAGGAAATTGTGTTGGCGGAATTTCAACCAATGGTACAGTTTTATTCTCTATTAACAAATCAAATGTTTTGAGCATTGCAGCAAGCAATAATGAATACATTCAATCAGCGGGCATTATGGCAAGTGAAGATAAATCAGGCAGTGTTATGTATAGTTATCAACTAGGCAGTGTTATGAGCCAAAAGAATGCCTATGCAATAACTCCTGCTCAGGCAAATTATTGCTATAGCATTGGCGGTGGATTTACTGTTAATGGCACATTAAATTTGAATGGTAACAAAACAAATAATTGCTACACTTATAAAGATATCATTGAAAATAAAGATAATTGGTTTAATGATTTCACTGATATTTCAGACTTTGTGGTGGACACAGAGCAAGATATAAAACTTCCAAGAATTAAATTGCTTGATGAAACTGCCTTTACACTTACTGAAACAATTTATAAAGATGAAGATACTAACACAGAAAAGATAGCATATAAAATTTCAAATGCATTTGAATTGTGGTATTGGTCTGTTTATAAAAGTGCTGACGGTAAAAGCGTTTCAATCGTTGATGACATTGATATGACAGGTTACACTTATTTCACACCTATATGTGGAGAGAATATAACAATTGACGGAAACTTCCACACAATTTCTAACCTAAAAATTGTTGAAACAACTGATGGAACTAATAAATATTGGGGATTTGTTGGAAAAAATGCAGGGACAATTCAAAATATTAACTTTGAAAATCCAAGAATAACTATTGACAATATTTCGCAACAATCTTCAACAACACAATCTTCAACAACAAGTGGAGAAAGTACGACTAGTGAGAATACAATTTTTGAAGATAACAATTATATTTCTATTGTAGCTGGTCTAAACTTGGGCAAAATAGACAATATTACTGTTGGTCAGGTTGGCGACACATCATCATTTATTAACATTAACTTTATAACTTCAGACATGAAAAGGCAATACACTAAAATTTATATTGGCACAGTGTCTGGACAAAGTAGTGGTACCGTTTCTAATTGTAATGTTATAAATCTAAGTCTTCAAGCAATAGACTCTTCAATAACGCAAACGGCAAATTCTGGATTTATGTTTAGTTTTGAAGGCTTAAACATAGAAAATTATGTTGGCGGAATTGTGGGCTGTAATGATAACACAATTTCAAATTGCAATTTTATCTCAAAAATAAAATCTCATTTAACCAACATGCATACATTTGGTATGGGAACAACTGTAAGTGCTGGAGAAACTAATGTTGATATAGATTTATATAGGATTTGTTCAGATGCAAAACAATATGTTGGTCAAATTGTTGGAAAAGGCACTTGTGCTAACGATTGTTATTCGCCTAAAACAATTAACTTAATTGACATGTTCACAAAAAACAATTATGGCGAAGAAAAATATTCTAGTGAAAGTAGCTCTTATACTGTACCGATTATGGATTTCGATATGAGTAAATTTGGTGCTGTTCTTGCTAGTGGTGCAATAAAAGGAGCAAAGAGTTTCGGACTTGGGGCGATTGTTGAAATTACCAAACAAGCAACTGTGTCTGCAATCAATAAAGGAACAATAGAAAGTGTGTTTAATAATTCAGGCTTGAGAGAAACAGCCCCTGGGTCCTTTGTTGAAATTAGAATAGATAGTGTTGAAAATCCTAATCCTAATTATATTTACATTAGCCCTTATGTTTCTGGCTTTGAAAATTCAAGCCCTTACATTGCCTTGATGAATGGCACAGATAATAGTAAATTTGGAAAATTGCCATATAACGAAAATTTCCTATCTTTAAGTCAATCTAAAAAAGCGCCAAAAAGCGAAAATGGTAATTATTATATTTACGATATCAATGAACTTGCTTATGCACTAAGTGAATATTCAAACAAAACCCTTGTGCTTATGGACAACATTGACATGACACGAAAGGTTTGGGATGTTAATACATTAAATAAGAACACAATCATTGACAACGGATTTAAGATTGTTTATGGGTCTAATACTGGTTTTAAGGATAAGTTTGAAACGATCTTTGGTGAAGATTTTGCAACTAACATTTTGACTTGTGAAACATCGAGTGCAAATGAATATGGTAAATTTGAAACACTAACTAAAAACCCAACTGAAATTGCCTACGAAAACTTTATTGAAAGGTTTAAAAAAGTTTGGAAAGCAGAATATAGTAAAACAAACAATGTGACACCTGCTGGCTTGGATTCGAAATTTAATGAATTAGGAAATAATGAAACAACTTTTGTTGTTCAATATTCTTCTCAACTTGAAGTGATTGCTGATGCAATGGCAGAGTATACCGCTTGCGGACGTCTTCATAAAGGTATTAACTTTACTGGCAAAACAATCATTATTGATAACAATGTTGAATTAACAGAGAATTTATTGTCTTTGGATAGATATAACTATGACAAAAACGATAATAAAGCCCCAAATTTTGTAACAGAAGGTATGTTTGACGATGACACGACAATTAAATATGGCGAAAACATTGAAAATATTTACCAAACATTTAATGGAACAATTAAAAGCCGAGATGGAAAAAATTATTCTATTAAATTGACCAATAACAAACAATGCTTGTTGCAAGTTTTAGGCCACAGCGGAAAAATTAAAAACTTAACTTTAAATGCTGAAGCAATAAAAGATATAAATGTTGATAGCAATTCAAATACATCTTCTTTGGGTGTTGTTGAGAACTATGGCGAAATTAATAACTTTAATGTTGTTAGTGCTAATGCTTTGACAATTTCAAGAAAAATTAACTTTATTGACCACTTTGTTGGTGTAGACACAGACAACTCAAAACTTTATTCTTCTGCTTGTTTAATCTTTGGCTTGTATTGTGGTTATAATGCTGGAACAATTCAAAATTGTAATTTCACAAATAGAAATTTGACTATCCAAATAGAAACCACTGTTGTTTATTTTGATGAAAATATAATAACAATTAATAATAATGGAACAAACACAGAGGTCAATATTGACACTCATGAAACTTATTCTGGTTATAACCGCATAACTACTGCAACAAATTATGTTGGTGTTGTTAGTGGATTAAATATTAATAATATTTGTGATATTAAAATTAATAGTGCAACGCTTACAATTAATTCAACCGCTGAAAATGAAAATTTGAAAGATGGCAAAACTTCTGAGATTGAATGTGGTTTGGGTGCGGGTTTTGTTAGTGGAATGAATAATTTTATAAAAGATTACACAACAAGTTATACTGATTCTGAAACTAAAGAAAAGAAAAACATAAATTTGAGAAACATTTTAGTGTTTGAAAGTGAAATTCAAGCGAACGACTTAAGTTATGTTTCGGCTGGTTTAATTTCGGGTGTTTCTGAGTTGGGATTTTCTGGCTGCAAAGTTTTAGATTCAAATATTACAACAAATATTGCCGATAATGAAAATGTAACAACTGGTGCGATTTCGGGACGTTTGATGCCAAAAGTTTATAAAACTACCGAAAAATACGAAAGTGTGGAAGTTTACACATCATATTTACCTGAAGTTGAAAGCTGTGTTTCTAGCAATATCAATTTGTTCGGACGAATTAACAGTATAACAATTAGTGAATATAGTAACAAACACGATGGTAAAACATATTCAAGTTCATTCAGTTTTATGTATTACGATTACGTTACCAATAATGAAAGTAATAATAGTCCGTTTGGTTATTGTGCTTATTATTGTTCATTTGACAAGGATGGTAATTTAATCAAATGTGAAAACAAAGAAGGTAGTTATACAATTAATTTGCCTGAGAACATAAAAGATAGTTTGCAAACTGTTACAAGCAAGGCTTATTATGAACATCATGTTATAGATGGAGAGAATAATGACATTATTATTCCAAATGTTGAGTCTGATAAATTAGCAAATTTAAGAATGAAATTAACTTTAAAAGAAGATACAGAAATTTGCTTTACTCTTGTTGACGGAAGTGAAATTTACAAAACAAATGATATTGTGTTGAAGAATTTATTTACAATTAGTCTGGTCAAAGAAATTAAAGATGAAAATGGTAAAATAATTGATTATGAAGAAGTTGAAACTTCAACAGGTTATGAAGACCAAATTATAACCATAAACGGTCAAGAATTTGTTGGCAAAATTACTTTTGGCAAAGATGCTAAAGAAAATATAAGTAGTGAAGAAGATTTAATTTTAGGTTTTAAATTTAAAGTTACTTATTCAAATCTTAGTATTAATCTTAACATGGTAGTGGGTAACACACTTGGACAAATATCTTTGCCAACAGGCTTTAGTTTTGTTGAAAGTTTAGACACTGAAATTACAGAAAATGGAACATATCATGTAAATTATAAATTTCCGGTTGACGGCGTAGAATACGAAATTAAAAATATTACTCTTAAAAACACAACAAACGGATAAACTAAAAAATATTTTGCCCTACCAAATTTTTGGTGGGGGCAAAAATAATTTTTAATTTAAAATTAAATTTGATATAATTAAGTAAATTTATTGCAAAAACTAAAAAATATAAATAAACATAAACTTTATGAAAAAAAACAAAATAAACGAAAAAATATTAAAAAAACATGGGAAAAATTTAAAAAAATTTAAAAAAAATTCTGAACAAAAGAAATTTTAGTTAAAGTTAAATTAAAAACAAATTTTAACAAAAACTAATAGGAGAAACTATGAAATTAAAAAGAGTTGTTCTTACAGTTTTAATAATGATTCTTGGGCTTTGCGGCTCGCTTTTTGGGTGCAAAGAAAAACCATTAAAACTCTCTATAAAAGAAGGTGAAGAAGAAGTAACTAAAATTTCTTTAAGTTTGGATGAAATCAAAAAGTCTGAAAATTCTCAATCGCAAGAAAGTGAAGAAAATACTACAAATGAAAGTACGGAAAATGAAGAAATTGTTGACTTAAGTCAAAAAACGATTTATGTTTTTGCAGAAAATGCAAATCAAATGTTCAAAAATGGTTTATTAATAAGTTTTAGCGAGCAGAATGTTGTTAAATGTACGCTAAATGCAAGCGAAACAAATAAGTTTGCTGATTGTTATGCATTCGACATCAAAGCGATTCAACCAAAAAATGTAGTTATTACATTTGAAACTTACGATAAAAAAACTAACATAACATTGCTTGTTGAAGTTTCACAAGATTGCGAAAAAATTGAAAAAAACATTCATAGTGAAAATTTTGTGATTATGCATGAAGATAAGCAACTATCAAACAATATAGTTAAATATACTCCACAAACAACAACAAACACATCTATTTTGTTTAAACTAGCAAAAGAATATGCTGGTCTAAATTTAACTGAAACTGGTTTGCTTACATTCGCTGATGACTTTGATGAAAGTTTGACAGAATTTTATGTTAATGTTTATCACAAAAATTACGATGAGAGTGATGACACAATAAAATCAAATTATGTTGTTGAAAATATAAGATTTGACATTTTAAGGAAAATTGATGAAATTGTTGCGACAAAAGATGGCGTTAAGCAAACAACTTTAGAATTTGCAACAAACAAGGGAGATGGTCTTGATTATCAAACAATAGAATTTAAAAAAGTTGTCAACACTATAAGTGGAGTAAGTTATGAAGATATTGATAATTCTTACGAACTCGTTTACTATTTAAAATCTAACAATAATTTAGTAAACATAAAGCCCGATGAACAAAACAATTTTAAAATAACAATTTCTCAAAATGGTCGTGATGGAAGCGATGTTTTGGTTGCAAAAATTCAAAACAAAACATGGAAATCTTATTTTTCTAAAGAAATTGAAATTGCAATCAACATAAAAACATATCCAAATTCAATTTATGTTAATGATTCTAAAACGCTAAGCGAATTTGTTATTTACGATAACTTGCAAAAGAAAGAACTTGAAATAAAAATAAATGAAGGTTTTAATACTGATTTTAAGATTACTGACTATCAATCAAACTTAATCAATTTGACATTTGAAAATGGCGACACTGTTTGGCCCGGTGCTCTTATTAAAAGTCGAACCAAAATTTTCTTATCTTGTGATGAATTTATAAATTTTGGCACAGAAAATGAGAAAAACGCATATTTCACAATTCAATCTGTTGGAAATCAAGACCTTACTAAAACAATAAATGTGAGAATCATTAAAAGCATTGTTGATGTTAGCATTTATAACGACAACAAAGAAATTTCAAATCAAATTGAAATTTGCAAGATTAATCTTAATGGCGAAAGTACGGTTACTAAATTTGATATTAAAACAGATAGTAAATTGATTATACCTAGTTTTGAAATTGAAATTGAAAATACGAATATTGTTAAACTCGAAAGTGTTGTAAACAAAACAAATCAAAAGAGTTTTAGTTTAATGGCTTTAACAACTGGTCAAACTTTGGTTACTTGCAAATTCGATAACGGACTTGTTAAATATTTTACTGTAAAAGTTTATGCCGGTATCAAAAATTTTGATGTTAAGTTTGCTAATCTAGTTAATATTGGAAAAACCGATAAAACAACTATATCTGACAACGGAACAGAATTTGAAGTGTTTAAATATTACATAAAAAATCAAACAGTTTCATCTTTATATTTTGAGGCAACAGATATTAACAATAGGATTGTTTATGACAGTTATATTATCAGCAACAACTATGAAATTATAAACAATGAAGCAAACATTGCTTTGTCTAACGCTGATAACAAACTTTATGCTTTAAAATCTACAAACAAAAGTCAACTTTTAACCATAAAAGCCCAAATATTAGCAATGGTATTTGATGAAAATAGTAACAAGTATGAACAAAAAACATTAACAAAAATCTTTTGTGTTGAAGTTTACGAACCTATAAAAAATTTAAGTTTAAGCAAAAACTACGTTGAATTGTTTGCCAAAGATTCATTAGGCTATGAAGATTATGCTAAAAGTGAAAGTGAAATAGAAATTTTAGTTTCTCCAGAAAACGCAACCGAGTTTAATTTTTCAAACATAAGTTTTGTTTGTTACTCTGATGGGAATAGTGTTAGTCTTGATTTTGTTGGAGCGACCAAAAATGGTACAGATAGCGAAAATAACCAGATTTATAAACTTTCAGGCAACAAATTAAAGATTACGGCTGAAAAATTAGATAACAAAACAACAGATACAGCAACGATAAGTTTTTCTGTTCAAGATTATGTTGGGGCACTTTTCACAACAAAAATAACAGTTAAAGTTACAAAGGCAATAACGCCTGAAAAAATAATTGTTGAAAACGTCCAAAAAATTTCTGATAGCAGTGAAGAAAAAGATTATTTATATTTTAATTTGAATTTAGACGATAAGCAACAAGGCGTAAATATTAATCCAACAGTTTATCCTTTAAACAGTTTAAATTCAGATTATGATTTTGAAATTATAAATGATGATGAAAACGATGAAGAAGATATAATCACATTCGATAAAGCAAAAGGCGTAGTTTCGCCTTTAAAAGCGGGCAAAGGCCGACTTATCTTAACTCCAAAAGGCTCTATCTCAAAAGATGATGCTGGTAACAAAATATATAAAAATCAAAAAGTAATTTACATAACTGTTGCAGACGGAGAAAAAATTCCATACAGCATTTCATCTAAACAAGAATTGTTAAATTTGTGCAAAGAACAAGAGATAGACGAAAGTAATAAAGATAAATTTATTGAAAGATTCTCAAAAAGTTATGTTCTAACAAAAGATATTGATTTGAGTGGTGAAAGCATTGTGCCTATTGGAATTTATAGGTTGAAAACAAAAACTGATTCTCAAATAACAAAACAAGCATTTACAGGAAGTTTTAGTGGATTATTTGTTCTTGATGGAACAAAACAAAAATATTCTATAACTGGCATTAAAATTGACATAAACAGCATATATTTATCAATTTCTAAAGATATGTATTTAGGATTATTTGCTGAAAATAACGGAAATATTTCTGATTTAACAATTCAATATTCTGTTATCAATATGTTTATGTCAGCAACACAAAATCCTGAAAATTCTCAAAGTGTTAATAAAAATTATTCGTTATATTTTGGTGGAGTTAGTGCAATAAACAAAAAAACCATTGAAAATTGTAATGTTCAAATCAATTCTTGTGGTATAGAAACATATTTTGGTAACAATTTTATTGGTGCAGTAGTTGGTAAAAACCAAACAACAGAAAACGAAACAACAAAAGCAAATGTAAAAAATTGTTTTGCAAGTGGAAACATAAATGTTGTTGACGGATACAATAAAAACGAAATAAAATCGAATTTGTTTGTTGGTGGAATTGCCGGGGAAAATGCACAAGATTCTATAATTTCTGGCGAATTTAATATTTATGACAACAAAAATGAAATTTTCAATAAAAATATTTTTAATGTAACACTAAATTTATCTTCAATTTTAAACGGCGAACTTTCAGCATATTCACAAGATAGTGCTTTTGGTGGAATAGTTGGCTTGAATAATGGCACAGTTACTAACATGGCTTGTTACGGAAAAATATTTGCTCATCAAAATGTTGGTGGCGTTGCAGGAATAAACAACGGAACAGTTGGTGGAGAAGAAAACACTAAAAGTTTGGGATGTTTTAGTGCAAGTATTATTTATGCAAATAATGTTGCTGGTGGTTTGATTGGTAAAAACACAGGAGTTGTAAACTATAACAGCGTAATGCTTGTTGATGATGAAGAAAATTTTGAAAAAAACGGTATTATTTCAAAAATTTATGCAAATAGCGATGTTGGCGGATTGATTGGAGTTTATGAAAAAGGCTCAATTTCTAAAAACTTTGTTAGAAGTTATGTTCAAAAGGCCGATAACTATTTTGATATTTATGTTGAAAAAGCAACAGAGAATTTATCAAATTTTGGTGGGCTTTATTCAAAAGATATTGACAGCACTAAGATTGTTGATGATAAAATTGAGATTATAAATGGAAATAATTTTGCTGATAATCTTAAAATCGGATATGTTTTGAATGAAAAATTAAAAAATGTTTTAACAACTGGTAGTGTTAATAATATCGGTATTGTTGCTCCAGATGAAATTACTGTATCCATTAAGAAAAGCACTTTAACCGAAGAAAATAACTTATTTGGGTACAATAAGTTTATCAAGGGAAATGAAGATTCTATTGTTCTTTATTACTATAACGGAATAAATTCAAAATATAATTATTACTTAAGAAATCAATTATTTGAGATTGGTCAAAAGCCAGAAGGCTCTTATGACCTTAAAAAGATTGAAAGTTTAATGCCCGAAGTTTTGTCGGTTGACGATAAAGGAAATTTTGTTGTCAACAAAACGGGCGAAACTAAGATAAAAATTTATAGTGTTTTGAATAAATCGGCTTATAAAGAAATAAATGTAAAAATTATTGAGGCAATAGATGGTTTTGCGGTTTTTGAAGATAGTTTGTATAAAACAAAAATAAACACTCTATATCTTGAAAAAGACACAACAAAAAACATTTATTTTTCAGAAATTGTTTTGCAAAAAGATGTTTATGCAAAATATTCATCACATAGTAATATTGTTGTTAATGAAAGTGAAGAATACAGTCAAGTTTTGTCTTGCCAAACAATCTATGGAAAAACTAATGGTACTGAAACAGTTACGGCACAGCTATATGTAAAGATAAATAATAACTATGTTGAACTTCCACTAAGTTATTCATTCAATGTTAGTGTGGTTTCAGGACTAAAACAATTTAACACAACGATTTCTAGTGCACAGTTATCAAAAAATGCTTTTGTTAATTTTGAAGCCGAAGTTTTAACTGATTTGGCTGACAAAACAAATTTTGCTGTCGTTCAATATTATGAAGTTGAAGATGAGCAAAATCAAAAAGTTTTACAAAAAGATGGGGAATATCTTGGCTATGAGTTTGACAAAAATGTTGGCGGAGATAAAATTTCATTAAGTTTTAAAACCTTTGTTAACGGTCAATATTTTAAAGAAATAGTAAACAGAAAAATTACTTTCAAAATTTATGCTTATGATAATTTTGCATCGCTTGCTGAAATTCGAAATAATGAAGCAAAATATGAAAAATATATAAGAATAATTGAATTTGTTGTTAAAGAAAATGATGTTATTAATGCTGAAATGAGTTATTTTGCTGACGGCGAAGTTGCAAAAAATGAAGAAGGGCAAGAAGTTATTAACACAAATGAACTTGAGAGCGAGTTTATCAAAATTGGCAAAATTGGAATTTTGAAAATTCAAATTTATCCTAAAGAAATTTTGAATAGTAACGACAAAATTAGTTTGACTTATTCAAACAGTGATAACTTTAATTTAAGTTTTAAACAAGTAAAAAAATTATCGTCAGGATATGTTGATGTTACAGGCTCAGAAATACTAAGTAATGGCATTGTACTTGACCCTAGTTACTTGCTTGCCGATGAAAATGAGCAATATTTGTATGTTAAACTTTTAACAGACAGCCCAATAAAAGAAGATAGTTTGTTTAATTTGAAACTAAATATTGACGGCTATGATTATTCCTTTGAAAAAGGTTTGACAAGCGTATTATCTTCTAACCTAGAGATTTCGTTTGACGGTGCTGTTTTAAATTCTGTTGGAAATCTAGAAAGTGTTTATGCAAAAGGTGTTAGTGAGCAATACATAAGTTTGACTGTAAACAAACTTACAGATTTTGTGCCAACTCCTGTTATAAACACAACAAACTTAAGTGGCTCTAATTATGTTGACATTTCTTTGATAAGTGAGCCAATCAAAACAGGAAAAGAAAGTTTGAGATATGATTATGTTATTAAGGGCTTAAACAACAACAGTGGAAATGAAAGTGTAGAATTATATTTCTATATCGATAAAGTGGTAAATTTCAAAACAGAAAGATATAAATCAAACACTTTGAAATTAAACATTGTTGACTTTGTTGTGAAAAATGTTCAAATAGAAAATGTTGAAAATAATTATTTGACAAAACCTGTTGGAACAAGTTATCCGCTTAAAGTTAAATTAAACACAATTTCTGACGGCACAAGTGAAGTTAAAAACTTGATTGCTTCACTAGAAGATGAAATTTCAAAAAAATTATATGAAAATCAAGTTTCAAAATCTGCTGTGTGGAAATTTAATGATGAATTTTTGCAAGTTGGATTTGATTATAAAGATTTTGAGATTTTAAAAAATGAATATTTTGAAATAAAACCAAAACAAGCAAAGAAGATAAATGGTTTTAGTGCTAAATTTGCTGTTCAATATAATTCTAATTCAATAAGCTTCTTAAAAAATAGTGATGCTGTTAGTGATATTTTCTTTGATAATGGAAAATATTCAAAACAATTTAACTTAAATTTTGGTGCTGAATTTTATATTCAAACTGATATAAATAACCCTATTCCTATTTATTCTCCAAAAGAATTTATTGAAATGAAAACAGGCGGAAACTATATCTTGATGAATGACATAGTTTTGGCAATTAACAAAGAAGTTCCTGGCTTAGAAAATGGCTACACACCTTTTGTTGGAAATTTCAATAGCCTTGACGGCAACGGGTATAGTGTGTCGATAAAAGACTTGAACATTGATTTAACTCAAACCTCATTAAATTTTGGACTATTCACCGAAATTTCTGAAAATTCAATTTTGAAAAATTTAACTTTGAAATTTAATCTTAATGCTAGTGAAAGTTCAGTAATTTCTTCATCTAATAAACTTAACTTTGAAAATATTTTAACCTTAACTTATGGAAGCATTTGTGCAGTAAACAAAGGTTTAATTTACAACTGCTTTGTTGAAGGCATGAAAACAGGAAGAATAGACCAAGTTTTGAATGTTAGTTTGTCAAACCTTGTTTCTGACCAAGTAACTTCTGCAGTAATCGGTGGTTTTGTTGGAAGAAATGAAGGAATTATAACAAACAGTAGAAGTGAATTAATGCTTAGTGTAAGCAAAGGATTTATTGGTGGTTTTGTTTGTGAAAATATTGGAACAATCAGCGCTTGTTATTATAAAAATATTTTTGTAAAAAACATGGGTGAAGATGAAAACACCTCAAATTCTGCCGGATTTGTTTATTCAAATCAAGGCACAATAAAATTCAGTTTTGTTGAAGGAAACTCTAAATTCTCAAGCAATGGGGTTTACACTTTGGACCCTGCAATTTCAGGATACGCCATTATGGCACCTACTTCGGTTGCTGGTTTTGTGTTCATAAACTCTGGAGATGTTCAAGACTGTTATGCAAATTTAAGCATTTCAAGTCAAAGTTATTCAGGTGGGTTTGTTTATTCAAATCAAGGCACAATTTTAAGAAGCTATTCAGCAACAATCAATGAAAAACAAAACAACACGGCACATGCTCCTTTTATTGCAACAAAAGTTGAATTTAATGAAGAAGACATGAAAACAAGAATTGTTGATTGCTATTATCTTAGCAACAATAACAGTTCTGTTAATGATAATTTGGTTACAAAATTAAGTTTAAGCGAATTTAACGATGAATATTATTTAACGAATTTCGTGTTTGACAATAATAACACAATTTGGAAATTTACAAATCAAAATTCATTGCCTAGTCTTGTGGAGGCAAATAATATTGCAACAAGCAAACGACAATTATATTCTGTAACTGAAACTTCAGATGGCTCAGTTAAATATTCATACATTTATTGCGATGGATATTATGCTGGAAGTGAAAACAATCCGATTATAATTTCAAATGAGGAAGAATTTATTGAATATTTTGCTTTTAGTGGAAAAACAAATAATCAATATTACAGAATTGTAAATAACATCAATTTTGGTGATTATGCTTCTGTTCCAACATACAATTATGTTTTTAGTGGAAAATTAGACGGAAATGGACTTCAAATTTCAAATATCAGAATCTCAGCACCTTCAAATTATGTTGGCGATTCGTTTGGTTTGTTTTCAAAAATAGAATCTTATTCAAGTGATTCTGTTGCTGTTGTTAAAAACATTGAACTTCAACCTGTTGAGGTTTATGCCAACAGTGCTAATTGCGTTGGCACGCTTGCTGGTGTGGTTAAAGATGCTAGTGTGGTGAATGTTTCTGTTGATGCGACAAATGTTATTTGTCAAGGAAGAAACATCGTTGGTGGCGTTGTTGGATTAGTTTGTGGAAAATCAAATCTTGCAAATATTACTAGCAATGTTTCTGTAAACTCTAACTTTTCAAGTTCAAAAGATTTTGAAAAATTAGGTTATAGTTTGTTCTATAGTTATTATGATGAACAAAATAATTATTTTAACAATTCTGAAAGTGTTTCTTATGCAGGAAATGTTTGCGGTGTTGTTGATACTGAAAGTAATTCTAATAACAATCAAAGTTTGAGAAACATAAAAGTTTTGGGTGGAGCAAGGTCTATTGGAACAATCACAGGTTTTGTTGCAGGTCTTGTTTGTGAAAACTCGGGAATTGATAATGCTAAAGTATATGTAAATAGTTCAAATTATTTAAATTCAAATTATTCAGCAGGTCTTGTGTGTGGAGAAAACCGTGGTTATGTTTCAAGAGTAGAAACAAAATATGATGGATTAAATCAATTAAGCAAAACCTTTATCAAAAACAACTGTAAATTTGTTGGTGGTATTGTTGGCTTTAACAACAACGGAACAGTTGTAAATTCAATCAGCAATGTTAATGTAATAGGAAATGAAAACACAATTGTGGCTGGTGGTGTGATTGGACTTTCTGTCGGTGGAGCTTGCAGTAGTGTTATAGCAACAAATGATGTTTGGTCTACTAAGGTTGTCGGTGGAATTATTGGAATGACAGCGCGAAAAGAAATGTTTTCAACAAGTGCTAAAAAGTATCAAATTTCAAATCTTGATGTTGAATTGGAAAACGGAAATTTGGTGCAAACAATAAAAACAAATAACATTATGTATATTGCAAACTGTGTTGCGACTAACAAATTTACAGAAAAAAGTTTGAGTTATATAATTCAAAACAATTCTTGTTGTATTGGTGCTATAATTGGTGCTGCTCATAATACTCACATAGCAGAAAATAACAAACTTTCTGTGGCTGTAAAAAATAGTTACATTTCTTATGGAAATTACTACAAAAATCAGACTTATAAATCTGATGAAAAAGATGATAAAGGCAACTTTATTGTTTATAAATTGCAAGATTTTGGTGTAAACAACATAGATTCATTTGAAATTTCTATTAATGATGAAGCAAAAAATCTTGAAAAGCAAAATCAATGTGCAAGTGGACTAGATGAAATAACTAGTCAACAATTCAATAATTTTAGTAAAAATGTGTTTGATATTATTGATTTTGAACAAGCAAATGCAACGAATTTGCCTAAGTTAAAATCAGTAAACAACATTAACACCAAAAAACTTTTAGGAAGTGGAACATTTACAGACCCTTATAAAGTTGATTCAGTTAAAGCAATAAATGAAGTGTCAAAACTTGTTAAAACAAAATATTCTAATAGTGATATGTTTGTTGAATTAACAGATAACATAGAAGCAACTGGTCTTGAATTTTCAAGCATTGGTGATGGCTTTAACAAATTTGGTGGAATATTCAACGGAAATGGCTACTTTATTAATGGTTTAACATATTTTAATGTAGATAAGTATAACAATCAAAATTATTTTGGGTTGTTTGGTTATCTGTCTAATAACGCAAAAGTACAAAATCTTAATGTCGGTGCAAACTTTGTTATAAACTATGTTCAGCCAGTTGGAAATTCTGCTATTGTTACATCTTCTGGAATTATTGCGGGCTATAATGAAGGTTATATTGCAAATTGTAACACCTACGGCGGAATGATATGCACATTAAAAAATAACACAAGCACGCTTTCATTAAGTTATATTGGTGGAATTTGCGGGATAAACGCAGGTCAAATTAATGGAACAAGCGGACTATATAATTGTAAGAACAATGCAACAATTTATATTTCAGTTAATGATTTTGAAAATAGTGAAACTTCAAATCAAAATCAAACTACAAGTTTTTACGCAGGGTTTATTACTGGAGCAAATTTGAACGAGGCAATAATAAACAAGTGTGAAAATCAAGCCAAAAAGAGTTTAGACCTAAATAAAGGTGCACAACTTGATGGCAAAAATTATACTTTAATAGTTATTAATGACTATAAAAATGCAAATTGCAAGAATTTTGTTGGCACTTTATCAGGATTTATTTCAAACTTAGACAATGTTTATGGCGACAATAGTGAAAGTGCGGATAATATTTATCAATTAAGTTACGCATAAATTTGCATTGTAATAAAAAGTGGATTGTGTAATCCACTTTTTTTGTTTAGACAAATAATATTTGCTTTTTAAGATATTTAACATAAAGCATTAAACTGCATAAGTCATTATTGTAAAAATTGCATAAATTTATTTCTTGGTCAACAAAAATACAAAAATCGCACATAAAAATTATTTTCTTATAAATATTTAAGTTTTTTATTTTATAACGAGACAGTTTAAAATTTTTGTTGCAAGTATTATTAGTTATTTCATTTGTACTCTCATTATAATTTTTATATTTTATCCGTTTAATATTGATGTTTTCAGATTTCTTTTTGCTAATTAATGTATATGCGAAGTTGTCTAAAATGTTTAAATTTGAGAAATAAAAATCTTTTACATTGCATTTATTTATTAATTCGTTAATCAGATTTTTTGTATTTTCTTTAGTTGCTTCACTTAAAAGTTTATTGTTTAAATATATAAAACAACAGGAATAATTCTTTTGCATGTTTAATTATATAAAAAATTGAGACTATATGTCAACCAAAAAGAATAATATATAGTCCTAAAAATAATTTTATTAATTTTAAAATATTTCTAGAGGACAAAATGAGAACTATTAATGATGTTGTGGTTGAAAAATTGAATAGATATATGGGAGAACAAAATCTAACTCAATATAGATTGGCACAGAAAAGTGGTATCCCATTTTCTACAATTAAAAGTATAATGCAAAAGAAAACAAAAAGTATTGATTTGAAAACTGTAATTTTGTTATCCGCTGGTCTTGGAATTAAACCATGTCAATTTCTTGATGATGATAATTTTTTGGCTAATAATTTGAATATATAGGATAAGGGAACAGGGCTATAAATTTAAAATAAAATTGCAAAAATTTTTTTGCAATTTTTTTTATTTATTTTTTTAAAATAATTGACATCTTGATTTTTATGTGTTATTATACTATGAACTACAAGTAGTGATTTTTTGTCGCGTGCTGAAAAGAATGAATGTTTTTAGGCGAAAGAATGAATTGCTTAACTAAAATTTAAGGAGTTAAAAATTTAGATGCTTGAAAAACCAAAAGTAAAAAAAGTAAACTATGGTAAAGCCACTCGTTATAGCTTTGCCAAAGTGGATGAGAAAGCCCCTCTTCCTTATCTGCTTCAAATTCAAAAAGACCCTTACAAAGAGTTTTTGACAAATGGGATTAAAGAGGTTTTGGAAGAAGTTTCACCTATTGTTGACTATTCTGATAAAGCCGAATTATACTTTTTGGAACATAGGCTTGAACCTGCTAAGCATGACGAAGATTATTGCCGTAAGAGCAGACTTTCATACACTATGCCATTAAAAGTTAAAGCACGTCTTGTTATTAAAGAAACTGGCGAAGTTATTGAACAAGAAGTTTATATGGGCGATATTCCTGTTATGAGTGATGAGGGATATTTTATTGCAAACGGTGTTGAAAAAGTTGTTATCAGCCAAATTGTAAAATCGCCTTCTGTATATTTTTCTAGCGAGTTTGATAAAGCCGGAAAACAAATTATTGAAGCAAATTTGTTCAGTCCTCGTGGAACAAGACTTTCTATCGAACTTGGAAACGCTGAAACTTTAAAATTTATCATTAATGCTTCAAGCAAGGTAAGTGCTGGTGTATTTTTGAAAGCATGTGGATTATCAAAGGATGAAATCTGCAAGATTTTTGATAACAATCAATTAATTTTGAACACTCTTGAAAAAGAACCACAAGAAACTGAAGAAGATTGCTTGATTGAAATAGCAAAGAAAACTCGTCCTGCAGAAGTGCCAAGTGCTGAAGCAACAAGGCAATATTTGCATGATACATTCTTTAGTAATGCTTATTACAACTTTGCTCGAGTTGGAAGATACAAATATAACAGAAAACTTGGTTTGGCAAGAAGAATTGCTGGATATGTTTCTGTTAATGATATTAAAGTTGATGACCAAATTTTGGTTAGTAAAGGTGAAGTAATTTCAAAAGAAGTTGCTTACAAAATTCAAGATAGCGGTATCAATGAAGTTTATATTTATAATGAAGGGAAACCTCACAAAATTATTGGAAATGCTCGTGTTAAACTTTCCAATGTTTTCCCATGCATAGAAGAAGATTTGGGAATTAATGAACTTGTTTATTACCCACTTTTAAAACAAATTCTTGCTGAAAACAAAACAAAAGAAAAACGCATGGCTGCAATAAAAGCAAATGCTAAGGAATTAATCACAACTCACTTAACACTTGAAGATTTGCTTGCAACTATCAGTTATATTATTGATTTAACTCAAGGTCTTGGTAGTGTTGATAACATTGACCACCTAGAAAACAGAAGAATTGCAACTGTTGGCGAGTTAATGTGCAACGAATTTAGAAAAGGTGTCAACAAACTTAAAGATAATGTTCGTGAAAGTATGCAAGCACATGATCTTGCTGAAATGACTCCAAACACTTTGGTTGCTGCAAGATTTGTTAATAAGTTTATTAAAGATTTTATTTCTTCAAGCCAATTATGTCAATTTGCTGAAGACTTTAACCCAGTAACAACTTTAACCAACAAACGAAGAATTTCGGCAGTTGGCCCTGGCGGTATTAAAAAAGAAAGAGCAGGGGCAGAAGTGCGTGATGTCCACTATTCTCATTACGGACGAATTTGTGCTATTGAAACTCCCGAAGGTAATGGTATTGGATTGATTAATGGCTTGGCTGCTTATGCTAAAGTTAATGAATATGGTTTTATTGAAACCGGATACAGAAAAGTTAATAAAGAAACTGGCTGTGTTGGCGATGAAATCACATATATGATGGCTGGCGAAGAAGAAAAATATTATATTTGCCAAGCTGTTGAACCTACAGATGAAAATGGTAAACTTTTAAATGACAAAATTCTTTGCCGTAAAAAAGGTATTTTGTATGAATTAAAACCAAATCAAGTAGATTATATGGATATTTCACCTCGTCAATTTATTTCAGCAATCACATCCCTAATTCCTTTCCTAGAAAACGATGATACTGTTCGTGCGCTTACTGGCTCAAACATGCAGCGTCAAGCAGTACCTCTTCTTAAAGCCGATAGTCCTATTGTTGGAACAGGAATTGAGCATAAAATCGCTGTTGACAGCGGGGCTATGGTTGTTTGTAAAGAAGATGGCGTTGTAAGTTTTGCTGATGGCAGTAAAATTGTTGTAAAACAAAATAATGGTGAAAACAAAACTTATGAATTAAAGAAATTTAGAAAAACAAACAAAGAAACTTGCTATAATCAAAAACCTATCGTAAAACATGGCGATATGGTTAAAAAAGGCGATGTTTTGGCTGATGGATTTTCAACTCAGAACGGCGAACTTGCCCTTGGAAAAAATGTTACTATTGCATTTATGAACTGGGAAGGTTATAACTATGAAGATGCTATTTTAATTAGTGAAAAACTTGTTAAAGAAGATACTTTCACTTCTATTGCTTTAAAAGAAGAAGAGTGCGCTTGCCGAAGCACTAAACTTGGCGATGAAGAAATTACAAGAGATATTCCTAATGTTTCTGAAGAAATGTTAAGAAATTTGGATGAGAACGGTATCGTTCGAGTTGGTAGCGAAGTTAGAAGTGGCGATTATCTTGTTGGTAAAGTTACACCAAAAGGTGAAACTGAATTAACACCAGAAGAGAGATTGCTTCGTGCAATATTTGGCGAAAAAGCGCGTGAAGTTAGAGATAACAGTTTAAAAGTGCCTCACGGAAGCGGTGGTATTGTTGTTGATGTCCAAGTGTTCTCAAGAAAAAATAAAGATGAACTTGATCCAGGCGTTAACACTCTTGTTAAAGTGTTTATAGCAAAAAAGCGTAAAATTTCAGTCGGCGACAAAATGGCAGGCCGCCACGGTAACAAAGGTGTTGTTTCTCGTGTTTTACCAGAAGCAGATATGCCATTTATGGCAAATGGTCAACCTGTTGATATTGTGTTAAATCCACTAGGCGTTCCATCTCGTATGAACATTGGTCAGGTTTTGGAAGTACACCTTGGATTGATTGCAAAAACCCTTGGTTGGAAAGTTGCAACTCCTAACTTTAATGGTGCAACTGAACGAGATATTCAAGAGATGCTTGTTGAAAACAAACTTCCTGAAGATGGAAAATTTCAACTATATGATGGAAGAACTGGCGAACCTTTTGAAAATAAAGTTACAGTTGGCACAATGTATATGATTAAACTTGAACACATGAGTGAAACAAAAGTGCACGCAAGAAGCATTGGTAGTTATGCTATGATAACTCGTCAACCACTAGGTGGTAAAGCAATGTTTGGTGGACAGCGTTTCGGAGAAATGGAAGTTTGGGCACTAGAAGCCTATGGCGCAAGTCATCTTCTTCAAGAAATGTTGACTGTAAAATCCGATGATTATATTGGAAGAACAAAAACTTATGAAGCCATTGTTAAAGGCGAGCCTATCCCAGAGCCTGGAATTCCAGAAGGATTTAAAGTTTTGGTAAAAGAACTTCAATCTATAGGTCTTGATGTTAAAATCTTAACTGAAAATAACAAAGAAATCAATGTTAACGATATTGCACCAAGCGATAACACTATGAGTGTTCAAAAGAATGTTGAAGAAGAATTGAAAGAACTTGATATTGATGAAGATGTGTTTAACCTTTCAAATCTTGAAGAAGGCGAACAAAACACTGAGGCAACTGAAGAAGAGTTCGACGAATCAAGTTTGTTTGATGATTTTGATGACGAAGAATAATCTACACCATGTAAAATTTAATTAAGAGGTAAAAATAAATGTTTGAATTAAGCAATTTTTATGCAATGAAAATTGGTCTAGCTTCTCCTGAAAAAATAAGAGAATGGTCTTATGGAGAGGTTACAAAAAGTGAAACCATAAATTATAGAACACAAAAACCTGAACGCGATGGACTTTTTTGTGAAAGAATTTTTGGACCTAGAAAAGACTATGAATGTCATTGTGGTAAATATAAAAGAATACGCTATAAGGGCGTAATTTGTGATAAATGTGGTGTAGAAGTTACTGTAAGCTCTGTTAGAAGAGAGAGAATGGGACATATTGAACTTGCAACACCAGTTTCTCACATTTGGTTTTTTAAAATAAATCCTTCAAAAATTGGTCAATGCTTGGACATAAGCACAAAAAATTTGGAAGCCGTGCTTTACTATGTTAATTATATAGTTATTGATCCGGGCAAAACTGATTTTGAAAAGAAACAAGTTATAAACGACCGAGAATATCGTGAAGCACTAGAAAAATTCGGTGCAGGAAGTTTTAAAGCTGGCATGGGTGCCGAAGCAATTAAAACTTTGCTTAAAGAAATTGACCTTGAACAAGAATGTCGAGTTTTGAAAGCCGAAATGGAAAATTCAAAAGGTCAAAAAAGATTAAAAATTATTAAAAGATTTGAAATTATGGAAAGTTTCCTAGAAAGCGGAAACCGTCCAGAATGGATGATTTTAGATTGTATTCCAGTTTTACCACCAGATTTAAGACCAATGGTACAACTTGACGGAGGAAGATTTGCTTCGACCGATCTTAATGATTTGTACAGAAGAGTTATCAACCGTAATTTAAGACTTAAAAAACTTCTTGAAATTGGTGCCCCTGATGTTATTGTTAGAAATGAAAAAAGAATGCTTCAAGAAGCTGTTGACGCATTGTTTGATAACGGTAAAAGAGGTAAACCTGTAACAGGTGGAAGCAAAAACCGTGAATTGAAATCTATAACATCAAGTTTGAAAGGAAAACAAGGTAGATTCCGTTTGAACTTGCTTGGTAAGCGTGTTGACTATTCAGGTCGTGCCGTTATTATTATCGGTCCAGAACTAAAAATATATCAATGCGGACTTCCAAAGCATATGGCTTTAGAGTTATTTAAACCATTTATCATGAAAAAACTTATTGATATGAATCAAACTTATAATATCAAGAGTGCAAAGAGAATGGTAGATCGTGAAAAACCTATAGTTTGGGATGTTTTGGATGAGGTTATTAAAGACCATCCAGTGCTATTAAACCGTGCTCCTACACTACACAAACTTTCTATTCAAGCTTTTGAACCAGTGCTAGTTGAAGGTAATGCCATAAAATTACATCCGCTTGTTTGTGCCGGATTTAACGCCGACTTCGATGGCGACCAAATGGCTGTCCATGTTCCACTAAGTGCAGAAGCGTGTGCTGAAGCAAGATTTTTGATGCTAGCATCTAACAATATTGTTAAACCTAGTGATGGAAAACCTATTGTTACTCCTCAACAAGATATCGTTTTAGGAACATATTTCTTAACAATGCTTAACCCAAATGCAAAAGGTGCGAACAAAACTTTTATAAATGAAGACGAAGCAATCATGGCTTATAGTCTTGGTTATTTGAACATTCAAGCACCAATTTTTGTTAGAAGAACGGGCGAACTTGATGGTAAAAAATATTCAAAATTAATTCCTACTTCTGTTGGTAAAATTGTTTTGAACAATGTTATTCCTCAAGATTTAGGATATGTTGACAGAACTGACCCAGAACAATTCCTAGATTATGAAATTAACCAAAAAATTGTTAAAAATGAAGATGGAACAATTACTAAGACTAATTTTATGGTTGGAAAAGACCAATTAGGCGAAATCGTTGGCAAAGTTTATGCAAAACATGGAACAACGCCAACAGCAAGATTCTTGGATGATATTAAAGCATTAGGTTATAAATATTCTACTTTAAGTGGAATTACTATGAACTTGTTTGATATGAACATCCCAGAGGAAAGAAAATCAATTATTGAGGAAACTCAAAAATTGGTTGATGAAAACGAAAAAATGTATAACCGTGGCTTAATCACGCTTAACGAAAAGGTTAACAAAAATATTGCTTTGTGGGAAAAGGCAACTGGAGATGTTTCTTTGGCTGTTAGAAAAAATTTAGGAGAGTTTAACCCACTTAATATTATTGCAACTTCAAAAGCCCGTATGAATCCAGACCAGTTAAAACAAGTTTGTGGTATGCGTGGAATTTTGGCAGCAGTTGGTGGTGCTAAAATTGAAATCCCTATCAAATCTAACTATCGTTTGGGCTTAAAACCTTTTGAATATTTCATGAGCTCTCGTGGCGGAAGAAAAGGTCTTGCAGATACTGCGTTAAAAACTGCAGATGCTGGATATTTAACAAGAAAACTTGTTGATGTTTCTCAAAGCGTTATTGTTAATGAAGAAGATTGTTTTAAGGCAAATGGAGAAAAGATTAAAGGTGCGGTTGTTTCAGCAATTACAGTTGATGACACTTTGGTTGCAACTTTAAAACAACGTATTGTTGGCCGTGTTGCAGTTAATGATATTGTTAATCCAAACACTCAAGAAGTTATTGTTAAATCTAATGAAATGATAACTGATAAACAAGCTGATGAAATTGAGGCATGTGGAATTAAAGCCGTTGAAATAAGAACAGTTTTAACTTGCAGATGCAAAAATGGTGTTTGTGCAAAATGTTACGGAAAAGATATGTCAAGCTCAAAACTTATTGGAGTTGGTGAAGCCGTTGGTATTATTGCTGCTCAATCAGTCGGCGAACCAGGAACACAGCTTACAATGAAAAACTTCCACACAGGCGGTGTTGCAACAACAACCGATATAACAACAGGTCTTCCTCGTGTTGAAGAATTGTTTGAAGCAAAAAAACCAAAAGGAATGGCTACGCTATCCGAGGTTGCTGGAAAAGTTACTGTAAATAAAGTTGATAAACTTGATGAAGTCGTTGTACATTCAAGTGAAGGCGATGTTCCTTATCTTCTTCCTTACGGAAGCGTTTTGAAAGTTAAAACAGGGGATAGTGTTGTTCCAGGAACACCTTTAAGTGCTGGCTCAATTTATCCTAATGACATTTTAAGAACACAAGGTGTAAAAGCTGTTCAAGATTATTTGATTAGTCAAATTCTTTATGCATACTCTAAAAACAGTGTTGATATTAACACAAAACATTTGGAAGTTATCATAAAACAAATGTTAAAAAGAGTTATAATTGAAGAACAAGGGGATACACAATTCCTTCCAAGTTCTTATGTCGATATATTTGCTTATGAAGAAGCTAACAATGAAATTTTAAAGCAAGGCAAAGTGCCAGCAAGTGCAAAACGTACACTACTTGGAATTACAAAAGCTGCTTTAAATTCTGAAAGTTTCTTGTCTGCAGCATCCTTCCAAGAAACCCCTATGGTTTTAACAGAGGCTGCAATCAAAGGTAAGATTGATACTCTTCAAGGCTTGAAAGAGAATGTAATTATCGGAAAACTTATTCCTGCTGGAACAGGTAACTATAATCATGTTAATGTTATTCCAAAACTTAACAATGAAGATGTTGAAGCTAATCAATCAAATTCAGAACAAAACATTGAAGAAAATTCTGAAAGTGCTTCTGATATTATTGAATAATAAAAAAGGTCTTATTACAGACCTTTTTTGTTTAAACAAAATTTAAATTTTTCTTTAAAAAGCAAAAAAAATTCAAAAGGGTATTTACAAAAGTTTTTATTTGTGATATTATATTGTTGATTTAAGGAGTGTATGATGATTACTGAACAAAAAAAATTAGAAGAAATTATGTATTTATCTTTGATTGCTAGATTCTCTTACAAACAAGTAAAGGATGGCAAAACATTTATTGCATTTAATGCAGAATATAATAATGAAAACAAATTGGATAATCAATTTGCAAATTTAAAGCCTATTTATTTAACAAGTGATGAGAACACAAGTGAAAGAATTTTAAAGTTAAGGCTTAATGCATTTGAAGATAAAGTTTTGAATGATAAAATTATTGAAGCTTTAAACGAATATGTTAAAGATGAATTAAATTTCTCAAGACGAATTGTTATTTATGTTCATAATGAATTTAACAAACTTTCTGAAAAAGATAAAAAAACTGCTATTGAAAATTATATGATGAATATGTTGGCTTTATATAATTTCTCTGTTATAGACAAAAAGAGTTTGAAAGCTTGCACAAAATATATGAAACAACAAATTGGTGCAAAAGAATTTGCTTTGTAATTAAATTTTTTCAAAATTTTAACATAATATTTGGTTTTTAAAATAAAATATGTTAAAATAAGTTTAGTTAGGAGTTATTATGAAGCAACAATATGTATATCCAGCAGTGTTATATTACGATGAAGAAAACAATAATTATGCTGTTGCGTTTAATGATTTGGATATTTTTACAGAAGGCGATAGTGTTGAAGATGCTTTTAAAAGTGCGAAAGACTATTTAATTGCTTACTTAGAGTGTTCAAACCATATTAATAATGAACTTGAAAATCCAACAAGTTATGTTGTTGTTAAAAATCAACATCAAGCTGATATTGTGCTTTTGGTGGATGGTGAAGTTGATGATGAAAACTCAAAGGGTAAATTTGTACCTGAAGATTTGGATATGGATTTGTTTGATGAAAGTGTTTAAAACACTTTCTTTTTTTATATTTAATTAATTTAATTAGTTTTTAATAAATATTGCATTATTTATAAAAATTATGTATAATGAATTTATGGATAAAACTAACAATAAAAGCAATGAACAACAAGAGAAACTAAAAATTGGGATTTTTAATGACTCTTTTTTTCCAATGATTGATGGGGTTATTAATGTTATAGACAACTATGCAAAAAGGTTGACTGAATACGCTGATGTTACGGTTTTTGTGCCAGAAGGTAGAGAAAGTTTTGATGACAGCAAATTTAATTATAAAGTTGTTAGATGTACAAAAAAAATTACAGCGTCATTTTTGGATTATGACTTACCTATGCCAGGTTGGGATAAAGATTTTATTGATGAAATAAAAAATTCTAATCTTGATATTGTTCACATTCATTCGCCATTTTCAATCGGAAAGGTTGGTTTAAAGTATGCCAGAAAGCATAATATTCCGGTGGTTGCAACACTTCATAGTCAATTTAAGAAAGACTTTTATATGGCAACAAAAAGTAAACTTTTGACTTCAATGCTATTAAAAAATATTATCAATGTTTTTAATAATTGTGATGAGTGTTGGGCTGTAAACAAGGAAGTCGCAAAAGTTTATTTTAAAGATTATAAGTTAAACCGACTTGCAAAAGTGCAAAACAATGGAACAGATCTTAAATATTACGATAATGACGAAGAAATCAAAAAATTGAAAAAAGAATATAACATTAATGATGATTGTATGGTTTTACTTTTTGTTGGAAGAATTAACAAAATTAAAAACATATTTTTCACACTTAATTGTTTGAAGCTACTTAAAGAAAAAAACTTTAATTTTAAAATGTTCTTTGTAGGCACGGGTCCTGATATTGATGAATTAAAAGACAAAATTAAAGAATATAACCTTGAAGATTATGTTGTTTTAACAGGCAAAATTAGTGATCGGGAATTGCTCGTAAAACATTTTAGAATGGCAGATTTGTTTGTATTTCCTTCTCTTTACGATTGTTCAAGTTTGGTGCAAATTGAGGCTGCAAGTCAAAAGACTCCAACAATTTTTATTCGTGGAGCAGTTACAAGCGGAACTTGTACTGAGGGGGTAGACGCCTTTTTTGCTGAGAATGATGAAACAAAATTTGCTAACAAAATTATAGAAATTTTTGCTAATCCTGAAGAGTATGAAAAGATAAAGAATGGTGCATTTACCAATCTTTATGTTACATGGGATGATGCTATAAAAAAAGTTTATGATGAATATTTGCAAGTTATTGAGAAATATAAAAGTGGCTATTACAAAAAATTTCAAACAAGTGATTACAAATCTCATAAAAAGAAAGTTAAATTAGTTATAAACAGAGAACACTTAAAAAATAAACGCTACATAGAAAAAAAGAAGAAGAAACGCAAAAATCAATTAAAAAAGAGTATTTACAAAAATTATAAAAAAAATAAAATTAAAAAAGTGATGTCATCATAGAAGTTTCATATCCATAGAACATTCTTCATAAATGCTGGCACAGGTGAAATTAGTTATACATAATCTAAAATGAAGATAAAAGAATTTAAAAATAAAAACAAAAGACAACAAAGATATTAAAAAACTGAAAAAGATGTTAAAATGCATTGACATCTTTTTTGTTTTTTGATAAAATATGGCTATCATTTGTGCGAATTTATTTTTTTGTGCAAAATGACCACTTGCAAATCTTATTATTGGGTTTGTAAGAGTAAAAATTTAAGATTTACCGTTTTAAAATTGGTAAGTTCAAATTTTAAAGGAGGAAAGATATGCCAACAATTAACCAATTAATTAGGCACGGCAGAAAACAAGTTGAAGATAAAAGTAAATCTCCAATTCTTGAAAAATGTCCACAAAAAAGAGGCGTTTGTTTGACTGTAACAACAACAACACCTAAAAAGCCTAACTCTGCGTTAAGAAAAATTGCTAAGGTTAAAGTTTCAAATGGTCAAGAAGGTACTTGTTATATCCCAGGTATTGGACATAACTTGCAAGAACACAGTGTTGTTCTTATTCGTGGTGGCCGTGTAAAAGACTTACCGGGTGTTCGTTATCACATTGTTCGTGGTGCACTAGATACTGCAGGCGTAGCAAAAAGAAATCAAAGCAGAAGTAAATATGGTGCTAAGAAACCTAAATAAATTTAAACTTATTATATTTTAAAAAGGAGAGATAAATTATGCCAAGAAGAAATCAGGCCGTTAAAAGAGAAATTTTGCCAGATCCAAAATTTAACAGCATAGTTGTTGCAAAATTAATCAACCAAGTTATGCAAGATGGCAAAAAATCTTTAGCACAAAGCATTGTTTATGGTGCTTTTGATATTGCTAATGAAAAATTAGGTCTTGAAGGTGCAAACTGTTTATCAGTTGCCCTAGAAAATGTTATGCCAGTTGTTGAATGTAAAGCAAGGCGTGTTGGCGGAACAAACTATCAAGTTCCTATTGAAGTACGCCCAGACAGACGCCAAACTTTAGGAATTCGTTGGCTTGTTAATGCAGCAAGAAATCGTAGTGAAAGAGAAATGGTAAACAGACTTGCTATGGAAATCGTTGATGCAAACAACCAAACAGGCAGTGCAGTTAAAAAGAGAGAAGAAATGCACAGAATGGCTGAAGCAAACAAAGCTTTTGCTCATTTTAAATATTAATATAAGGAGAAAATTATGCCAAGAGAATATAGCCTAAAAGATATAAGAAATATTGGTATTATGGCGCACATTGATGCGGGAAAAACCACAACTACTGAAAGAATTTTGTATTATACAGGCATAAATCATAAAATCGGTGAAGTACATGATGGCGGTGCAACCATGGATTGGATGGAGCAAGAACAAGAACGTGGTATTACTATCACTTCTGCTTGCACAACTTGTTCATGGAAAGGTAAAAGAATAAATATTATTGACACTCCGGGCCACGTAGACTTTTCTGTTGAAGTAGAAAGAAGTTTGAAAGTTCTTGATGGCGCAATAACTGTTTTAAGTGCCCGTGAAGGTGCTCAACCACAAAGTGAAACAGTTTGGAAACAAGCAAATAAATATAAAGTGCCTCGTCTAGTGTTCGTTAATAAAATGGATCGTGATGCAGCAGACTTTTATAAGGCTTGTGATAGTGTTAAAACAAGATTAAGAGGTAACCCTGTTCCAATTCAAATTCCTATTGGACAAGAAGCTAACTTTAAAGGATTAATTGACCTAGTTGAAATGAATGCAATTATGTATCATGAAGACGATGGTAAAATTTTTGAAGTTACTGAAATTCCGCAAGAATATAAAGCAAAAGCAGAAGAATATCGTGCAAAAATGATAGAATCAGTTGCAGAAACTGATGATGCTTTGCTAGAGAAGTTTTTTGCTGGAGAAGAATTTACAAAAGAAGAAATTAAAGCAGGTTTAAGAAAAGGTACTCTTGAATTAAAATTAAACCCAGTTTTGTGTGGTACTGCATTAAGAAACAAAGGTGTTCAACCACTTTTGGATGCCGTTGTTGATTATTTGCCAGCCCCTACTGATGTTGACCACATTGTTGGTGTTAATCCAGACACTGGTGCAGAAGAAATCAGAGAATCTTCTGACGATGCACCATTTGCTGGTTTAGCATTCAAAATTATGGACGATAAATTTGTTGGGAACTTAACTTTCTTCCGTGTTTATTCAGGCTCGTTGAAAGCAGGGTCTTATGTTTATAACCCTCGTACTCAAAGAAAAGAAAGAATTGGTCGTATAGTTAGAATGCATGCCAATGAAAGAAAAGAAATTGATGAAATTTTTGCAGGTGATATTGCTGCTTTGGTTGGTTTGAAAGACACAATAACTGCAGACACACTTTGCGATGAAGATCATCCAATTATGCTTTCAGGTATGGACTTCCAAGACCCAGTTATTGAACAAAGTTTGGAGCCAAAAACAAAAGCAGACCAAGAAAAAATGGTTTTAGCATTGATTAAACTTGCTAAAGAAGACCCAACTTTCAAAACTTGGACAGACAAAGATTCTGGTCAAACAATTATTGCAGGTGTAGGAGAACTTCATCTTGATATTATTGTTGACAGATTAAGAAGAGAATTTGGTGTTGAAGCTAATATCGGAAAACCTCAAGTTGCTTATAAAGAAACAATCAGAATGCCAGTTGAAGCTGAAGGAAAATATATTCGTCAATCAGGTGGTAAAGGTCAATATGGTCATTGCTGGATTAAACTAGAACCAAAAGAAGACGGTGGATATGAATTTATTGATGAAATCGTTGGTGGTGTTATTCCAAAAGAATATATTCCTGCGATTGATAAAGGAATTCAAGAAGCTGCTGCAAACGGAATTTTGGCAGGTTACCCAGTTGTTGACTTTAAAGTGCATGTTTTTGATGGATCTTATCATGATGTTGATAGTAGTGAAATGGCATTTAAAATTGCAGGAAGTATGGCATTTAAAGAAGCCGCAAGAAAAGCAAACCCAGTTTTGCTTGAACCTATTATGAAAGTTGAAGTAGAAACTCCAGATGACTATCTAGGCGATGTTATTGGTGGTTTAACTTCTCGTCGTGGTATTCTTCAAGGAACAGAAGCAACACTTGGAATTCAAAAAGTAGATGCTCAAGTGCCACTTTCAGAGATGTTCGGCTATGTTACTGATTTGAGAAGTGCAACACAAGGTCGTGGAACATTTACAATGGTATTCAGCCACTATGCTGAAGTGCCAAAATCTATCGCTGACAAAATTATTGGCGAAAGAGCAAAGAAAAACACAGAAGAATAATATTTTGCAGGATTTTAATTAATCCTGTAAAAATATTTTAATAAAATGAAAATTTTGTTTGCTTTATTTTTATTATTATGTTAAAATTAAAGCAAGTGAAATAAAAAAATAATTTCATAAAAATTAGGAGGAATTTTTTAAAATGGCAAAAGCTAAATTTGAAAGAACAAAACCACATTGCAACATTGGAACAATTGGTCACGTAGACCATGGTAAAACAACTCTAACTGCTGCAATTTGTATGACTTTATCAAAAATTGGCCATGCTCAAGGTATGGAATATGCTGATATTGATAAAGCCCCAGAAGAAAAAGCAAGAGGAATCACAATCAACACTGCTCACGTAGAATATGAAACAGAAAAAAGACACTACGCTCACGTTGACTGCCCAGGACACGCAGACTATGTTAAAAACATGATCACTGGTGCTGCTCAAATGGATGGCGCAATTTTGGTTGTTTCTGCTGCTGATGGTCCAATGCCACAAACAAGAGAACACATTTTGCTAGCTCGTCAAGTTGGCGTTCCTTACATTGTTGTTTTCATGAACAAATGTGATATGGTTGATGACCCAGAACTACTAGACTTAGTTGAAATGGAAATCAGAGAATTGTTAAATAAATATGATTTCCCAGGGGATACTACACCTATTATTCGTGGCTCAGCTCAAAAAGCACTAGATGCTGTTAACGCAGGTGTTGATGTTACAACTGCTCCAGAATGTAAATGTATTTTTGAATTAATGGACACTATTGACAGTTATATTCCTGATCCAAAACGTGATGTTGATCAACCATTCTTAATGCCAGTTGAAGATGTATTCACTATTACTGGTCGTGGTACTGTTGCTACAGGTAGAGTAGAACGTGGTGTTGTTAAAGTTGGTGATACAGTTGAAATCGTTGGTATGGGCGCTAAAAAACAAACAGTAGTTACAGGCGTTGAAATGTTCAGAAAATTACTAGACCAAGCTGAAGCTGGTGATAATATCGGTGCATTGCTTCGTGGTATTGAAAGAAAAGATATTGAAAGAGGTCAAGTACTTGCAAAACCAGGCACAATTCACCCACATACAGAATTTACAGCTCAAGTTTATGTTTTGAAGAAAGAAGAAGGCGGTCGTCATACTCCATTCTTTAATGGTTACAGACCTCAATTCTATTTCAGAACAACAGATGTTACTGGTACTATTGAACTTCCACAAGGCGTTGAAATGGTTATGCCAGGGGATAATATCTCTATGGACATCAAATTAATCACTGATATCGCTATTGAAGAAGGTCTTCGTTTCGCTATCCGTGAAGGTGGCAGAACTGTAGGCTCAGGCGTTGTTACAAAAATTATTAAATAGTTTTTATTCAGAATAAGCAAGTTTAGTTACTTGCTTATTTTTTTTACGATTTAGGTTTGTGAAATTTTTTAATTATATTTGTAAAATGTTATTTTTTGTGTTATACTACTTTTACAAAGGAAAACTTTATGGAATTAAAACTTGCTGATTTGGAGAAAGAGAATTCACAATATATCAGAAGAGATATAGATGGCGGGATTTTGACTGAAAAGTATGAAATAGATAGATTTAAACTGCAACAATATTCTGAAGTTGTAGATAATTTGATGCTTGGCAATTACAATGAATTTGGCGAGTATGAAATTCAACCAGAAATACAAAAGGAACTTTTAAATTGCAAAAAAGTTATTACTGATAATTATGAAAATATTTTGTTTGTTGAGAGTTTAGATAAAATTAGTGCTTTTGGTAAATTGAATTTTGCTGTTAAGGTAGTAAATTCGGATAAAACTAATTTCAAAACTGCAATATTAGAAATTTTAGAGCCAATTTACAAAGCTAAAGGATATATTGAAAATACTCAAGCAACAGTAATAAAAAAGATTACCTTACCTCAAAATGATGTTTTTAAAAGCGAAGTGTATAAAGCATTTAACATTGTTTTGATAGAGGGGGAAGGTGCTGAAAAAGAAACTAAAACTGAGGATAATTTCCAAAACTTAATAGACAGAAAAATTAAACTTTTGTATTTGAAAAAACATATAGAGCAACAACAAGATTTTGAAATTTGTTATAAAAAGAATATCGAAGAATTAAAAAAGACTGATGAAGGCAAAAAAATAATCGAAAAGACTGAAAAGGAAGAGAAAGTTGCTGAAAAATATTTAAAAATAGAGCCTGATGATTACAAATCTAAAAATGAAATTTTAACAAAAAATATAGAATCTTCTTTAAAAATAATTCCTATTCCAATTTTGAGTAACCTTGTTAAACTCCATGAAAAAACTGTAAATAAAATTCAACAAGTCAAAGTTGCAATGCAAAAGCAAGTGTTAAATAAGAAAAAAGTTGTTGTTATTAAAAAAACAACAAGAGAAAAGGAAAGATTAAACAACATTGATGATGTTCTAATTCATTAATCTAATTTTAATTTAACAAGCAAAGTGAAATTTTAAAATATATTCCAAAAACTGCTTGGTGCCACAGGCACTTTAATATTAAAATGCGTAGTAATTAGTAAAGATTAAAAGAACTTCAAAATTATTTAAAAACGCTTAAGTGTCGTGGGCACTTTCAATAAAGAAAATTAAAAAACTTTGAAAAACTTTTTAAAAATGTTAACTGAAAATGATACACGAAACAGAGTTAAATTTACAGTTACAAAACTAACTAATCGATTTGCCGCAGTAACTTATTTTAAACAAAACGGCTCTGTAGCAGAGTTAATAACAAAAAATCGTCTGTGACTTTGCTTTCAATTACAGGCGAGGCTAAATCAATGATTTTGATATTTTATCTTGATAACATAAACATAGAATCAGTGTTTACAGATATAGAATTTATTAAAGTATATTAAATAAAAAAGATATAACTAAATTTATTTTGGTTATATCTTTTTTATATAATATTTTGTGTGTTTTAAGGTTTTAGTTTTTGAAAGTCAAAGTAACATAGCAAAAATTATCATAATTTTAAAAAAAGTTAAAAAAAATAGTTGACAATGACACTATTTAGTGTTAAACTATTAAAGTTTAGAAAATAAACATTATTCCTCAGTAGCTCAGTGGTGGAGCACTCGGCTGTTAACCGATAGGTCGTAGGTTCGAATCCTACCTGGGGAGCCAAAATGACATACGCCCACAATGATTGAAGCAGTTTCATCATCGTGGGTGTTTTTTTAGTTGATTATTTTATGATTTGTGGTATTAAAATCATTTAAATTTTAATCTTTGATAGTTTATTATTTATATTAGCATAACTCTTTTAAATGTATATTTTTTGTTGTTTTTAGCAAAATACTTATAAGAGGTAGTTATGCAAATTGATCAAAAAAAAGTACTTTTAAACATTACATATTACACTTTGATAGGGCTAAGTTTGTTAACGAGTGCTTTGTTTATTTTAAAGGTAGCGTTTGGGAATTTTCCAATGTATATTAAAATTATTTACTTTATATGGTCTGGTCTACTAATTCTTTACATTGCTTTTGATGTTTTTTGCACAATAAGGCGAGTGCTAAAATTTGTTTCTGGAATAATTTTGTTTGTGCTTGCCTTAATTTGTGTAATCATGGCTGTCGATGTGTTCTTTATGCAAGGGGTTTCGTTCAGGGCTGTAACAAATTTAGAAGTTACTTATTTTATTAACATGAGTTTAAGTTTTCTTCCTGTTTACCTTTCGTTTTTTGCCTTTATATTCGGTGAAAAAATAGTTGAAGGTTAATTGCTTAAAAAAAATATAAAATTTTGAAAATTTGTTTAAAATTACATTTTAACACAATTTTTTGTCTAAACATAAAATACAAAAAGAGGTTTAATTTTTATATTTTATTTTTTTACTCCAAAAATAAGATTTGGTTTAAAAAGATTTTTGTAAAATTTAACATTTCGTATATTTGAAGGTAGTTTTATGTGTGGGATAGTAGGTTTTATTGGGAAAGGTAATGTTAAGGAAAATTTAATAAGTTTACTGAAAGATGTTGAATATAGGGGATATGATTCTGCGGGCATTGCTTATGTTAAGAATAATAAAATAGAAGTTATCAAAAGTGTTGGGGCAGTTAAAAATTTAGAGAAAAAATTAGGAAAACCTATTTTTGAAACTTGTGGTATTGCTCACACAAGGTGGGCAACACATGGGAAAGTGAATGTTGTTAACGCTCATCCTCATATTAGTCAAGACCGAAATTGGGCAGTCGTACATAATGGAATAATAGAAAATTATTTAATTTATAGAAATCAATTAAAAAAACAAGGCGTAAAATTTGCGACAGAAACGGATACTGAAGTTATTGCTCAAATGCTAGGGATGAGTGAATTAGAAGGTATTTATGCATTAAAAGATGTGTGTGGAAAGTTAGACGGAAGTTATGCAGTTGCAGCAATTAACAAAAACTGTAAAGAAATTTTTGTTGCAAAAAACAAAAGTCCACTTTATGTTGGAATTTCAAATTCTGGCACTTATATTGCAAGTGATCCGATTTGTTTTTGTGATAAATGTAATAAATACTTTAAACTTAATGACCAAGAATTTGGTAAAATAACAAGCAAAAGCATAGAATTATATGACAAGAATTTAAACAAAATTAAACGCAAACCCATTGAAATTAATTTTCACAAAGAAGATGCTAATTTAGGTGCTTTTGAACATTTTATGCAAAAAGAAATATTACAAGTTCCTAATGTTTTGCAAAAAATTGCACAAGTTTATTCTGAAACTAAAATTTTTGAAAAAATGAATGACATTTTCTTGAAAAAGATTAACAAAGTTGTATTGATTGGTTGTGGTACTGCCTATCATGCAAGCCTTATGGGTGCAAAATTTATAGAAAAATATGCCAAAATAGAAGCAATAGCACATATTTCTAGTGAATTTAGATATACTGACCCAATCATTGATGATCGTACTTTGGCTATATTCGTAAGTCAAAGTGGGGAAACTGCAGATACACTTGGTGCTTTAGATTTGGTAAAGACAAAAGGTGCTTGTTGTGTTGCCCTTACAAATGTTTTGCATAGCACACTTGCAAGTCAATGTGAGTATATTTTTCCAGTGTGTGCAGGGGTAGAGCGTGCAGTTGCCTCAACAAAAGCCTATACAGCACAAATCACCATACTATATCTGTTTGCTCAATACTTAAACAAAGAAAAAAGTAAAAATAGTTTTGTAGCGTTAAAAAATATTAGAAAATTGATTTCTAATACTCGTGATTATATTAATCAAATAAAACTTCTATCAAAAGATTTAATCAAAGCGTCCAATATATTTTTTATTGGAAAAGATGTAGACTTTGTCACTGCAAAAGAGGCGAGTTTAAAACTAAAAGAAATAACTTATATAAATTCTCAAGCTTACCCTTCGGGAGAGTTAAAACATGGTTTTTTGGCGTTAGTTGACAGTCAAAGCATTTTATTTGTTATAGCCACGCAAAAAAAATTATTAGATAAAACCTTAAACTCAGCACATGAAGCATATTCTCGAGGTGCCAAAGTAGTCGTAGTATCTCAACTAGATATTGATTATGAAAAATTTTTTGATGATTTTGTGTTTATAAAACTAAAGGTTTTTGAAGATGAATTAATGCCAATTTCTTCTATTGAGTTTTTTCAATGGCTCGCCTACTATACAAGTGTATTATTGGGTATTGATTCCGATAAACCTCGAAATCTTGCAAAAAGTGTAACAGTTGAATGAAAATATCTTATGCTCTTTGAGCGTAATCATAAATTTTTGTAGTGTCAACAATGGGTAAAAGTTGTTTACGATATTTCAACATACTTCCGCCATCAAGCACATGTCGTTTAAGATAAAGACAATCGTTTATAAACATTTCTTGTTTGCTTGTTCCAACGCACAAAAATATATTAAACCCTGCATTTTTCAAAACATTTAATTTACTTTCATTTGTCGTAAATTTCCCGCAAGGGTAACTTAAAATATTAGTTTCTCCAATAACCGGGATAATTTCATTAGTATATCTTTCAGTATCTTTTTTTAATGTTTCTAAACTAACATCGCCAACCTGAATATGTCCAAATGTATGACTTGCAAAACGATAGCCTAGTTTTTTAAGAGCACAAATCAAAGGTTTAACTTTTTCTGTTTCAACCAAATAATTTGGGTTGTCATGATTTATTCTGTAACCTAATATTCCGTTGTAGCCAGTAGGGCAGATGATCCCTCGAGCACCTTTAAAACTGAAATCTGGATAAGTTTTTAAAAAATTTTCCAAAATTGGAATTGCTTCTTTATTATATTCAACTTGAATTTCATTATTAAGAGTAAAGGAAGCGATATTTCCGTTACTGTCCAATATAAGTTTATCGCTCATTCCTTTGTTTCGAGTGTCGAAACTCATGTCGTCAAAACTTAAAATGAATGGTTTTTTATTTTTTGGAAGATACAAATCTTTTTTATACACTTTTCCATCTATTGTTTTATAACAATCGTAAATATCAACCAAAACATAGTTATTTTTATACATTTCTTGCAAAAAACGCTCAAATTCGGTGTAAGTTACGCAATCTCTGTAAAAATTATATCGATATTTATTTTGGCTGTTAAAAGCAAGGTCGGGGCGGTTTATGATTTGGTGCGTAAAAAAATTTTCTATGTTTCCTTCAAATTTATAAAAATTAAAATCTTTTAAAGGTAGACTTGATTTTATTGTGAAACCACCACAAATAGAAATAAAAAAAATAAAGAATAACAAAATTATAAATTTTCTTTTCATAATTTTATTATCTCTATTTTTAATTAAAATATGTGTTAAGACTATGACTCTTTTAAGTTATCAAAGTAGGAAGAAATATCACTAAAATCAATTTCAAAAATTTTGTTATTCAAATACTCTAAATTTTTACCTAGATTTGTAAGCTCAAGTTTGTAGCATCTTAAAATTTGGTTTTTTAGATTTAATTTTTTATTTTCAATAAAATTACCATATTTTTCATCACCCAAAACAAACAAGTTATGAAACGCAAGGTGGGCTCTTATTTGATGAGTCCTTCCAGTTAATAAATCGACTTTAATCAAACTATAACCATTTTGTTTCTTTAAACATTCAATCTTTGTTTTTACAATTTTAGAGTTTATAGTTTTGTTTGCATAAATTTTTACGAAATTATCAAATTTTTCAATGTAATCTTCAAAAATCATTTGATTTTCAGTAGGATAATTTTTGCATATTGTTATGTATGTTTTTTTAATGTTAGAATTTTTGAATGCAATATCTAATTCATTTTTACTAGTTTCATTTTTTGCAATTAAAACAAGACCTTCTGTGTTAAAATCAAGCCTATGCACTGCAAAAAAATTAGGATTTATTAAATTTAACAAACTAATGTTTTTTGTTTCTGTTATAATTTCAAGTTTTTTAGGTTTGTTTACGATTATAATATTATCATCTTCATAAACTGTTTTTATGTCAAAAAAATAATTTTCTTTGCAAAAAATTTCAATAATGTCCCCTTTTTTCACAAAAAAATCGCTGTTCACTTTTTTTCTATTAACTTTTATCTCTTTTTTACGAAATAAGGCTTGAATTTTATTAAATCCAAGCCCTTCAAAAATATTAAGATATTTTAAAATATTATCTTCTTTTTTCACGATTAATTTAAGCATTAAAAACCTTCTGGAATAAAATTAATTTCTTGATTAATAGCATTAAACACATAAGTTAAGGTATAACTTATTGGAATAGTTAAATTTATTAGCGGACTTGTAACTGGCACTTCTCCAACATCCTGGCTTGTAATCCCAAGTAAATTTCCATTTGCATCAATGCAAGCAGTGAAAGTGCACCTTTTAAATTTGGGTTCGCCTAGTTGACATTTCCCAAGTGAAAAAGCGGTTGCCTTGGAGAAGTTTTTTGGTGCTTCAACTGCATCAAGTTCGGCTTGAACATAATAATATTGCACCTTACCATCTCTCTTTTTTGTTTTGAAATAAGAAATTTGTTTTATCGTTTGTTCATTAACTATCATCAAATTTTCAGCAATCAACTTCACATCCTCATCTATTTTATCTGATGGATAAAAATTAGAAGCAACAAGTTTGTCGTTGACATATTTTGTTGTGATAGATTCTATTGATTTTACAGTTTTATTTTCTTTAAGAATACGCTTTGCAAATTGTGTTTCTTCTTCCAAAATTTTCTGAAGGGCAGAAGAGTCTAGGTATCCAATTATTAATTCATTGTAGTATTTTTCTTCATTAAATTTAATCGCAGTGTTTGCAAATCTAACCTTTAAGGCAATATCCATAAATGTGGTGTTGATTTGACCGTTAATAGAAATATGAAAACTATTTGCTTCATAAAGTTTGTTATAAGCTGTGATTAAAGCTGTTTTCCCGTCTGTGAAAAGTGGTATTGAAGGCTCTTCTTGATTATCATCTGTTGAGTTAAATAATCTTTCTTTTTCAACCGCTTTGTTGACAGCGTTAACTTGGGCAAGGAGATTATTCATTTCTTGTTCTATTCTTTTGCTTTCTCCAACATTAATGAATGCAACACAAATAGCACAAAATAAATAAATTCCACAAAAAACATAACAAAATATATCTAAAAATCGAGGATTTTTTAAAATTTCTACAAGTTTCTTTAATTTTTCTTTCATGATGCAAAATTTTAACATATTTAATATGAATTGTCAAGCATCAAGTTTTATAACAAACTAATTAATTGGCTATTATAAATATTAAATAAATGTGTGAAAACATATTTTTTATTTTCACTTTCTAAATGCAACTTTGTTTATTGAAAAAATTTTACTTTGTGTTTTGCAAAATATCAATCACATGAGAACTTGCACCAATAAGGTCTTTTCTTTCACAAATACTTTCTTGATAACTAACAAAAACTTTAAATGTTTCTTCATTCATTTTGTTTAAATGTGGGCGAATGTAATCAGTTGCCCCGTCAACTCCAACAATTTTAAGTCGTTTAAGATTTGTTTTTTTATTTAATAGACTAATACTTTTTATGGTAGAAAACGAATATAAGTTTTTAATATTGTCAAAAATTTCAAAATTTTTTGAAATTTCTTTGTTTTTTATGGCGTCAATAATAAACCCTTCCACAAATCCGTGTGTGATAATTGCATAGTCGTTCAAAACATAAGCAACAAAAATTATGCCGTTTGGCTTTGTAACTCTTTTTGCTTCTAAAAGTGCTTTTATTTTTTCTTCTTCACTAAATAAGTGATACAGAGGACCAAGAAGTAAAGTAATGTCAAAACTGTTGTCCGCAAACTTCTTTAAGTTTAGAGCATTCATTTGATAACTTTTAATTTTTTCATTTTTTTGTTGCAAAACTCTTAAGTTGTGCTTTACAAGCTCACAAGCGGTAACATCATATCCCATGTCGTATAAAGCAATAGAATAAGCCCCAGTGCCAGCCCCAACATCTAAAATCTTTGGATTGTCAAATTTTTCTAAATATTTTTTTATATATTTCATTGTGATAAAAAATTCAACTTGTCCGTGTCTAGTTTTAAGTCGTTTATCTTCATTAAATTTGTTATAGTATTTTTCAATTTCATTCATGATTATATTATATAACAAAAGTTGATAGTATTCAAATTCATTGACAATGTTTGCAAAATTTGCTATAAATTTTGTGTAAAAAGGAATTTATTTTATGCGTGCAGTTGTTCAAGTTGTTAAAAATGCAAAACTAAAATCTAATGGCAGTTTTTTTTCTGAAATTGGCAAAGGCTTTGTTGTTATGCTTGGCATTAAAAATGATGACACTGAAAAAGATGTTGAATATTTAATGAATAAAATAGAAAAATTACGGGTTTTTAAGGATGAAAATGAAAAATTAAATTTATCTGTTAAAGATGTTAACGGAAGCGTCTTGCTTGTAAGTAATTTTACTTTATACGGCACAACGATTGGCTTTAACAGACCAAGTTTTATCAATTCGGCTCATCCCGAATTGTCATTGCCACTTTATAATAAAGCCGTTGAAATTTTAAGCAAAAATGTTTCTGTAAAAACTGGAGTTTTTAGAACAGAAATGGAAATTGAGGCAACCTTGGATGGACCTTGCACTATTATTATTGACAGTGAGAAAACGATTTAGGTACCACAGTGTGCCACAGGCAATTTCATATTAAACTTAATTAAAATAATAAAATAATTATAAAAAATCATGTAAAAACGCTTGACACAATAACCCTAAAAATGGCAGAATTTTTAATGGATAAAAGAGTTTGTGCTATCACAAACTAATATAGAAACGCACATGGTTAACCTCGCACATGGTTAACCTCGCACATGGTTAACCGAGCACTTAAGTCGAAGAATACACTTTAAAAAAACTGGTTAACCAA
>CAKVHI010000006.1 GCA_934747965.1 uncultured Clostridia bacterium
GCTATTGCTTATAGTACTGGCAATGTTTATGATGAAACTCGATATTTTGCTACATCTGCATACATTTCAGTTGACGGATTTGAAAAAATTTCCTCAGACATAAATTATAAGCCTACATTCTATTGTTATGACAGTCAATTTAAGTATTTAGGCTCAGGTGGTGGTACAACCAAAAATAATATATTAGAATTTTGTCCTAATGCTAAATATTTTGGAGTTGAAATACCTAGAAGTGAAACAAAAACACTTGAAGAATGTCTTAAAGAAAGTGGTATAAAAATTTACGGAAATTGCGAAGTGGTTGAAAGAAGTTTATAAATTTAGAAATCATTGCAAAAGCATAAAAATTATTGAAAATTTACCATTATCACTACTTTATTTAAATTTTGTCATAAATTTGAATAAAAATTTTGCTATATCACAAACTAACAAAAAGGAGATAGAAAAATGATTATAGCAAATTTAATTTCATTAATTTTGGTTATTGTTGGGGCTTTAAACTGGGGCTTAGTTGGCATTTTTAACTGGAATTTAGTAGAGGCAATTTTTGGTGGCTATAATGCTGGAAGCATTGTTGTATATGTTTTGGTTTGCCTTGCTGGGCTTTGGCTTATTATTTCGTCTTTCCTTGGAAAAGGGAAAATTACAGTTTGGGAAAATGAAATGATTGAAGTAAACAAAGAACCAAACAAAATTGATGAATAGTATTACGATTAACCTAGAAAACATTGTTGTTTCTAGGTTTTTTTATTTTATGTTGTTTTAAAACAATATTTTTATTTTTTGATTGTGAAATAAATTATATAAGTTATATATTTTGTTTAAGTCATTCAAATTAAATATTCTTGCAAATTAATTTTATTATTCTTTTGATTTTGTTGTTTATCGTTGAAGGAACAAACTGTTTTTAAAAAATCTTGCAAAACAAACAAGCCAAAATACTAGATAAAAATGTTACAAACAAGGCGAGGGGAATTGCGTATCCCATATTTTTGACTTTTGTTTTTGAAAAATAAACACTTGTAACATAAAAGACTGTTTCACTTGAAGAGATTATAACGCTAGCACATCTTCCTATGTAACTGTCAACCCCATAGTTAGAAAAAATATCTGATAATATTGCCAAACTTCCACTTCCTGAAAAAGGTTTTAAAACAATGAGTTCACATAATTCTTTTGGAATACCAAACAATCCGAATACTGGGGATATATACTTTTGCAAAAAAGCGCTTATTCCACTTTGCTTAAACAATTCTATTATAACAAAAATTGCAACGATATTGGCAAAGATTTCAAAAACAAGAAGCAAGCTTTTTTGAGCCCCTTTAACAAAACTTTCGTAGTTATTTTGCCGTTTTATGAGTCCGAAAAGGACTAATAGTAGCAAAAGTATAGGAATTATGTAGACCATTTTTCTCCTTAAAAAATAAAATTAGCTAATATAAGTGTAAAAATAAAACAAGGTTAATTTTTTATAAAAACCTTTTTTCATAATAAATACTCATTAAAAATAATTGATTTATATTTTTTTGTGTTTCTTTTTTAATTTTTCAATCAAAAATACAAGCATAATTCCACAGAAAGTTGAAATAAACGAAGCCAAAATAGTTGGAATTATTATGCTTGTTGCATTTTGACTTGAGTTTGAAATTCTAAGACCTATAATCGTGGTTGGAATAATTTGAATTGAAGATGTGTTGAGAAGCATGAATAATGTCATGGCTTTGTTTATTCTGCCACTTTTATCGTCAAGACCTTGCATTGCCAAAATCCCACTTGGCGTTGAAGCATTGCCCATGCCAAGAATGTTTGATGAAATGTTTATCGCAATTTGTTTTTTTGTGTTTATGTTTGGTTTATCAAACAAAAAATCTATGGGTTTAGAAAGAAACTTTGCTAGTTTTGAGTTAATTCCTGTTTGTTCACAAATCTCAAGTATTCCAAGCCAAAAGGCATAAATTGATATTAACGAATAGGAAAGCATAACGGCTTTTTCGCAACCAGAAAAAATTATGTTCATAATGTTTTGTGGACTTGTGAAAAGCATAACAATTATTGATAAACAAAAAATAAATGTCCAAATTTTATTCATAATAATTTATATGAATTTTGACTAAATAAATTACATTTTAATAGACTTTTTGTTATATTTTTGTTATACTTTATAAAGTTTAATCGATTTTGGAGGCAATTATGGATAAAAAACCTTTTTATATAACTAGTGCCATCGCTTATGCTTCGGCAAAACCACATATTGGCAACACTTATGAAATTATTTTGTGTGATGCCATTGCGCGTTTTAAAAGACTTCTTGGTTATGATGTTTTCTTTCAAACTGGCACCGATGAACATGGTGAAAAGGTAGAAGAAAAAGCAAAAAAAAGTCATTTAAAACCAAAACAATTTGTTGACAATGTTGCTGGCGAAATTCAAAGACTTTGGAATTTGGCTGATGTGAGTTATGACAAATTTATAAGAACAACTGATGATTATCATGAACAGCAAGTGCAAAAGATTTTTGATTATCTTTACAAAAAGGGCGATATATATAAAGGAAGTTATGAAGGGTGGTATTGCACTCCTTGTGAATCTTTTTGGACTGAAAGTCAACTTGTAGACGGAAAATGTCCAGATTGTGGAAGAGAAGTTAAAAAGTCAACCGAAGAAGCATATTTCTTCAAAATGAGTAAATATGTTGATAGGCTTGTTGACTATTACAACACTCATCCTGAATTTGTTTTGCCCGAAACAAGAAAAACAGAAATGTATAATAATTTTATAAAAAACGGTTTGCAAGATTTGTGCGTTTCAAGGTGTAGTTTCAGTTGGGGTGTTCCAGTTGATTTTGACAAAAAACATGTTGTTTATGTTTGGATTGATGCGTTAACGAATTATATAACAGGGTTAGGCTATGATATTTGCGGAAATCACTGCAAAAATTTTGAAAAATTTTGGCCAGCAGACCTTCATATTGTTGGAAAAGATATTATAAGATTTCACATAATCTATTGGCCAATCATTTTAATGGCACTTGACCTTCCACTTCCAAAACAAATTTATGGGCACGGTTGGCTTTTGCAAAACGGCGAAAAAATGAGCAAATCAAAAGGAAATGTTCTTTATTTTGACGACTTGGCAAGTGTTTTTGGTGTTGATGCAGTAAGATATTATGTTTTGTCTGAAATGGGCTATTGTGATGATGGGCTTATCAGTTGGGAATTATTAACCGAGAAAATTAACGCTGACCTTGCAAACAACTATGGAAATTTGGTTAGCAGAACTTGTGCAATGGCACAAAAATATTTTGGCGGAAAAATTGAAAACAAAAATGTTTTATGTGATGTTGACGAAAGTTTAAAACAGGTTGCAACAAGTGCATTGCAAAAACTTAGCAATAAAATGGACGAAATTAAAATTTCAGATGCTTTGTCAGAAATTTTTGCAGTGTTTAGACGAGCAAACAAATATATTGATGAAACTGAACCTTGGGTTTTGGCAAAAAATGGAGAAACTGATAGGCTTGAAACTGTTTTGTATAACTTGCTTGAAACGATAGTTATTGGCACAAATTTACTTGCTCCTTTTATGCCAAAAACAACACAAAAAGTGCTTGAAAAATTGAATGTAAAACCAAGAGAGTATTCTAGTTTAAATGATTTTGGCAATGAAAAATGCTTTAACATAAGTGAAGGTCCAATTATGTTATTCCCTCGATTTGACCTTAAAGAAGTGTTAGAAAAAGGCGAAAAGATAAAACAAGAACAATTAAAGGAATATAATAAAATGATTGAAAATGAAAACAAAAATCAAGAAGAAAATATTGAACAAAACTCAAAACCTGAAATAGTTTTTGATGATTTTGAAAAAATAGAATTAAAAGTTGGAACAATTTTGAGTGCAGAAAAGGTTGAAAATGCTGATAAACTTTTAAAATTCAATGTGAAAATTGGAAATGAAGAAAGAATTATTGTTAGTGGTGTTGCAGAGCATTATAAACCTGAATATATGATTAATAAAAATGTTGTTGTTTGCACAAATTTAAAACCAAGAAAAATAAAAGGGATAGAAAGCAAAGGCATGATTTTGTATGCAGAGAATGAAGAGAGTGGAAAACTTTTGTTTATAACTCCAGAAAAGGACATTGAAAGTGGTAGTGAGGTTTGTTAATGCTTGTTGACACACATGCACATTTGTTTAAACAAAAATTTGACGACCAGCAAATTGACCAAATTGTGAAAGATTTGAGCAAAAATAATATAGAAAAGGTTATTTTGGCAAGTGCTGAAATTGAAGATTGTGAGGGGAACTTGTTGTTGACCCATAAATATGAAAATCTTTATTGTACGCTTGGTTTGCATCCTGAATATTGTGAACAGGTTACAAAACAAAATCTAGAAAAAATTTCAGTTTTGGCTCAAGACAAAAAAGTCGTTGCGATTGGCGAAATCGGTCTTGACTATCATTACGATGGCTTTGACAGACAAAAACAAATTGATGGTTTTGTAAGCCAGCTTAAATTAGCGTATTCACTAAAACTTCCAATAGTTATTCATTTGCGAGATGCTTATGAAGATATGCTTAAAATTTTGAAAGAAAATAAAGAGTTTTTAAAATATGGTTTTGATATTCATTGTTGCTCGGTTAGCGTTGAGATTGCCAAAGAAATATTAAAACTTGGAGGATATTTTTCTTTTACTGGAAACATAACTTTTAAAAATGCAAAAAAAACAGTAGAAGTAATTAAATTTTTGCCAATAGACAGAATAATGATAGAAACAGATTGCCCTTATTTGGCACCAGAACCTTTACGGGGTACTGTTAATGAACCCAAAAATGTTAAATATGTTTTTGACAAAATTTGTGAAATTAAAAATATGGATAAAACTGTTTTAGAACAAGCAATTAGAAATAATGTAAGGAATTTTTATAAAATATAATGGAAGAAATTAAATACAAAAAACAATATGGGCAAAATTTTATTTATGACACCAATTTGTTAAGAGCCTTAGTTTGTGATGCAAGTGTTACAAAAAATGATGAAGTTTTGGAAATAGGCGTTGGCGTTGGGTCGCTCACAAAATGTTTGTGTGAAAAAGCAAAAAAAGTTGTCTGTTATGAAATTGATGAAAGTTTGAAAGAGAGAATTTATAGTAACCTTGAAAGTTTTGATAATTTTGAAATTAATTTTAAAGATATCATGAATGTAGATAGTGAAGAAATTAACAACAAATTTGAAAATTCATTTAAAATTGTTGCAAATTTGCCTTACTATATAACTTCGCCAATAATTTTTAAATTTTTGGAAGGAAATTATAAATTAGAGAGTTTAGCCATTATGGTGCAAAAAGAGGTTGCAGACCGAATTTGTAGCAAAGAAAACAGTAAAGATTACGGAATTTTGTCTGTTATGATTCAATCTCAAGCCGATGTTAAAGTTGTGAGAAACATAAACCGAAATATGTTTATGCCTGTTCCTAATGTAGATTCAAGTTTCGTTTTGATAAATATTAATAAAAGTAAATTTAATATCTTAAATAAAGAGAAATATAGGAAATTTATTAGCAAATGTTTTTCTATGCGAAGAAAAACACTACTGAACAATTTGAAAGATTATTGCAATAAGGACATTTTGATTAACGCATTAAAAAACTTAAATTTAAGTGAAAATGTAAGAAGCGAACAAATTTCTGTTGATACATTTGTTAAAATATTTACATGTTTATCTTCTCAAAAAAGCGAATAAAAATATTTGCTTTTTTTTGTTAAAAAAATTGCTAAAATAAAATTTTTATCAAATATTTTTAGAACCTTTTTTTAAAACAAAACTAGAGTTTTTGATTAATATAGATTGTAAGAATATTTTATTTTAATATTAAAAGATTATTTTAACATCTTTGTTATTAATTTCATATATAATTTCGACAAATTTTGTTTTTTTAGAACAATTTATTCTAAAAAATTTTTTAAATGAGTAAATATAATTTATCAAGAGGGGTTTATGATTAAAAACATTATTTTAACAAGTGCTAAAGAAAATATAAATGTTAAGGGAATTTTAAGTTTGGAAACAACATCTTCAAAAACCTTAGTAAATTTAAAAACATACAATTTCTCTAAAACACTTGGTAAATTTGTGCTTGCAATTAAATGTGGTGCAGATTTGTTTAAAGTCGACTTAGATAGCGGTGAAAATTATATTATTGACAAAACTTTAAATTTGAATGACAAAATAAGTGCTGTCATTGTTGAAATTGAAAACAACAACTCAAATATTTTGATTTGGGGAAGTAATGAAACAAACAAAGTTTGGCAAAATTCATTTTTGTACGATTTTGATGACAAAAAAGACAAAAATGTTGATTTAATTCAAAACAAGAATGTTCAAAGTGCTGATGCGCAAAACAAAGAAAAATGTTATTCGGATGAAAATTCTTTTAAATTAGATAAACAAAGTTTTGATGAAACCGAAAGAACTTCTACACTAGATAGTGATGATTTTTCTGATTACGAAACGGATGAGGAAATTGAAAAAATAGTTGATTATTCTTTAAATAAATTTTCAGAAACTTTAGATGAAGATGTTGAAAAACCAGAAGATAGCCAAGATAATAAAAGTGAATTTTTAAATTCAGTTGAAGAGCAGATAAATGAGTTGTTGACTAATTACGAAGAAGAAAAAGCACTAGAAAATATTATACCGTCATCCAAATTTGTTAAAGTCAACTCTGAAAATGGAAATTTTTATATTTTTGGCGTTATTTATGAAAATAACAAAATTAAATATATAGTTTATGGATTGCCGGGAGAATATAGTGTGAAACCTGATGATGAGTATGCAAATTTCTATCAATGGCTTCCGCTAAACAGCGAAAATCCGCAGGGTTATGGATACTATTTAATGTATCAAGATGCTCTAAGTGGAAATCAAGTTGAAATTATATTAGATTAACAAAAAATTAGTTAATAATAAGTTTAAAATTATTGACTAATTTTTTTTATTTTGTTAAAATTTATTAGTATTACTTATTTGATGGAGTGAAAATGAAAAAGTTTTTTAGTGTAATTTTAATGTGCGTACTATTTGTGTCTGTTTTGGCTTTTAGTGGATGTGGCGAAATTGTTTTGAAGGGTGGTCCTAGCAAAACTGATTCTGTAACTGGGAATGGCTCACTTTCTGTTAGGAAAGGTAATTATCTTTATTTTGTTAATGGATTTGTTTCTAATTCTAGTTTAACAAACAAAGATAATAACTATGGTGTTGCAAAAAATGGTGCAATTTACAGAGTTAAACTTAATAACGGCGAACTTACTTATGATGTGTCAACAGATGAAGATGGTAATGAAGTTAAAACTTTAAAAGATGTTGAATTGTTAGTGCCAAAAGTTGTTGGATTTGAATATAGTGATTTGCATATCTTTGGCGACACTTTGTTCTTCACAAGTCCTAACACAGAAAAAGATAATAGTGGCAAAATCCGCTTTGATTTGACTGATGTTTTTGCTGTTAATATTAATGGTGGAAAAATTAGCAAAATTGTTAATGCGTTAAACATTACAAGTGCTGACCAAATAAAATATAGTTATATTGATGAAAAAGTTTATGTTACTTATTCAAATAATAATAAACTATATAATGTTAAGGTAAGTGGAAGCAAAATTGAAAGCGTAAATTTAATATCTGAAAATGTTACAAGTTTTGGTGCATACGAAAATAGTGATACTGTTTATTATACTCGTAGTTTTATTGAAGGTGAAAATACATCTTATGGAAATGTGCTTTGCAAAGCATCTTTAAAAGATAATAAAGAAAATGTGATTTTTAGAGATAATGAAAATACATTTTTAATTAAAAAAGTAACTGATCAAAAAATTTATTATACAAGAACAAATAGTTTAATAACAAATGCTTATTTATATAGTCTAAAATTAGATGATATGAACAAGGATAATGAAAAACAATATACAGTAGTTTCTTATTCCGAAAATCAATATATTTACGATTTAGGGCTAGGATTTGCTTCTGGCGTTATTGTTAGCAACAATTCTAAACTTCTTTATGTTACTGGCACAAATAATATTGAAAAAGATATAACATTGCTTTATGACGGAAGTTTTACTGTTTTTGGCATTTATGGCGAAGATGTTTATGGAAAAGATGCTGACGGCAATATTGTTAAAATTAACATTGAAAATAAATCTGTATTAACTCTTTTAGAAAAAAATGATAATTTAAAAACCGATATGTCGCAAAATTTTGATTTCGAAAATGGTTATATTTATTACTACATTAAGTATACAGGAGATAATTCAGAAGAAGGATACTATTTGAATAGATTAAATTTGAAAGACAAAACGACAGAACTTGTTGGTGAACTTTTGAATAAGCATATAGTTACAAACAAATAGTTTTAAATAAAAAGCACATTTGATGTGCTTTTTTTTGTATGGAAATCTTAAAATAAAAATATACAAATAGCTCTAAAAATGATAAAAAATTAATTTTTAATAACATATTTTGATTAAATATTATAAAAAACCAATTCTTTTTATGGTTAAATTTAATAAAAAATAAAATAAAACCTTATTATTAAAAAAGCGTTTTTATATACTGTTTTTCTTAAGATAATGTTTAAAATAGAGCAAAGTTAAAGAAATTCGACAAAAACTGAAAAAATCTATTATTTTTAGTCAAAACATTTAATGAGATTTTTCTTAAATTATTTGAAATATTTACAAAATATGTTAACATTTTAATGTTTTTAAAAACAAAAAAGATTATAAGGAAAAAATTAAATTTAAAAAGGGGAAAGTTATGGAAAAAACAAAAATTATGCTTGTTGATGAAAACGAGCAAACATTAAAAGAATTAAAGGAGAATTTTACCACTTCAAATTTTGAAGTGGTTGGTGTTGCAACAAATGGTCTTGTTGCTCTTGAAGAAATAAAAAAAGTTAAACCAAATGTTGTTGTTATGGATGTTGTTTTAAGTGGAATTGATGGCTTTAATTTGATAGAACAAATTAACAGTTTAAATCTTAACACAAAAATTATTATTCTTTCAAGTTTAAGTTTGGAAGGGTTTATTACAAAAGCAATGAATTTGGGCGTAAGTTATTATATGATAAAACCTTTTAATTTTGAGGTTTTGAAAAGCAGAATTTTAGATGTTTTAAATTCATCTAACAAAACTTTTTGTGTTGTTAAAAATAAAAACCTTGAAGAAAAAATTACTAACATTTTTATAACTGTTGGTATCCCAGCACACATAAAAGGTTATCAATTTTTGCGAGAAGCCATTAAAATGGCTATAGATAATCCCGATGTTATTAACAGCATAACAAAAAAATTATATCCTTCTATTGCAGAAAAATTTGAAACAAGCTCTAGCAAGGTGGAAAGAGCCATAAGACACGCTATTGAAGTTGCTTGGAATAGAGGAAAAATTGAAAATATTAATTCTCTTTTTGGTGTTAAAGTTTATTCAAACAACGAAAAACCAACCAATGGTGAATTTATTGCCTTGGTTGCAGACAAAATGCTTTTAGAAGGTGTATAAAAAATTTGAAAATTTGTATAAAATACTAGACTTTTACATAATAAATATTTATAATTAGCGTAGACTATAAATTTAGGAGTAAGTATGGAAAAAGTAGAGTATATTCGTTGCCCAAGATGTGAACTTAATTTTATTAAAAAGAAGGATAAACTTTGCAGTGTTTGCAAAGCAGAGATTGCTTCGTTAGGCAAACATGATGAACTTGACAATATGCAAATTTGTCCAATTTGCAAAAGTAACTATATCAATGATAATGAAGATATGTGTTCGTATTGCGCTGAAGAAAAAAGTTATGAAGAAAATTTGGCAGGGAATGTAGACAGAGAAGATAATTGGCGTATGTATGTTCAGAATGAAGATTCTGAAAATGAAGATGAAATTGATGAAATGTGCACTATGAACGATGAAGATGACCAAGATGAACTTGACACGCCAGAACTTGATTTGTCAGACTTAGATGATGAAGATGACCTTGATGATTTGGATGAAGAGGATCTTGATGATTTAGATGACGAAGATTTTGATGATCTTGATAGTTTGGATGACGATGACTTGGATGACGATGAAGAAGATGATTCTGATGATGTTTTATAAATTTTAATAAGTAATAAAAGCATAACTAACAAAATTGGTTATGCTTTTTTTGTAAATTAAACTTAGTTTTTAAAAGTTTCGTTTATAAAAAATTTTTTGGTCAAGAATTTTTTTATGAAAAATAATTTAACATTAAATGAGATTAAGCAACAAATTGAAGAAATTAAGGGAAAAAGCGTTAAAATGCTTGTCAATCGAGGCAGGAAGAAAACTGAAAAACTAGAGGGTGTTATTCAAAACTTATATCCAAGTGTTTTTACAGTTGAGATAAAAGATTTGAAGGGTAGCAACATCGTAAGTTACTCTTACACCGAAGTTCTGTGCGGATTTGTAAAATTATTAAAATAAGTTTAAAGGATAATATATATAAAAGTTAATATATTATATATAACAACTTAGAATTTTTATGTTGTAAAAATATTTTTAAAATTTTGTTCTAAAACATTTTTTTTGCTTATAAAATATTATAGATTATTAGGGGGAAATGTTTAATGGAGCAAAACACAATTAATAGCACATTCAGAAAAAACTTAGGGGCAGTGCAAAACGAAGTTTCTACCACTTTATCAGCCGAAAGTACAATAGCCAAAATTTTATGTTCTAGGGCAACAAGTGTGATTAACAATTTTGAAGCAATTAACGGAGAAATAAAATTTAACGGAACAGTTTGCTTTAAAGTTATCTATGCAAATGAATTAGGTGAAATTTTAAGTTTAGAAAACAGCGAGAATTTTGCAGGTAGACTAGAAAATGAAAACATAACAACAAATAGTTTGCCTTTGTTTAAAACTGATGTTATAGAACTTAAAGTAAATTCTTCTAGTGATGACGTTAAACTTAATGCAACTGTAGAAACTTTGATTGAAGGCTTGTTGACTGATAGTTTAAATTCATTCGATAATCAAGACGAAAACATTGTTACAAACAGCAATTTTGTAAACTACACATCACTAAATAAGAGCGGTAGAGCAAGTTTTAATTTTGAAGAGAGTTTTTCATCTAAAGATACTATAGACAAAATTTTGGCTTTAGATGCTACAGTTAAAATTTTAGATTATAGCCTAGGAACAGATTATTTTACTGTTGAAGGCTTGATTATGTTTAACTATCAATATTTAACAGATGGCGAAAACAAAGAATTAAAACAATTTTGCAAATGTTACAAATTCAAAGAAGAGATAGAGAGTGAGGGAATAACTAAAGAGGGCTTTGCTATATTTAGAAGTCAAATAAATAATTGTAAAATAACAACGAACAACGAAATTAAAGACGGCGAAACAGTGGTTAATTTTGTTATTCCCGTTGATATTGATTACGCTTATCTTACAACTAACAGCCATGAAGTTATTGTTGATGCATACAGTTTGAAAAACAAATTGAATTTAAATATTGAAAGTTTTAAAGTTGCAGGGAATAACTTTTTGAAATGTTTTGATGAAAAAATTGATGGCAGTTTGACTATCGATGAAGAGGCTCCAAGAATTGTAAAAATAGTATCTTTTTGTGCAGAAAATGCAAACATTACAAATGCTTATAAAAACAACGACAATGTTGTTGTTGAAGGATTAGCAGTGGTTAATGTTATCTTTATGGAAGAAGATGATGAAAATGAACGACTAAATTCAGTTGTCGTAGAAGTGCCTTTTAGCATTGAAAACAGATTTGAAGAAATGTTAGACGGCGATGAAATTACAACCTGCGTGCTTATTAAAGACGTAGACTGTAAATGCAAGAAAGGAAAAGAAATTAACTTAGATTTAGATTTAACAATTTGCGTTAATGCCTTTAACACTAATGAAGAAATGGCTTTAACAAACATTGAAGTTGGTGAACCTTTAACACCAAAAGAAGCCTGTCTTGAAATTTATTTTGCAAGAAAAGGCAACACCCTTTGGGATATATCTAAAGGATTATGTGAAAAACCTGAGAAAATTTTAAGTCAAAATCCTAATATTAATCTTCCACTTGTTGAAGATGAAAAGATAGTTTTGTTTAAAGGCGGGAAAAAATAGTTGTTACAAAGATTATAAAAAGTTTAAAATCTTGTGAACATAAATATAAGAAAGAAGAAATTTTGATTTCTTCTTTTTTAATTTTACTCTTTATGTTTAATATAACAATAAAATCCGCTTTTTAGCGGATTTTTTTATAAATTTTTTTTATTTTGTTTAAAATTTATAAATGCGTTAATAATCAAAGTATGAAACTTTTTAAAATATCAATAATTTGTTTATTATTTTTTGTTTTTATAATAGGTTGTGTGTACATCAATTCTAACAATCAAACAACCCTAAAAAACACTGATTATTTGCGATTGCACATAAGAGCCAACAGTAATGATGAATGCGACCAAAACATTAAATTTGAGATTAAAAATAGGGTTTTAAGTTTAATCACAAATGATATAACTAAAATTGACAACAAAGATGATTTGGCTAAATATTTTGTAGAAAACAAAACCACTCTTGAAAATTTTGTTAATGACATTTTAAAAGATAATGGATTTAATTACATAAGCAATATAGTTGTTAAAAACGAGTACTTTCCGGTAAGGTCATATCATGATGTTACATTGTGTGGGGGATATTATGATGCTATCATAATTGAACTTGGAAGTGCAGAAGGTAACAACTGGTGGTGTGTTGCTTATCCGCCACTTTGCTTTATGTATGAAAGTAATAAAATGGGTAATATTACTTATAGAAGCAAAATTATAGAATTAATTAACAAATTTTTTAAGAGGTAATTATGACAAAAAAAGTAAATTTAAAAACCGTTTTAAGTTTGATTATGATAGTGTTTGTTTTGATGGCTTACATCACCTTGTCGGCGTTTATAGGGGGCAACTTAAAGGTATCAAAGATAGATTTAACTCAAAATATGCTTCAAACTAGAATCGTGCAAAGCAAACTTTTTGATTTAGGACTTTATTCGGGCGAAATTGATGGCATTTTTGACGATGAAACTATATCTTCGGTTATTGCTTATCAAAAGCAAAAAGGCTTGGAACAAACAGGAAAATTAGATGCTGTAACAACGGCAAGTCTTGGTGTTTCGGCATCCAGCCAAACAAATAGTGATTTATATTTGCTTGCAAAACTAATCTATTCCGAATCCCGTGGAGAACCTTATGTCGGGCAAGTTGCTGTTGGTGCGGTTGTTCTTAACAGAGTCGAAAATCCGGGGTTTCCTAACACCCTAGAGGGCGTTATTTATCAGCCTTGGGCATTTACTGCACTTCATGACGGACAGTTTGAATTAGAGCCAAATTCAACAGCTTATCAAGCAGCTCAGGATGCTTTTAATGGTTGGGACCCTAGTTATGGAAGCATTTATTACTACAATCCAAAAACTGCAACAAGCAGTTGGATATTTTCACGCACCACAGTGGTAACTATTGGAAATCATGTGTTTGCAGTTTAGGAGGATTTATGAAAGCAAGACAAGTTATAGCGATAGTTGTTGTATTTGCATTATTAACTGGTTTGTTGACAGTTGGATTTGTAACAACAACTAACAATTTAGCAAATGTTAGTGGCAGTTTGGAAAGTGCCTATCAAAGAAATTTTTATGAACTTGTGTCGGGAGTCAACGACATTGAAGTAACTTTATCAAAAGTTTTGATTAGCAATGACAAAACTCAGCAAAAAAAACAGTTTTATAAACTTTATGAGCAATGCAATATCACTCAAAACAATTTAAGCAGACTTCCACTTCATCACGAGTCAATAAATCAAACAACAAAGTTTGTAAACCAAATGGGTGGATTCAGTTATTATTTGTTTGATAAATTAAATAATGGCGAAGAAATGTCAGAAAAAGATTATTCAAGTTTGCAAGACCTTTACACTTTTTGCTTAAATGTGCAACAAATTATTAATGAATATGCTTATCAAATTCAAAATAACTATAGTATTTTAAAAGATATAGACTTAAAGGATAGTGGCTTCAACACAACTTTCACTTCACTTCAGGAAACAGGAATTGACTATCCAACTTTAATTTATGATGGACCGTTTTCTGATTCGATTATAAACAAAGAAGTTAAAGGTTTGACAGGTGAGGAATATCAACTTGATCAAGTAAGTCATGAACTTCAAGAATTATTTAAAGATTATAATGTTAAAAGGATAGATTATAAGGAAGAAAGCCAAGGCAAAATTGCAACTTATAACTTTAACATGACTCTGGAGAATGGTCATGAATATTATTTGCAAGTGTCAAAAAAAGGTGGTGTGATAATCACAATTTCAAGTTATCAAAAATCTGTTAAAGATAATATTTCTTTAGAAGAATGTGAAAAGAAAGCCGAAGAATTTGCAGATATGCTTGAAATTAAAAACATGAAAGCCGTTTGGAGTACTAAAATCAATAATGTGGCATATGTTAATCTTTGCACAATTATAAACGACACAATAATTTATCCTGAAATGATAAAAGTAAAAATTAGTTGTGATAGTGGAGAAATCATAGGTTGGGAAGCACGAACTTATGCTTATAACAAAACTGAAAGAACAAACACAAAGCCTTCAAAAACAGCAAGTCAAGCTCGTGAAAGAGTTAGCAAACTTTTGGATATAGAAACCGAAAAGAAAGCTCTAATTCCACTTGATTTTAACCGAGAAGTTTTGTGTTATGAATTTAAGTGCACATATAATAATTATGTTTATTATGTTTATATTAACGCAGACACATTAGAAGAAGAAAATGTTTTAAGAGTAATTGATACCTTAGATGGAAATTTAATGATGTAAATAATAAAAATTTCAGTCTAAATTATTTCAGATTAATAAAAAGGAACTTTGCTTTATAGCATTGTTCCTTATTTTATTTTGATAGTTTTAATACACTTAACCTTATTTTAAACTTTTAGACCCCTGCAAATTGATAAATATAAGGCAACATAACAGTAGAGTAAATAACAGAAATTATTATAGTAACCCCAAGCGTTATCCCAAAAGTGATTCCCCATGACTTGATAAAAGTTTTTCTTGCAATGGTGTTTTCTGGGTAAAGGCAAATGCCAATAATCAAACCAATTAAACCAAGAAAAATGCCAAGCAAAACGCCCATGCCAGTTTTAGGCTCTGAATACATCTTTTGATTTATTTCAGAAATTGGGTCCTCTTTTTTTACGGCACATCCGCAATTAATGCAAACAACAGCGTCATCATTAATTTCTTTTCCACATTTTTGACAATACATACAAAACTCCTTATGAATAAATTATATTATAATTTGTTTTTATTGTCAATTATTTGTTGGTTAAATCTTTTGTAGTAAAATATTTTTGTAAAAAAATGGAAAAATATGGAATTATAAATATTTTTGTAAAAAAACTAGACAATTTTAAAAAAAATGTTTATAATAAAATTATGGAAAAGATAAATGAACAAAATTTACAAGAACTTGGTATATTTGAAATAAGAAATATCGCAAGAGAAGTTGGAGTATACTCTCCAACAACACTAAAAAAACAAGATTTAATTGAAAAAATTATGCAGGTTATAAATGGAGAAGTTGAACCTTATGTGAAAAAAACAAAGCAGGGGCGACCTCCAAAAAACATAACAACAATCAACGATTTTATTGATGTTATTGTGCCAAAAAAAACTTTTGAACAGCGTTTTGATAATGCAAAAAACTACTATAATGTTTTTAATGATAATCAAACAAATTTAAATGTGGATGAAGTTGGAAAAAATGAGTTTTGTTTTAAAGGGCTTGTAAAAGTTTATAACAAAGAATATGCTTTATGCTTTTTAAGTTGCATTGACGACACAAAAAAGGATATAGTTTTTATAAACAACATTCAAACTAGTTTTTATAAACTTAAAACTGGCGATGAAATAAGCGGAAAATATATTTTTGTTGATGAAGAAAAACCTTATATTTTAAAAGAAATATATTCAGTAAATGAAAATGTTGTTACCGAAGATTTCACAAGGAAAGAAGATTATTTAAATTTGATTGCTATAAGTCCTAATCAGAAATTAAAAACTAATATTTATAAAGATGACGATGAGATTTTTGCAGACATTGATTTGTTTTGTCCAATAGCAAAAGGGCAAAGAATTTTGCTTAAATCAAAAGGCAATAATCAACTAAACAACACAATTTTACACAGGCTTTCAACAGATGAAAACAACCTTAAAGGTTTGTCGATTTTGATTGATGAATCTCCAGAAAGTTATTATGATTTTCTTGCAAATTCAAATTTTAAAGTTTTGAGCAACAACTACAATTCTTGCACAAATTTTGATTTAGAGTTTGATGTAAGGCTATCTAATCTTTTAAGAAAAGTTGAAGAAGGCTATGATATGGCTTTATACATAAACAGTCTTACAAAACTAGAAAAATATTTTGAAAATCATTCAATTTTGAAAAAACATTCGGTTGATGAAAGCTCTGTTATTGCATGGAATAACATAAAAGATATTATTTTGCTTGGGAAATATACAACTAATGCAGGAAGTTTAACCGTTATTGTTGGCGAAGATTTTAAAGAAAATAACCTTATAGAAAGTTTGTTTAACAATATAATTTGTTATAATTATTCTAAATATGAATACACTCTTTTAACTGAAGATTGTAAAACTTTGAATATAGAAAAGATTCTAACAAAGTCTGAACTTAACAAACTAAAAGCAAAATTAAAAAATTAAGTTTAAAAGCAAAAAAAACATACTAACAAAAATTAGTATGTTTTTTATTTAATTGTTATTATTTAACTTTCATTTTAGTCCTTAACTTAACAAACAAGAATATTCCTCCTGCAACGACTAAAACAGCAATGACAATAACGATTATTGAAACTGCAGAAAGAGGCTCTTTTTTGTTTAGAACAAAACTTAATTCTGTATTCCCACTTGATGATTTTACTTGCACGACATATGTTCCTTTTGCATCTTTTGGAATAACAAAAGTGCTAACATCATTTATGCTTGAATTGTTAATTTCAGCAATCACATTATTGTTGACATAAATCTTACATTCACCAATTTGAGTGAAAATTAAATAAGGGTTATATGATAAAGTGATTTCTTTAGAAGTTTCTCCACCTTCAGCAAGTGTGGAATTTATTTTTATTTTTGCATCTTTATCTCTAATCCAAACCTTGAATGAATAATTTTGCTGACCTAAAATCAAATTTTGAGAAGATACAAACACTTCATATTCGCCACCTGCAAGATATTTAGCAAGAGTAACAATGTCGTTGCCTTCATCATCTTTTGAAATAGAATTTGTATATTCGATTTCGCTTTTTAATGTTAAATTGTAAAGATATGTTTTTTCAAAATCGGACTCAAGCAAAACTTTTAATTGTTCAAGACTTGACTGATTATATGTTCCATCTTCTTGTGTGTAGATAGGGAATAAGGCAAGAATACGCTTGATTAAAGTTGTTGCATCTTTTCCATCTTTCATTACTTTTGTAATGTTTTGACCATTCAAACTTACAAAACTAAATTCTTTTATAGCTTCATTGCTATTTAATATAGTAAAGAATATAGTCTTTTTAATTTCAGGGCCATTAGTTGTCAATCTGCCAGAAACTGTAACTTTATAGAAGCCATAATCAGAGAAAATATAATTTTTGTTATCATCTTTTTTGATGCTCTTTATTTCATTATTATTTAACCATGCTTCAACTTTAAGACCATTTGCTCCTGTTACATATTGTTTTTCATTTAGTATAGTTAAACTAACATCAGAATTAAAGATTTGATAATCTACAGGGATTTCATTATTTAATTGGATAGGGACTTCTTTATAAATTGCTAGATTTAAGAAAGTGTTTCCGCTGAATAGTTGAATGTTGCCAGCAAGGTCCTCAATATATAAACTGTAAATTCCACTTGGAACATCATCTAGTGTTATGATTTGTTCTTGATTTTCAGAATCAATGCTATAAATATTTTCATTTAATTCTAACAACTTGTTGTTATAGAATAATTTTAAAACGATTTTGTTTGATTCATCGCTATTTATAATAGGCAATTTCAAAACAATTCCATTCAAACCTGTTACAGTATATCCTTTAATAGCAATTTCAGAGTTATCACTAGCATCTGTAATTGAAAGGTTGCTTTCATTTTCAGTGTTATTCAAAGAGATGTTCAAAAAGTTTGAATTATAATCAATTTTTTTGATTGCGATGTATTTAAATGTGTCAGTGCCTTTCAAAATTTGATAAAGTTTGTAATCTTTAAAGGCATCTGTTGGAGTTAATGTTTTTAAATCTAAATTAAAGTCGTGATTTACTATAACTTTAGCCTCATAAATTGAGTAATAAACTTCAAAACTTTGAGGATTTGTGCTTTCAGTGAATTCAATACTTTTAACTGAGCAAGAAACAAGTTCAAAGTTTGTTATATTTTCTTCATTTGTTTCAACGGTGTAGGTCTTGTTTGTGGCTGTTGTAATATTGAATTTGTAAGTATTCTTTTTGCCAAGTTCGTTTATTGCAACAATTTCATAATTACCTAGGTCAGAGAATGTGTAATCAGTTGTTGTTATGTTAAATTCTTGTTTTTGTTCTTTTCCGCTTATTGTGTAAGTTCGCGTTACTGAAATATATTGCAAATTAAACAAAGTGTTGTTAATGAAACTTAAATGAACATTTTTAGAAGTTGAAATAATGTTATCTTTTTCATTAGCAAAAATTCTTAAACTGTTTCCAGAGCTGTCTGTAAATTCAATTTGAGGCATATAAGGGTAGTAGATATAACTATAAACAGTTTGACTTTGAAGTTCTTCATCTAATTTTGTCAAGTCAGTTAAAGTTACAATAAACTTAATTTGACTGTTAATGTAATCATCTCCAACTAATGAGAACAAGTCTAATTCTGTAGTTTTTTCTGTGATTTCTTTTTTATTTTTGTAAGTGTTTGGAAGTAGTTGATATTCAAATTCTATGTTATATAATTCTGGGTTGTATTGGAATTTTATTCCTTCTGAATATTGAGTGTAATTTTCGCCATTTTTAGTTACAAATCCAGCGCCATTTTCAAATATAAATTTGCTTTCGCTTTTTTCACCCAAATATCTAACAGCACTTTGAATTCTTCCAAAATTATCTTCCCAAACAAAGTAATAAACTTTTATTGCATTTCTAATCTGTTCGTTGTTTTCATCATCTAAAACATAACAAGTATCGTTAAAAGTGAAAACATAGTTTTGACTATTAAACAATTCATCAGGTATCTCGGCTTTATTTGAATCTTTTTTAAGTCTTTCTCCTTTTTTTCCGTCTATTACTGGATAAACACTTAAAGATTTAATGTAAGTTGCGTTTTCACTTGAATTAGGGATTGTTAAAACGATTTTGTTATTGTCGTAATTTTTAATAAAATCTTTAATTTCAAATTCTTTGTTTGGTGTTGAATTTGTGATTGTTAAAGTTTTTCCAAATTGATTTGAAATTGTTATTTTGCAAACATTTCCATATTCATTTATTTGTGCAAAATTCTTCATTATGGAGTTAATTCTTTCAACCAACAAATTACACTGTGTAAAATAATCAAACTTAGAATCATTAACAGCAAAAGGTAGGTATCTTAAATTAAATTCTTCACTATTATTGCCGTTTTCATTAATCAAAACTTTGACAGTAAGAAAATTAAAATCATTATTTGTTGAAATTGCTGTTAACTTAAATTGAGGGTCAATTAAATTTGTTTCACTAGAAGTTGTTGTTTGTTCTTCATTACTACCACTTACGGAATATTTAGCCAACAAACCTTGGCTTTCAGTGTAATAAACGGTGTAAACAGAATAGTTGCCAGCCTCATCTGCTTCTATAATTTCATAATAGCCTTCTCCTTGGTCGAAGAATGTTTCAGTAATAGAGTTGTATTCTTTGGTTGAGTAAAGTTTTTTACCATCTGTTGTGTAAGTGTTTATATCAAAACGGTATCTTGATATTGTTTGGTCAGAAAATCTTGCATCTCCCAAAACTAAACTTTGCATATTTTCAATGTTTTGACCAGCAAATTTTTCATATTTTCTTATATAAATGTTTGCAGTATCAGTTTCATCTGATTTTGTTGGGGCAGAGTTTACAACAAAAACATAATTGTCAAAATTAATATCATTTGATATATCTTTGTTAACCAAACTTAGTTTTAATTGTTCTTTTTCTGTGTCAAGTAAGAAATTGTCTTGTTGAAGATATTTAATGAAATTTGTGTTTGGACTTGTGTGGTCTATTATCATTTCATAATCACAAGTTGAATAATTATTTTGATATTTACTGTCTATGTTATAAGACAAAATCAAATTATATTTTGCTTCCAAACTTTTTCCATTTTCGAACAAAACATCACTATTTTTTGAAGGGTCAAGAATTGTTAGTATATATTTAAATCTTGAAAGACCTATTTCTGTGCTCTTAAAATTAAATACATTACCAATGCTAGAAATATAGTAAATAGTTTTTCCGTTTTCTAGTGTAAATGAGCCAGTTTTTTGAATGTCATTTTCTTTTGTCGTTCTAAAAATAACATTGCCGTTTTGTTTTAAAATAATGTTGTTTAGGTCTATTGCATACAAAAATTCATCTTCAGGGTCGGTAAATTCAAAACTTAAAGTGCTTGAATTTGTGCTTTTAACATTGTCTAATTTCTCATTTTCATCTTTTACAAAATATCCAGACGGTGTATTTTTGTTTGTTTTGATTTTTAGTTCAACATAGTTGGCATATTTTTTGATTTGATCATATTTGTCTTTACCAGCCAAGTTGTAGTTATCAAAGTCAAAGAATGTGTTGTCAAAAATCAATAATGAATATTCGCCACTACTCAAAGAGAAATTAGTTATTCTTTCATATTCTTTTTCATCTGTTTTAAATAAAGCAAAGTTGATTTTTAAATTATCTTTATCTTCATTATTCAAACTTTCATATTTATAAACAAAATTTTGTTTTTCTGAGTTTTTCCATGCAAAATTTAGCATATTTGTTGATAAAGGAATATTGTTTAAAATTAGTTTGTAAATTTTATCTGCTGAAAGTTCTTTTGCATCAAGAGTAATATTAATATTTTTGCCAATCAAAGTGCTTTGTAATGATTCAAAATAACTTATAGGTGAGTGTCTGTCTACATAAAATGTTTGAGTGATAGAAGTTTTGTTCTTATAAGTTTTTGTTATGACATATTTTCCTTCCTTAGAAACATACTTTCCGTCTTTATAAGTCAAAACTATTGATTTCACAATATAATCGCCATAAGCGTTGTTTTCAAAAACCATGTTGCCACTTTCTTTAAGTTCCAAAAGATTATATTGTTCACTTATGCTAGAGAATTTAATTTGATTATCCGTTTCAACAAAAGGATAAAAATCAAGTATTAAACTTTCCAAATCAAAGCCGTCATTATTAATTTTGTTTTTAAAAGTAATATAAACATTTTCACTGTTAGTAGGGTGGGTTTTATAAACTCTTGAAGTTATATTATCTTTCTTTCCAAAAATTAAAATTTGATTTCTATCTGTGTTAAGATTAAACTTTTTAGAAACATCTTTTAATGAAATTGTGTAAATACAATCAAATTCTTTATTTTCTGTGTTTTTTGAAAGGTCAATGCTAAAGATATTGTGTTCAACTTCACATTCAATCGTTTTAATTTCATTTTCACTATGTTTGCTAAAAATCTTTCTTTCAATTTTTATTTTATCTAATTTGCTTTTTAAATAAGTTGTGCCAGTTGTCAAATTTGTATCATTAAAATATTCTTTTGCAAAACTAAGATTGTTGTCATCAATTTTAAATTCAAGAACCTTATAATCTCCAAAAATAACAGAGTAGTTGTCGGAAATTAGGTTCAAAGAATTGTCTTTTTCATTAAGAATTGCTTCGTTATTTGATACATCAACTAATTTTTTGCTTTCTGCGAGAGCAGAGACCAAACTATTGCTTTCAAGAGCGATGCTTGGAGAATTATCAAACAAAACAAAGAAGGTCTGTTTGTTTCCAGCAAGGTCAGTAATTGTAAATTTATAAAGTGCGTTAATGGAAATTATTGCATTTGTATTGTCATCTTTAATTTGAAGATTTGATAGGTTTGAAAGATTGTTTAAAGTGTTATTTGAATAAGTTAAATTTTTTCTAATACTGTTTAGTTGATAGTTGTTATAAATCAACAAGTCTTTATCATCAAAATCATATAGTTTGTCTGCTTTTTGATAATTTAAAGAAATGTAATCATAAGTAACAGAAATTAAATTGCTTTTGATTTTTTTGTCTTGAACAAAAACTGCAAAATTTTTGTCTGTGCTTGCTTTATTTTCATTTAATGATATTGAAGATAATGCAAAACGATTTTCTTTTTTCTCGACACTTACAACATCAAACAAAATTTCAGTGGTGTCAATAACAAATCTTTTTTCTATTGTTACTTCACTTGTGCCATAAGTTAGTTGTACCAAATATTCGCCATTTGTTTTTTTATCAAAATATATATAGTTTTGTGAATTATTTGATTTAATTGAGTAGTCTTTATTCTCTTGCAAAATTGTGCCATTTCTGGTTACTTTAATTTTGCTTGGAAGAACAAACGGATTTGTTTGGTCTTTGTTCCAAACACAATAAACATCTTGATTTGTAAACCCATTTGCATTAACTAAAGTGCTAAATTGTTCATCGTTATAGAAGTTTAATTGTGGGGTAGAGTTTTCAATTTTAAATATCAAAACTTTATAAAAAGTATCATCTTTATAAGTTTGGAATTTGTAAGGAATTATAACAACATACAAACCTTCTTTTTCAAAACGCTTGCTTGTTGTGAAGTCGGATTCACTTGAGCCAAACTCATATTCATTAGTCGAAGAGTTTTTGCTAATTAAATAATATTTTGCTCCGCTTAAATTCTCTGTAACATAACTATTTATTTTGATTGGTGCTTGATTTGTTACTGCAACTTTGTCTAAAAAATTAGCATTGTTGTTTAAATAAGAAATCACATTATTAATTGTTGCTACATTTTTATCATCTATTTTTTCATAAAAATCTTCAATATAACTAAAATCACTTTGATATAAATCATTATACAAACATTTGTAATCTTGATTTAAGCGTTTAATATCGTTGTTTGTTTCTTGATAATTTTTATATAATGCTTCGTATCCAAAATTGTAAAGCAAAGGAGTTTTAAGGCTTTTAACATTGCTTGATTTTTCTTCATCAAGAATTGTTAAATTTTTGTTTTCACCTATGCAAATCAAATATTTTATTTCATATTTTCCAATTCTGTTAAGTTCTAATTTAAGTTTTGATTCATTCAAAGTTAAAATTTTGCTTTCATAAATATTGTTGTCGGAAGATACTAATTTAAATTTAGTAACATTATTTTCTTCCATACTTTCAATTTTTAAAGTAACAGAAGTTTCGTTGTATGTATAATTTATAATTGGCGAAAATTTGTATGGATCAAAAGTTATAGTAGGGTAGTTTGCATTACTCTTATTGTAAAAATACACATCAGTTTCATTTCCATTTTGCAGACAATTTTCAATTTTAGGGCTATTTTCACCATTTTTGCCAAAGTAAATTGTTTCATCTATTAAATAAAAATCAAACGAAGTTGAGTCGCTTATAATATTAGTGCCGTTTGTGGTGTAGGAATAATTAAATGTAAGATCGATATGAGCACTTTCTGAATATTCAACATTTGAAAGAGTTGTTTGAATTGTTGAAAAATCAAATGCTTTTATTAACACAAAATTTTGTGAGCCTGATATTACATTGTATGAATCAAGCAAGAAAGATTTTTTATCGTTTTTAGTGTAAATCGTAAGGCTTGTAGACAACATTTTGATAAAAGTTGTGTTTTGGCTTGGAGATAAATATACCAAAACGGCTTCGTAATTATCAGGATTAATAGATGCTACATTGCCACTAGAAATTAAATTGTCATCTTCTGTGCTGTTTAAAATGCTATCTTTTTTATTATAAAGTTCTTCTTCAGTATATTCACCAAGATGTTTTGGAATGTTTTGCCCCTCTTCATCTTTTGAAATATTATTATCGCTATATTTCACTTTTTTTACAGTCAAACTTACACTAGTGGATGCTGCTTCAAGGCTTACTGTGTTTATTGGATTTATAACGCCAAATAAACCAGCAAATAATGCTAGTGCAAAAACAATGATAAAAGACATTTTTTTAAATTTACTCATAATAACTCCTACTTTAATATGAATATTTTAACATATTTTCAAATTTCAAATCAAACAAATAAATATATTATTTAAAAATAATTTATATATAATATACATTCTTATTTTTTGTTAAATTTTTATTTTTATCAAATTAATTAAGTTATTGTAAAAAATTTTTTATAAAGCATTGAAATTATCCAAAATGTTTGATAAAATTAAACTTATGGATGAAAAATTTTTAGATTTGTTTAAATTTTTAGATTTTAATAATTTTGTTAATGCAAGTGAGAAAGATTTAAAAATTTCACTTCAACAGTTATGTGATTATCTTGCGAAAACTGAAGGAAGAAAAAAAATTAAATTAAAGTTTGACTTTTATAAATTAAAACTTAAGGAGAAAGGTAAGGAAAATGAAATAAAAGATACCTTGGCCACTAGTTTTATTAATTATATTTGTTTGATGCCCGAAGAAAACTTGACAAATTACTTTTGCTATTGTGAAATGATTGATTGTGTTATTCATGAATCTTTTCATCAATTTCAATATTATTTTTTAAATATTCCCAAAATTTTTGTAGATGATGTTATGTGGCAAAGAATTTTATCCTACAATATCTATTTTTTTGCTTCAGACAAAATTAATGATTTTTCTTACTATCGTTTTTGTGATATGGAACTTGATGCTTATAGGCATACAGATTTCTTATTAAACAAAATTTACAACAAACTTAGTCGCAAAGGGGCAGAAGTGTGTTTTCTGAAAAAATATATTCTAGATGAAAGAAAAGAATTTGCAAAAGATACTAAGGTTTTGTTTAAAGACTTAGGGAGTAATGCAAAATTTGTTGTTGACGAATGGTTTAAAACCCAAGCAATTAAAGGCTTGAAAGAAGTTGAAGAATTTGAGATTTCGGATAAGGAAATTTTTGAAAAAATGAAAGAAGGCGAGTTTTTATTTTCTGTTTTAGATAAAAGTGAAATTGTTTATATGCCTCAAAAATTTTTAGATAGTATGACCAAAAATTTTAAAGAATATTTGCCATTTTTGTATGGAAAAACTAAACCTAAATTTAATAATGAAAAATTTTTTGAAAATTTATAAAAGTAACTATTCTTTAAATTATCTTTTTGTTTTAAAGATTGAAAAGCAAAGTAAAAAAATCCACTGTTCAAAGTGGATTTTTTTTAACTTTTAAATTTTTTCATAAAATTTGCAAAATCATCATCGTCGTCATCATCGTCATTATCTTTAAAAACTTTTTTGTTTCTTTCTTCAATGTCGTAGTAAACCTTTTCTTTGTCAAGAGAATGACCGGGTTTGTATTCATTTGCCGGAGGAGTTTGGTCATAATAAGGATTTTTATAAGCAAAAGTAAATTTACTTTTAACTGAAAATTCTCTGAACACATTAACAACAACTTCGCCTTCGCCTAGGTGGTCAAGAGCTTCTGGTGAAATAAGAGGAGCCGACAACACTTGTTCGCTTGTGTTTGTAGATTTTTCGCCTTTTCCGCCTGAACTTTTACCTTCAGATGTACTTGTTTGAATAAGAGTTTTGTTTCCGCAATTTTTTGAAAATTCTTCTTTTGTTTTTAAGTCTTTTGTACCAATAAAAATTTGGATATTACAGTTATTTTTAATAGTTTGTGCATCTTGTTCGCCGTATTTGCTTGTTAATTGAGTGTAGTCTTGAACAATAAGCATCAAGAATAATCTTCGGCTTCTTCCAGCAGTTATAAATGGTTTAATTTTTTCAATTTTAGGAAGGTTACCAAATTCATCCAAAATGAAATAAACTGTTCTGTTTAATTCTAAACTTGGTTTGTTGCTTGTTGCTTTATCGATTAAAATTTTATATAGTTGAGTGATATAAATATTGGCTAGTGGATACCTTGTGTCTTTTTCATCTGGAATAATTATAAACAGTGCACTAGGTTTGTCTGTGAATGTTGCAAAATTTATGTCTGTTCCGCTTGTTAAATAACTAATTCCAAGATCACTAAACAAGTTTAAAGCCGTTGCGACATGACCCATATAGCCTTTCATTGTTGTTGGTGCATTGTTGATAACACCATTTGCTAGATCAACACATTCGCTTGATTTTGGTCTGCCTTTAAAGTAATTTTGAAGTGTTCGAACTGGAGCCTCTGGGTCGGCATCACGATACATGCAAATTTTGTATAGGTTGTAGAAAATAAATTTGTCTTTAGTAAGACCAAGCTCTGGATAAATGCTATCTTCAAGCATTGCAAGAAGTGTGCCACGAATAAAATCTTGTGCACCTTGCGCCCATTGTGGGTCGTTTCCTGAAGGTGGACAAAGTTGTGCACAAATATCTTGGATATCTTCAAAGGCATCGCTAATAAGTTTGTCTTTTTGTGCTTTTAAATCATTATCAAGCGCTTCTCTTGTAGGATAAGCGATTCCACCAAATTCATACCATTCGTTATAATAAGTTGAGCCTTTAATAGGTTGAACGCCATTAACTTTGCTTGGCGAAACATTTTTGTAAACTTTAACTTCGTTTAAAAGATTGTTTGCTCTTTGATAGTTGTCGTATGCACGATCTAGCGGATTCCATCTGTCTGAAGAACTTGGCTCACGAAGGTCAACAACTTTAACATCATAACCAGATTTTTCAAGTTTTACTTTGTTTTTTAAATATAATTCGCCTTTAGGGTCAGAAATAACCATGCTTGGTTTAGAGCCAGTTTCACTCAAAATTTGAATTGTAGGAACAACAAAACCTTGAGTTTTACCACTACCAGTTGTTCCGATAACCAAAGTATGAATAGGCTTATACATATTAACTAACAAATCTTTATTCCTTAATTCTGCCCTAATAACAATTCCTTCATTATCGCATTTATACAAGTCTTTCCACAAATAAAACTTAAATTTTTTGTCTGTCCTAAGTTCTTTTTCACTAACAAATCGTGAATTGAAATATTGTTCATCAACTTCGCCGTCTTTGTTTTTAATTTTAGTTTTTTCATTTCCATTTGATTGCCCAGACATTAACTTTGAAACTTCAACAACAAAACCAGCCAAAAGCCCAACGCCCGCACCAGCCAAAGTTAGTGAAGAAGTTACCAAACTTAAGTCAATCACTTTTATGCTTGATGTTGCATAAGTCAAGCCTGCACCAATCAAAAAACCTAAGATTGCCCAAATCACAATATTTATAACAGAAAATTTCTTTTTGTCTTTTTTCATTTCAACCTCTAATTGAATAATTTTTTGTTTTTAAAACAAAATAAGTATAGTTGTTATTCTTTTGTTGCTTTAATTAATTTTTTCGGCAACTTAAGTCAACAAATTGTGATGTTAATTTTATACTTTTAGAGCTATCATCACATATTTATATAATAAATAATAACAAAACATAAAAAAAAATACAAATAAATTGAAAGTTTTTAGAAATAATTTTGAAATTTAACGGTTAACAAAGTTTTTTTTAAAAACAAAAACAAAAATTTTCAAAAAAATAAAAAAATTGTTAATTTTGTTTGATTTATGTAAAAACTTGTGCTAAAATCATTGTATAAAAAAGTTGGTGAAAACTTGCCAACAGAAATAATTTAACTTTTATTGGGGGAAATATGAAGAATTTTTTATTTAGTTTGGCAACACTAATGGATGGCGAACAAGGTAAATGGGACTGGGTAACAAGTATCACAAGTTTCTTAGAAACTGTGTTGCCTTATTTATTAATTGTGGTTGCAACTGCAGGAACAATTTATGCTGTTATTCTAGGCGTTAAAATGGCAAGGGCAGAAGATGCTGGTGCAAGAGATGAAGCAAAGAAAAGAATTATTAATTTCATCATAGCTTTGGCTGTAACTATTCTATTAATTTTATTGTTAAGATTATTTGTTCAATATTTACCAACATGGCTTGGTTATACTAAAAATGGTAGTGAATGGGTAAAAACTAATACAACAGAGGGATTAATCGGTCTATTGAAATAGCAAAAACAAAAAAACGGCATTAAGTCGTTTTTTTTGTTTGCAAAATTGGTTGAGCGAAAAATATATAATCAAATATCTTAGCATAAAATAAAAATTCATAACAAACAAAAAAACAAATTCATATATAAATGTATGGATTTTTTTAATGATTTAATTTTAAGCAAAGATAACTTAAAAAATAATTTAAAAACAATTAAGCACTACGCTTGTTCAAAAAAAATTTGTGCAATGGTAAAAGCAAATGCATATGGCCACGACTTGAGATTTACGGTGTTAAATCTTAAAAACGATGTAGATTTTTTTGGTGTTGCAAATGCTGTTGAAGCATTAGAGGTCAGAAATTATACAAAAAAAATTAAAATTTTGGTTTGCGGAAAGGTTGATAAAAATAATTTAAAACCATTATTAGAAAATAATGTTAGTTTGACAGTTTTTTCGATTAAAAATTTGCTTGAATTGATTTGCGTTTGCAAAAAAGAAAATTTAAAGGCTAACATACATATAAAGTTAAATACTGGTATGAACAGGCTTGGAATTAATTCTAAATCAACTTTTCTAAAAGCACTTGATTTAATTTATAAGCATAAAAATTTGGTTAATCTTGAAGGTGTGTATTCTCATTTGTTTAATGCAGATGATTTAGGTTTGAGCCACACTCAATATAATAGATTTTTAAATTTATTAGAATGTATAAATATTTATAACAAAAACATAGATTTACATATTAATAAAAAACATAAAATTGGAAAATACATTAAAAACCGCAAGTGTAGACTTTTGAATATATATACAAAGAATGATATTAAAAACAAACAAAAAAACGCTTTTGAATTTAAAAACCTAATAATTCATCTTGAAAACTCGGCAGGGCTTTTTAATAAGGTTGATTATCTTAACATTTGCAATATGGTGCGAGTTGGCATTGCACTTTATGGTTTAGAAATAAAAAATAAAGGTTTAAAACCTGTTTTAAGTTTAAACTCAAAAATTGTTCAAATCCAAAATGTTAAATACGAAGACTATATAGGTTACGGAAAAACTATTATCGACCATGATGGGAAAGTTGCGATTGTTCCAACAGGCTATGCCGATGGTATAACCAAAAACTATCAAAATGGCTTTGTTTTGATAAATTCTATGCCTTGTAAAATTTTAAATGTTTGTATGGATTCAATTTTGGTTGATGTGTCAAATATAAAAACGAAAGTGGGGGACGAAGTTAATGTCATTTCCACAAATCAACAAAAACCTAATTGTGTTAATAACCTTGCAAAACATACAAAAACCATAAGCTATGAAATTGTAACAAATTTGCATCACAGAAGGTTTAATATTGTTTATAATTAAATATTATTTTTTATGGTAAAACAAGTTCTATTAGCAAAAAATCATGTAAAACAATCAATTTATATGATTTTTTTAATAAAATAAAGAATTTTTAATTAAAAAGTATTAAATATATGCTATAATTAATATATGAGAATAATTGCAGGTAAATATAAATTTAAAAAATTAAATAAATTTAATGTTTCTTCAACAAGACCAACTTCAGACAAAGTTAAGGAAGCCGAATTTGACATGATAAGATATTTTGATAATACCGTTTGTTTAGACCTTTTTGCTGGCACTGGGGCGCTTGGGCTTGAAGCACTCTCAAGGGGTGCTAAAAAATGTTATTTTGTTGAAGAAAATATTAATATATATAAAATCTTAGTTAAAAACTTTAAAGATTTGAAAATTGAAAATGATTTAATAAATGCTCTTAGATGTGATTTTTTAAAAGCCTTGAAAGGGTATAAATCAAAGAATATTAAGTTTGATATTATTTTTATTGACCCACCTTACAAAACAAATCTTGCAGAAAGAGCTATTTATTTTATTTTAAACAATAACTTGCTAAATGATGACGGCATTATTTGCTGGGAGCATGATAACACTAAACTTGAAGAAATAAAAAAATATAATGTTTTAAAGCATAAAAAATATGGAACAACTTATTTAACAATTTTAAATAATTATGCAAATATTTAAATAATTATTCAAAATATATTCTAATAATTTCAATTTTAAATTTAAAAACCTTTTTTAAGATTATTAAATTATTTTTAATATTTATTCATATTTTGTTATATTTATTCATAAAAAAGACTATTGACAATTAAATTTTATCGTGCTAAAATATGTGGTATAAAAGGAAGAGATTATGAAAGAAACTAATTATAATTTAGAAAGAGAAGATATTGTGCATTTTGTTGTTAGAAAGTTGGGTTTTAATGTGGATAATATTATAAAACTAGACTGTGAAGATTTGACAAATGTTTATGGTGTTCACATAAGCAATAAGAGCGGATGTGAAGCAAGTTTGCTTTTGGGTTTGGATAGATGTGAAGTTTGCATTGAAAAGGGTAGCACAGATAAAGATATCAAAAAAATTTGGCAAAGACATGTTTATTCAACCTTAAATTATGGCGATTTTAAAAACTTGTTTGATGTTGATGAATTAACAAAATAACAAGTCAAATTAACCCTTAAAATATTTATAAAGAATTAAAAAAAACGAAAAGCAATATTTAATTGCTTTTTTTGTTTATAATCTTTATAATTATTTTATGCAAAACATAGTCGAATTAAATATAAAAAGTGAGAACCAAACAGTAAGTCAAGCACTTGGCGAGTTTTTGATTGAACTTGATAGGGCTCGATTTTGCCAAACTAAAATATTAAAAGTTGTAACTGGCTATGGAAGTCATGGAAAAGGCGGAGAGATAAAGAAAGAACTTCAGAAATTGTTGTTTAAGTTAAAAAGGAAAGAAAAAATAGCATCATATTTTCCGTGTGAAAAATTAACAAAGGATGACTTACATTCACTTTGTGTCGAATATCCCGACTTGATTTTAGACTTTGAAATTTCATCCTACAACAGCGGAATAACAATCGTGGTGCTATAAAGTTAACAATTTTTTATAATAAAACATAAAATCAAAAAAATGTAGCAAAAAATAAAAATATTATTTTCTTAAAAACAGTTGACAAACTTAATTTTTGTGGATATAATTATTCTGTTAAAAATAAATGTTTGCCAAAGACAGTAAGTGCGAATGCGTAAATCTTAGGATGCTTACCGAGGAAGAAACTAGGTTTTGATTTTCAAACCTGTGTCTTTGGGCGCAGGTTTTTTTAATAATTTTATTAGGGGGAAAGTTATGAACGAAAATTTACAAAACAAAGCGAATGTTGTTGCAGAAATTAAAGACAAACTATCTCGTGCTAAAAGTGTTGTTTTTGTAGACTATCAAGGAACTAGTGTTTCACAAGACACAAAATTAAGAAGTGATTTTAGAAATAATAATAGCGACTACAAAGTTTATAAAAACCGTTTAATGCTTCGTGCTTTAAATGAACTTGGCTATACAGGTTTTGAATCTTATCTTGAAGGCACAACAAGTTTTGCATTTGGTTTTGAAGATGAAGTTTGTGCACCAAAAGTTTTAACTGGCGCTATGAAAGATAATCAAAATTTAAAAATCAAATGTGGCTTAATCAATGGTAAATTTGCTGATAACAAAGAAATTGAAAAATTAGGAAACTTACCAAACAAGGAAACTTTAATTGCACAATTGTTATGTGTGTTAAATGGTCCTGCAAGAAATTTGGCTTGCACATTAAAAGCTATTGCTGAAAAAGAATAGTATTATTAAAATTTAAGGAGAAATAAAATTATGGAATTAAAAAATTTAGTTGAAGAAATTAAAAAATTAAGTCTTGTTGAAGTTAGTGACTTAGTAAAAATGTTAGAAGAAGAATTTGGCGTAAGTGCTGCTGCTGCAACTGTTGTTGCTGGACCTAGTGCTGGTGCTGCTGCCGCTGAAGAAAAATCAGAATTTAATGTAGTTATCACTGCTGTTGATGCTGCTAAAAAAATTGCTGCTATTAAAGCTGTTCGTGAAATTACTGGTCTTGGACTTGGCGAAGCAAAAGCTATGGTAGAAACTCTTCCTGCAACTGTTAAAGAAAATGTTGCAAAAGCTAGCGCTGAAGAATTAAAAGCAACTTTAACTGAAGCTGGTTGCACAGTTGAATTAAAATAGTTTATAAAACCTAATAAAACAAAAAACTCATCAATTTGATGAGTTTTTTTTGTAATAATAAGACAAATATGTTATAAATAATTTATAAATTAAGCAAATGTTTTTATTTTTTTGCATTAAGGTGTTTTATTTTGTATAATATATTATATGGAAAATGAAACAATAATAACTGAAGAAGTTTACAAAAAATTTTTACGCAAACAAACCAAAGCAAGCATGATAGTTATAAGAATTTGTTATGGGCTTCTTTTGGCTTGTGCAGGGCTATCTTTGTTTTTTAATTTAACGGCTTTGCCAGGGGAAGAAACAAATTGGGCATATCTTGTTTATTGCTTAGTGATGGCAATTTTGTTCATCTTGTTTGATATTTTTTTGGTGCCAATAAATTTGAAATTATCAAAAACAAGAAATTTGATAGGCTCAACTTATAAATATTATTTTGATGAATCGACTTTCTCGGTTTCTGTTTTAAAAGATGATAAAATTGTTACAGAAAGCAAAAATAATTATTCTTTAATTTATAAAGTCGTGTTTTTTGAAAATTATATCTATATTTTTATAAATCGAGCAAATGCTTTTATTGTTTGTAAAGAAGGGTTTAAGTCAGAACAAGACTATGTAAACATAGTTAATGCTTTAAAACCATTTGAAAATAATAAATTAAGACAAAAAAATTTTTAGAGTTACTCGTTAAAAAATATAAAAATTTAGTAATTAATCAATAATTTTAACTAAAAAGGAGCACTGCTAATTAACGCAGTGTTCCTTTTTTTTGTTGTGCTAAATTTTTAAGTTTAGCCAAATCATATTAAAATTTGTTTAAATTAAAGGCTTTTTAAAACAATATTAACATCTTTCATGTCAACTTTGCCAGCATAATTTGCTTTAAAATGTTTCATAACAGAAGGTATGCTTCTATCTTCTAAACCTAAAATAATTTCCTTAATTTTGTCTTGGCTTAACATTTCAGGCAAAAAGGCGCTTAAAACTTCTTTTTGCTTTTCAATGTTTTCGGCTTCGACTTGGTTGTTTACTTTCAAATAATTTTCTTTTTCTTCACAAAGCTCTTTTATAGTTTTTTGCAAAATTTGAACACAATCTGAATCTTGTAGAGATTCGTTTTTAGAGCGTTTATCAATTTCTGCAAGTTTAATTTTGTTTTTAACAATGCTTAAAATTGTTTTTGCATTTTCATTTTTATTTTTTAAAGCGTCAATATTGGCTTTGTTGATTTCATCATAAATCATTATTGTTATCTCCTTTATCATTCAAAATTTTTAAAATATATTCAGCAAAAGTGTTATCACTTTCGTTTAAAAGATTATGGCGTTTGTTGTTAAAAATAATATGTTCGTTATTAATTTTCAGGTGCTTTAATTTATGTGCAAGTTTGTGAGTTTTAGAGCCAAAGTTTGTTATTACATCAAATTCTCCACTTGTTATAAAAAACTTTTTATTGGTGGAAATTTTTTGCAAATTTTTTCTTAAAAAAGTTTGAATATTTCCTTTATAAATGCTATTTAGAATATTTGCAGACAAGTTAAAATTGCAAAATTTATCATTTCTTATCTTTTGAATGTATGCTTTGTTTGTGCTTTCAAAAGCATTCTCTTCAAACTTTTTGCCATTATTTTTATTAATTGCTCTGTTAAGCCACTTTATTTCAGAGTTTTTGTTAATAAACACTAAAGTTAATCGTGTTAAACACAACAAAACATAGTTTTTTACATTAAATTGTTCAAAATTTGTTCCAACCAAAAAGTTTGTTGTTGAAAAGTCAATAAACTGATTTGCTCTTGTAAGTATCGTTGAACCTATCCCAATTCCAATATTAGTTATTGGTAATTCATATTTTTTTGATAGATATTTGTTAAGATAAACCAAATCTCTTACACAATCATTGAAAAAATTGCCAGAATAAGTGCCAAAAGGGTCTTTTGCACTGCTTTTGTGAGCACGAAGGTCATAAGTGAAAACATTATAACCATTTTCGTTCATAAATTGTGCAAAATTTTCATACAGACCTGCATATTCTTTTATGTCTGTAGAAATTATTATTTCGCCTTTTGGATTTTCGCAAATATATTCTTTAGCATACAATAATTCGCCATCAAAACTTTTAATATATTTTTCATCTTGCATAAATTTATTATATCACAAAATTTTAAACAATAAAACAAAATAGAAACTTTTGCCAAAAAAAATATACATATAAAACAAAAAAATGCAAAAAATATTTTTATGAAAAAATATATATCCTGTTTAGTTATTTTATGTCTGATTATTCTTTCGGGTTGCTTTGAAACAAATAATAATGCAATAGTTTCTAAAGAAGAAATGAAACCTCGATTGATTGAAAGCACAAATTACACGAGCACCACTGATATAGTTAAAAGTGTAAGTCCGGCAGTGGTTGGAATTTACAGCGAAACTTATTCATCGGGTTCTATCGGAACGGGTGTTGCTATAAGTAAAGGTGGCTATGTTTTAACAAATTCTCATGTTGTTACAACAGATAATGTTACGCTTTATCTAGCTAGTGGTGAAACCTGCAAGGCAACACTAAAATATCGTGATAAAAGCCAAGATTTGGCAATTTTAAAAAGTGCTATAGACCTTCCGTATCTTGAAGTTGCTAGCATTGGAAGTTATTTTGTTGGCGAAGATGTTTTGGCAATAGGAACACCTCTTGCTCTTCAATTCAAACATACAGTAACAAAGGGTATAATTTCTGCAACAAATCGAACAATAAGAGTTGATAACTCAGACGGCGCAACTCTTTATAATCTAATTCAACATGATGCTTCAATAAATCCGGGGAATTCTGGTGGACCACTTATAAATTTAAAAGGGCAAGTGATAGGCATCAACACTGTTAAAGTTGAGGATGCGGAAGGTCTAGGCTTTGCAATTCCGACCGATACAATTACACCAATTTTTTCAAAACTTAGTGCAAACGGCGATTATAAACCTGCTTTTTTAGGTTTGAGTGGATATGATGCTAGCATCTTTAGTGGCAATCAGTTTGATAAAGGCGTGTATGTATATTGCGTTAAAGAAAACAGCAGTTTAAACAAAATAGGCATAAAAAAAGGTGATATAATCACCAAAATAAACAATGTTGATGTTGATAATATGTTGACTTTGCGAAAAATTTTGTATTCGCTTGATATTGGTCAAGAAATTACAATTCATTATATTAAAGATAATTTTGAAAATGAAGCAAAATTAATTTTGTGCGAAAATTGTTAAAACAATATTCTACCTTTCAAGACCTATTAATCTATCAATGCTAACATTAAAATATTGAGAGTATTTCACAAGAGTTATTAAGTCTGGCATATTTTGACCTGCTTCTAATCTAACAATCGAAGATTGTGCAATTTTTAATTCTTTAGCAAGTTTGTTTTTGGATAGATTTTTTGATAGTCTTAAATCGGTTATATATTCACTAAAATATTTTATTATTTCTTCTTCCATAATTTTATATTATCTGTTTATAGATAAAAATACTTGACTTATCTATACATAGATAATATAATTATTAACATGGAAATCAATTATCAAACGCAATATATTGAAGAATTTATCAAAAAAAACAAATTAACAAAAAAAGAATTTGCAAAAAAGGCAGAAATATCTGATTATATGCTAAATCAAATTTTAAACAAAAAAAGTGTGGGAAGTCGTTTTTTGGTTAAAGTGCTAAAAACAATTAATTTGTCCTCAGACAAATTTTTGTTAGTAAAAAAGTAACTACAATATATTTTGTAAAAATTTGTATTCTTACTTGACAAATAAAAAAAATATGGTTATCATAATGTGATTATGAGTTTTTTTGAGGGTTTATGGGAAGCATTTAAAGATGCTTCAGTTGATTGTTTAAAGTTGTTACCAATTTTGTTTTTAGTGTATTTATTAATAGAATATCTTTCTCACAAAAAGGAAGAAAAGTTTGTTAATCTTTTAAGTAAAAACAAAAAAACAGGGGTTTTGATGGGGGCTTTATTAGGCTGTATTCCTCAGTGTGGTTTTTCAACTGTTATGGCGGACATGTTCAATCATAAATTGATTGGAATTGGAACATTAATCGCGGTTTTTGTTGCCACAAGTGATGAGGCAATTCCTATCATGATAAACTATCCAAACCAAATTTTAAACATTTTAATGCTTGTTGGAATTAAATTTTTGCTAGCGCTTGTTTGGGGTTATTTGTTTTATTTTGTTTATTCATTAATAAGCAAGGCAGAACACAAAAAAGTGAACCTTGCTCAAACGGGGGCAAGTATAAATACGCAAGAATATTTGCACAACCATGAATGTTTGATTGATGAAAAGCATATTCATCATCATGAGCATGACCACGACTTAAACAAGCCTTGTGATTGTTGCACCGATAACATTTTTTTAAGTGCATTAAAACATAGTTTGATGATAGCATTATTTGTTTTTATTGCAAATATGATTATTAATCTAATTTTTGTTTTTGTGGGTGAGGAAGTTTTGATTAACGCTCTAATGGTTTCACCTGCTCTTCAAATTTTGTTAAGTCCATTAATTGGAATGATTCCAAATTGTGTTTCAAGCGTAGTTTTGATTGAATTATATTTGAATGGTGCACTAATTTTTCCAGCATTGATTGGTGGTTTAAGTGCTGGAAGTGGGGTTGGACTTATAGTGTTGTTTAAAAACGCAAAAAACTTAAAACAAAATTTGTTGATTTTGTTATCGCTTTATCTAATAGGTGTTTCAACGGGATTTTTGTTAACGATATTTTTCTAAAATTACACACAAAATTGATTATTGCTTAAAATTGAAAATAGTAGCATTTATTTGGCTACTATTTTTTTAAAATTATCTATTTTTTATGGTAAAAACTATTGCAATGGAAAAAATTATTTGATATAATGAAAAAATAAGGGAGGGAATTCATGGAAGAACAAAAAATTGAGAAAAAAGAAGAAAATATTTTTTATCTTGAAGCCAAAGATTGCTTGGATGAATTTATATTAAATGAATTTCCTGATTTTTCAAAAAAACTTCAAAATCACCTTGTAAATTTTATTCCTTCAATGGGTAATTATGAGGAAGAAGGTGTAAAATATCGTCCTGTGTTGTTATTTACAAATGATATTTCAACCATTGCAAAAACAATTCCAAATTCATATAAGGTTGCCATGTTTGATGATGAAAATGAGGCATTATTTTCTCAAAGAATGAAAAGTTTGAGTGTGTTTTGTAAAAATGATTGGTGTATTTATGTTCAGCAAAAAGACAATATGTTTCAATATGGCTTAATTAAAGCAACAAATTCAATTAAAGAACGCAATTTTCAAGCGCTCGTTGGATTAAGTGAAACATTGAAAGAAAAAACAAAAATTTACAGTTTTTTTGTTTATGCTTTAAACAATTTTACGATTAGATTAAAGAGTAAATCTGGAAATAAACTTAACATTAATTTTTCACTAGAAACAAAAAAAATAACAAGTTGGACGGAAGAAATTTCTGAATTTGTTGATGCGAGTTTTTCTAAACTTAGAACAACTAAGAAAAAACTTGGCGAAGTTAAAACAATGTTTTATAATATTTTTGATAAAGCAATTAAAAATGTATCTGGTGCTATTTGTGTTGTGGTCGACAAAGATTATGTAGACAAAGGTTTTTTAAGTGATGGAATTTGGCTTAGTGAACCTATTGAATTTAACAAATTATTTTTGCAAACTAAGTGCTATAACGAGCAAAAATTGTTGTCTATATGTGAATTATTTATTTCAATGCTAAATTATGACGGAATAACTGTTATTGACAATCTAGGCAGAATTAGGGCGTATAATTGTTTTGTTGAAACTTCAATGAATAATGAGAAAAACTTGCTTGGCGGTGCCAGAAAGCGTGCGGCATACACAATTATAAACACAAAGATTAAAAAGATAGTGGGTGTATATTTTCAATCTCACGAAGGCGAAATGTTCTATATCCCAGTAAGAAAAAACAAAGGAAAGATTTAATATGAAAAACTATAAACAATGTCAATTTAATATCTCTTCAGAAGAATTAGACAGACTTAATGAAATTTGCACTAAATTTAATCTTAAGCAAGCGCAAGCGATTGAAAAATGCGTTAAGAGTTATTTAAACGGCGAATTAGAAGAAAAACTTTATAGTGAAGTTAATGTTGAAGGCTGGTCTAAAAAAATTATAAACATAGAAGAAGAAACTTATAATCTTTTTATGCAAGAAGCAGATTTTCGTTGTCGAACCTTGGTGTCGTTAATAAGATATTCAATAAATGCTTTTTATGAGCACGAATTTATGTTATAAATCAAAACATAGTTAAACTTTTAACTATGTTTTTTTAATTTCTAATCAAAATAGTAATGAAATCTATCATCAAAATGTTTTTTATAAAAAAAGAGTGCTATAGAGCACTCTCTTTAGTTTTATTTTATTAAACTGGATATATTGGCAAGTCAAAGAACCCCGGACAAACATCGTTAGTACTGTAGTCTTGGCAAGGCGGAATAGGACAATAGCCATAGCTTGGAACCAAAATATTTGTGTTTACAATAACCCTTAATATAATTTGGATGCAAGCATCGCAACTGAATGTGTTATCGCCAAGATAAGTAGCATCTGCTATTGCAAGACCAGCAAACACATCAATAGTGAATGGAACTACTGAAGGTTGAGGGACAAATAAAATTACATCTTGGTTGAAAGATAAAACTGTTGTTCCACTGCCTTCTTTTCCTGTGCTGTCTGTAAAGTTTACAATGATTGGCACATTAACTGTTCCGCTAACTCGTGCAAAATTTGGTCTGTCTGGAAAACGGTCAATAACTAAGTTAGAAAAATATGCGTCCCCATTAGTTTGTGCACTAACAAAAGTATAAGGCTCAACTAAGTCTTGAGGAGTGATATTTGTTAAAGTAAATGTTAAACCTGTTTCTGAGATTTGTTTTCGGCAACTGTCAAAAACTTTGTTAGTTTGTATACAAACTCTTTCGCATAAACCGTTTAATGGATTTCCCGTGATAGGTCCTGGACATCTGTTGTCTGCTTTAGTGTTTGAAAAAAATGACATATGTATTTTTACCTCCTATATTTTATGATATTCAATGTTTTGCTTAATTGTTACAGATAAAATAAAAACGAACAAAATTTATTAATAAGTTTTTAAAATAAATGAAATAAAAATTGATTTAATATCAAAAATATAGAAAGAATGATTAAGTAAATTGCAAAATAAGAGTAAGTATTATTTTTTATTATTTTTATCATAAATTTTATAGAGAAAATTCCAAACAATAAGCTTGCCAAAAATCCCGTCAAAATTTGCCCAAAACCAATCGAAGAAAGGGTTATAGGGGAAAATATTAACTCATACAACAAACTTGCTAAAATGATTGGAATAGACAATAAAAATGAATATTCTAAAGCTTCTTCTTTCTTTACACTCAAAACAAGAGCCGAAGTTGTTGTGCTTCCACTTCGACTTAATCCCGGAAAAATTGCTAAGCCCTGAAATATGCCCATAACAGAAATTAAAGAATAATTCATGGTTTTGTAGTTTTTATATTTTTTGCTACAATAATCTGCAATAATCAGTAACAGACTCGTTGCCAGAAATCCAACAAAAAGCAAACTTCCAGAAAAAGCATTTTCGAAAAAGTCTTTAAATAACAAGGCGATAATGAGTGTAGGAATTGTACCAACAACCAAAAATCTCATCTTTTTAGAAAAAGGATGCTTTATTAAGTCTATTAAACTTTTTCTGTAAACAATTATAACAGCAAAAAGCGTTCCTAGATGAAGAATTATATCAAACAAAATAACATCACAAGATATTCCAAATATGTTTTGAAGCAAAACTAAATGTCCGCTAGAACTGACTGGTAAAAATTCGGTCAAACCTTGCATTATACCTAAAATTAAAGCAACAATTAAACTCATAATGCTATTTTATTCACAATAATAATTAATATGAAGCAATCGCTTTGTTTTTTTAAATCAAATTTGCTTTCTCATGACTTTTGATAATTTTAACAAAACTATTGACATTTTTTTGTTTTGTGGTATACTTTTGATAAAGGATACGAGTATGAAAAAAGTAATAAAAAATCAAACAAAGTCAAATCAAATTAACAAAAAAACAAATCAAACAAAAAAGCAAGCCATTAAAGCAACAAACAGACCTCAAAAACAAGAGAAATTTACAAAAATTCAAATAGTTTCTTTTGTTAGAGAATTAAAGAAACAATTTAAAAAATATAAAAATATTGAAAAATTAACTGTAATTGACACTGTTGAATCAGGGCTTCCAAAAATGAAAACCGATGAAAAATATTTTCTTTGTGCAAATCAAAATGGAAGGCCAGTTGTAAAAACAGGCTTTATGCTTAATTATGGCTATAAAAAACTTGCAAGTGGTTGCTTTGTTCCTGTTGATAGACCTGCTGTTTTGGCACTAAGAACTTCAAAAAATATTGAATTTTCAGATTCTTTTGGTGCAAACACAAAACTTAGAGCAGGAGATTATGTTGTGGTTTACAATAAAAATATAATTGGTATGAAAAAATCAGAATTTGAAGAAAATTATAAACCAGACAAAACTGCAAAATCTATTTTAAATTCTTATGAAAATCGAGAAAAAACTTTATAGTTTTTTGTTAATAAAAAAAGTTGAAGCGTGTTGCTTCAACTTTTTTTCAAAATATAAACATTTAAAAATTTAATAATAATAAAATAAAAGAAAAATTGTTATTTTTTTAATCTTGATAATCAGAATTTATATTTTTTTCTTTCAAATTTGATTTTTCATCATCAACAACCAAAACTTCAGTTGTAAGTAAGGTTGCAGCAACGCTTCCAGCATTTTGAATTGCACTTCGTGCAACTTTTGTTGGGTCAACAATTCCAGCCTCAAACATATTAACAAATTTGTCGTTTAAAGCATCGTAACCAAAATTAATATCATTTTTATTTAAAACTTCGTTTATAATCAAACTGCCTTCAACACCACTATTTTTTGCAATTTGTTTTATTGGTTCTTGTATGGCTTTAAGCACAATTTCAGCACCAATTTTTTCATCTCCAGAAAGTGTAGAAATTAAATTTTCAAGATTATTTATGCAACACAAATAACTGCTTCCGCCCCCAACAACAACGCCTTCTTGAGCAGCGGCTTTAGTTGCAGATAGAGCATCTTCAAGTCTTAATTTCTTGTCTTGCATTTCAACTTCAGTGATAGCACCAACTTTAATAATTGCAACACCACCAGTTAATTTTGCAAGTCTTTCTTCAAGTTTGGATTTATCATATTCGCTTGTTGTATTTTTGATTGAGGCTTTTATTTGTGCCTTTCGATTTTCAATTTCATTTTTGTCGCCGTAACCTTCAATAATAGTCGTTGTTTCTTTGTTTACTTTAATTTGTCTTGCTTTTCCAAGCATATCTATAGTAACATCTTTAAGTTCTGTTCCAAGTTCACTGCTAACAAATTTTGCACCAGTAAGAGCACAAATATCATTCAAAATATCTGTCCTTTTGTCGCCAAAACTTGGGGCTTTTGTTATTGCAACATTAAATGTGCCTCTAAGTTTGTTGACAACTATTGTAGCAAGAGCTTCGCTTTCAAGGTCATCACAAATAATCAAAAGTTTAAGGTTGTTTTGAACAACTTGTTCCAAAATAGGCAAAATTTCTTGAATGTTAGTAATTTTTTTGTCAGTTACTAAAATACTTGCCGAATCAAAAGTTGTTTCAACCTTTTCCATGTCTGTTGCAAGATAAGTGCTAACCAATCCTCTGTCAAATTGTAAACCTTCAACAATGTTAAGTTCAGTTTTCATTGTTTTGCTTTCTTCAATGCTGATAACACCGTCTTTGCCAACTTTTTCAAAAGCATCGGCAATGATAGAGCCTATTTCTTCATCTTGACTTGAAATTGTTGCAACATTTTTAATATCATCTTTGCTTGAAATTGGTTTAGAAACTTCTTTTAACCTTTCGGTTACAACATCAACGGCCTTAAAAATTCCTTTTCTCAAAATTATAGGATTGGCTCCAGCCGTAAAGTTTTTCATTCCTTCTTTAATAATGCTTTGAGCAAGCACACAACTTGTTGTTGTTCCATCTCCTGCAACATCATTAGTTTTTATGCTAACTTCTTTAATTAAATTAGCACCCAAATTTTCAAAAGGGTCAGCAAGTTCAATTTCCTTTGCAATAGTCACACCATCGTTTGTGATAAGTGGGGTAGAGTACTTTCGTTCTAACACCACATTTCTGCCCTTAGGTCCAAGAGTGATTTTAACAGTGTCACTAACTGCATTAACACCTTTTTCTAAGGCTTTTCTGGCACTTTCGCCTAATAATATTTTTTTTGCCATATTAACTCCTAATGTATAATTTTTTTTGTAAATTTGCTAATTTTTGAATAATTAATCTTCAATAACAGCCAAAATATCTGCTTGACGAACAACAACAAATTCTTCGCCATCAATTTTTATATTGCTTCCAGCATATTTGCTAAAAACAACTTTGTCGCCAACTTTAACTACCATTTTAACATCTTTTCCGTCAACAAAACCGCCTTCGCCCACGCTGATGACTGTTGCAATTTGTGGTTTTTCTTTGTCAGACACAGGCAAAAAAATTCCGCTGTTAGTTGTTTCACTCATTTTTTCTTCTTTCAAAACAACTTTGTCAAATAAAGGTTTTAATTTCATAGTCCCTCCTATCAAAAATTATAAATATATTTTTTTTAATTGTAAAGAATTAGTGCCAACTTTTTTTAATTTTTTGCTTTTTTGTCAAAATTTTTAAGATATTTTTTTATTTAGGTGTTATTTTATTTTTTTAAAAAATATATTATAGAAAACTAAAATTTTTTTATTGTTAACTAATATTAAAAATTAAAGGAATAAATATGAAAAAAAATAATTATGATGCCTATGCAAAATATAGATATAATTATAAACCGCAAAAATATAGCAAAAAAGGTAACAAAGTTTTTGCAATTTTGTTTGTGCTTTTATGTGTTTCTGTTGTTATTTTTTTCTCTATTAGTTTTTCAAATTTTTTGGTGGTAGGAAAAGTTGTCAACATAAATTCATCCTATTTGCTAGACACAAAAACTCTTTATGCTTTAAGTTTAGATAGTGTGAATAGTTTGGAAGATGCAAATAAAAAAAGCCTAGAGCAACAAAAGCAAGGCGGGGCAGGGTTTGTTTATGCAGTAAGTAACAGTTACTATCTTGTAAGTTCAATTTATGCTTCGCAAAAAGATGCTCAAAAGGTCTTAGAAAACCTAAAATCTTCTAACATTTTTGCCAAAGTAATAAAAATAAATCTTCCAGCAATAAATTTGAAAGTTAGTTTAAACTCTAATTCAACAAAAATATTGTCTGACGGATTAAACTTATTTTATCAGAATTATCAGTCTTTATATAACTATTCACTAGATTTTGATAAACAAAATATAGATTTAATAAAATTAAAAAGTTTAATAAAGGACCGACAAAACCAAAATTTAAAGATTATAAATGAATTTTCAAGCCATTTTGAAAAAAGTTCAAATATCGCAATTTTATACACAAAAATATATTTGAATAAACTAAATCAAAGCCTTGAAAATTTACAACTTCAAGATGAAAGCGTAAATTTATCAAGTCAAATTAAGCAAACTTATTGCAAAATAATAAATGAATACTTAAATTTGTGCAAAGAGATAAACTAATTATAGCCAAATTGTTTATTAGAATAATGTTAAATTATATGAAATGTAATGTTCTTGAAGATAAAAATTAGTGTTTTAAAAACTATTTCATAAAATAAAAAGAATAATAATTTAAATTTCATTTTAAAAAATTTTTATTCTTTTTTTGTTTTGTGTTATAATAATTACATGGATTATTCGCATAAATTTGAAGTGGTCAGCAAGTTTATTCCAAGTGGCGACCAACCCAAAGCAATAGAAAGTTTATCTCAAGGCATTTTAGACGGTCTTAAAAGTCAAGTTTTGGTGGGAGTTACAGGAAGTGGTAAGACTTACACAATGGCAAAAGTTATTGAAAAACTAAACCGACCAGTTTTGGTGCTTGCTCATAACAAAACATTGGCAGCGCAACTTTGCAATGAATTTAGGGAGTTTTTTCCAAACAATAGAGTAGAGTTTTTTGTTTCTTATTATGATTACTATCAACCTGAAGCATACATTGTTTCTAGCGACACATATATAGAAAAAGATATGAGCATAAATGACGATATAGACAAACTTCGTCATAGTGCCACCTGTTCGCTTTTAGAGCGTAATGACACAATCGTTGTGGCATCTGTGTCGTGCATATATGGTCTTGGGAGCCCCGAGGAATATTCAGGACTTCAAATTTCGCTACGCCCGGGCGATAAAATTGAACGAGATGAAGTAATTTCTAGGCTTGTGAACATTCAGTATGAAAGAAATGACATAGATTTTAAACGCGCCACTTTCAGAGTTAGGGGGGATATTGTTGAAGTTATCCCGGCTTATTCTAGTGTAACCGCCTACAGAATTGAATTTTTTGGCGATGAAATTGATAAATTAAGTGAAATTGACATAGTATCAGGGAAAGTTATATGTGTGCTTTCACATATTGCCATATATCCCGCAAGCCATTATGCGGTTGGAAGCGAAAAACTTTTGAATGTTTTAAAGATAATTGAAAAAGACGCTGAAATTGAAGTTGAAGAAATGCGAAACAAGGGCAAACTTTTAGAGGCGGAAAGATTAAAACAACGCACAAGTTATGACATTGAAATGATGAGAGAAATGGGTTATTGCAATGGAATTGAAAACTATTCTCGATATTTTGACGGAAGAAGTGTTGGAGAACCCCCATTTACTCTTTTAGACTATTTTAATAAAAATTTTGTTTTGTTTGTTGATGAAAGCCACATAACCATTCCGCAAATTCGGGCAATGTATAACGGAGATAGAAGCCGAAAGGTTAATCTTGTTGATTACGGATTTAGGCTAAAATCGAGTTTTGATAATCGTCCTCTTACATTTGATGAGTTTAATGAAAAATTAGGACAAGTTATTTATGTTTCAGCAACACCAAATGAATATGAACTTAAAAAAGCCGATAATGTTGTTGAACAAATAATCAGGCCAACAGGATTGTTAGACCCTCAAGTTGAAGTAAGAAAAATTGAAGGTCAGATTGATGACCTTATTTCAGAAATTCATAAAACAATAATCAAAGGTGGGCGGATTTTGGTTACGACTTTAACCAAAAAAATGAGTGAATCTTTAACAAACTATTTGATAGATTATGGAATTAAAGTTAAATATCTTCACAGTGAAATAGACACGCTTGAACGAATTGATATAATAAATTCTCTTCGAGAAGGTGAAATTGATGTTGTTGTGGGAATTAATCTGTTGAGAGAAGGCTTAGATATTCCTGAAGTTATGCTTGTTTGTATTTTAGATGCCGATAAAGAAGGCTTTTTGCGAAGTGAAACTTCTCTTATCCAAACTATTGGCCGTGCTGCCAGAAATAGTGAAGCAAAAGTTATTATGTATGCCGATTGCATCACAAAAAGCATGAAAAGGGCCATTGATGAAACTAACAGGCGTAGGCAAATTCAAATGGAATATAATAAAGAGCATAATATTGTTCCAAAAACTATCAAAAAAGAAATTAAAAATACTCTTGATATTGGAAAGAAAGTTGACGGAGAGCGACAAAAAATTGATGTTAAAGACATTCCAAAGCAAATTGAACTTTTGAAAGGTTTGATGAATGAGGCAAGCAAAAACCTTGATTTTGAAAAAGCAATTTTGCTTAGAGAACAAATTAAAGAACTTAAAAAGTTGATTTAAATTATCAGTGTTGCGTGGCTTGGGCTTTAAGGCATAAAATTTAACGCATTTCATGCGTTAAATTTGGCTTTCACTTTGTGAAAGTAACTTTGCAAAGCAAAGTATGCCTTAAAGCCCAAAAACCACAAAAGGATATAAAAATGGAAGAATTTATAAAAATAAAAGGCGCAAAAGAAAATAACTTGCAAAACATAGATTTAACTCTTCCCAGAAACAAACTTATTGTTTTTACAGGGGTAAGTGGAAGTGGAAAAAGCACTCTTGCTTTTGACACAATTTTTGCCGAGGGGCAACGCAAATTTATGGAAAGTTTGTCAAGTTATGCTCGAATGTTTTTGGGTCAGATGCAAAAACCAAATGTTGATTCGATTGAAGGGTTATCTCCAGCAATCTCTATAGACCAGAAAAGCACATCGCAAAATCCAAGGTCAACGGTTGGCACGGTTACAGAAATTTATGATTATTTAAGACTTTTGTATGCAAATATTGGTATACCTTTTTGTCCTAATTGCCATAAGCCAATCAAAAAACAAACAGTAGATCAGATTGTCGACAAAGTTAAGGAACTTGGGCTTGGCGAAAAAATATTGATTGAATCTCCAATTATCAGTGGTGAAAAAGGCACTCATGCAAAAACGCTTGAAAGTTTGAATAAAAGTGGATTTATTCGTGTTAAAATTGATGGAAATATTTATACTCTCGATGAAGAAATAAGTTTAGACAAAAACATAAAACATACGATAAATGTAGTTATAGACAGAATTATCATCAAGGAAGATAATTTGGGAAGAATAGAAGAATCTATTGAAAACGCAATTAAGCTTTCAAAAGGCAAAGTTATAATCACTCATAATGAAATTGAGATGTTATACTCAACAAATTTTGCTTGTCCAGAATGTGGGTATAGTTATTCAGAAATATCGCCAAGATTATTTAGTTTTAATAATCCATTTGGGGCTTGCAAACATTGCTTAGGTCTTGGTTTTAAACAACAAATTAGTGAAGACTTAATTTTGTCTAAGCCTAATTTAACCTTAAATGAAGGCGGACTTACAATTTCAGGTTGGAACATGGATGCAGGCTCGATTTCATTTTCTCAATTCAAAGCACTTTCAAAAAAATATGGTTTCAGTATGGATGTTCCCGTAAAAGACTTACCAAAAGATGTTATAAAACTTTTGCTTTATGGAACGAACGATGAAATAGAAGTTAACTATAAATCAAGCAAGTGGGAAACAACTTACAAAACAAAATTTGAAGGAATCATCCCCAATTTGGAAAGGCGTTTTAGGGAAACGACAAGTGATTATATAAAAGGTGAAATCTCAAAATATATGGTGCAAACCCCTTGCCCAGAATGTAAGGGTAAAAGACTTAATAAAGAAGCCTTGAATGTTTTTATCAACAACAAAAATATTGATGATTTTTGCAGTTTGAGTGTTGAAGATGCTCTTAAGTTTTTAGATGATTTAAAGTTGAATGAAAGTGAAAAAATAATAAGTGAAAGCATTTTGAAAGAAGTTAGGGCAAGATTAAACTTCTTGAAGAATGTTGGACTTAACTATTTAACTTTGTCGCGTGCTTCAAACACTTTAAGCGGGGGCGAAAGTCAACGAATAAGACTTGCTACGCAAATAGGCAGTGGTCTTGTTGGTGTTTTATATATTTTGGATGAGCCTTCGATAGGGCTTCATCAAAAAGACAACGATAAACTTATTCAAACATTAAAAAATTTAAGAGATTTAGGAAATACAGTTATTGTTGTTGAACATGATGAGGACACAATTAAAAGTGCTGACTACATTGTTGATATTGGACCTCTAGCCGGAAGCCATGGCGGACGCGTTGTGGCACAAGGGACCTTAGAAGAAGTTTTAAAAAGTAAAGATAGCATAACAGCAAAGTTTTTGCGAGGGGAAGAAAAAATTGAAGTCCCAAAAATAAGGCGTAAAGCAAACAAAGGTTACATTGAGATTAAAGGAGCAAATCAAAATAATCTTAAAAACATAAATGTTAAGTTTCCACTTGGCGTTTTGACCGTTGTTACTGGGGTAAGCGGAAGTGGTAAGAGTACCTTAGTTAATCAAACCTTGTTTCCAAATGCTTATAAATTAACAAATAATAAAAATTCTTTAAGTCCTATTGGTTGCAAATCAGTTGAAGGTATTAATGACAACACTATAGATAAAGTTATCAACATAGACCAATCACCAATCGGCAGAACTCCTCGAAGCAATCCGGCAACATACACGGGTTTATTCACTTTAATTCGTGAACTTTACAGTCAAACTGAATTGAGCAAAATGAGAGGATACACGGCTGGAAGATTTAGTTTTAATATTCCGGGTGGAAGATGTGAAGCGTGCAGTGGAGATGGAATTAAAAAAATTGAAATGTACTTTTTGCCAGATGTTTATGTGCCTTGCGAAGTTTGCGGTGGCAAAAGATATAACAGGGAAACTTTAGAAGTTAAATACAAAGGCAAGTCTATCAGCGATGTTTTGGACATGACTATTGAACAGGCCTTAATCTTTTTTGAAAATTTCCCACAACTAAAAACGAAACTACAAACACTTTATGATGTAGGTCTTGGATATATCAAACTTGGTCAAAGTGCAACAACTTTAAGTGGTGGGGAAGCACAAAGGGTTAAACTTGCAACTGAACTTTGTCGAAAGTCGACAGGAAGAACCTTATATATTTTGGATGAACCAACAACTGGGCTTCATATGTATGATGTAAAAAAACTTTCACAAATCTTACAGCGTCTAGTTGAAGGCGGAAATACTTGTATTGTTATTGAGCATAATCTTGATATTATCAAGACTGCCGACTATATCATAGATATGGGCCCTGATGGCGGTAAAAACGGCGGACAGGTTATTGCTAAAGGCACTCCAGAAGAAATTATTAAATGTGAAAAAAGTTACACAGGTCAGTATCTTAAAAATTTGTTACAACCAAAAAACTAATAAAAAATTAATAATTTGTCATAATTTGTAAAATAATGTTAAATTTTAAACAAAAATTAAGTTATTATTTAATAATTATAAAAATTTATAAAAATTTTTGAAAAACCTATTGACAACATTGATTTTGCATGGTATTATATCGTTACCATTTAAGAAGAAATCAAAAACTTTTTAAATTTAATAATTTTTTATTGAAACTCACACCATCAGGTGTGTTTTTTATTTTAACAAGAATTTATTTGTTACAATTTGTTTTTAAGTTTCATAATAATTATAAATGTTACTATTTATTTGACAAATTTGATAAAATTTTTTATTATTAATTAGGAGTTTTTATGAAAATTTATAATAGTTTAACAAGACAAAAAGAAGAATTTAAACCACTAGAAGATGGAAAAGTTAAAATGTATGCTTGCGGAATTACCGTAAGTGGCAAGGCACATATTGGTCATGCAATTCAAGCAATGGTCTTTGATATTATTCGCAAATATCTTGAAAAAAAAGGTTATGATGTTGTTTATGCAAGAAATTACACCGATGTTGATGATAAAATAATTTTGAATGCTCAAAAACTTGGTGTTGATGCTCTTCAATTTGCAAAAACAAATATGCAAGCAATAGATAAGTCTATGAAAAACCTTGCAGTTGACAAGCCAACACTAGAATTAAAGGCAACTGAAACTATCCCACAAATTATTGAATTTATTGGCAAATTAATTGAAAAAGGATATGCATATTCAACTCCTGAAGGTGATGTTTACTATGATGTAAAAAAATTTGCTGAGTATGGAAAGTTAAGCCACAGAAATTTGGAGGATACTTTAGATGGCGTTAGAAAAGAAAATTTAGAAAACAAGCATAGCCCGCTTGATTTTGCTTTATGGAAAAGTGCCAAACCTAATGAAATTTTTTGGGAGAGCCCTTGGGGTAAAGGTAGACCGGGTTGGCATATTGAGTGTAGTGCAATGAATTATTACAATCTTGGCGAGCAGATTGACATTCATGGTGGCGGAAGAGATTTGTTGTTTCCTCATCATGAAAATGAAATTGCTCAAACAGAAGCATTAACGGGCAAACAATTTGCAAAATATTGGATTCATAATGGTCTTGTTAAAATCAATGGTCAAAAGATGAGTAAATCACTCAACAACAGCATATTTTTGGATGATTTGTTAGAAAAATATAATAATGAAGTTATTAGATTTGCCTTGCTACAAACAAATTATAAAAACGATATTAATATCGTTGACGGTTTGTTTGATGAAGCCGAAAAACAACTTACGAATTTTTATCAGATAATTTTTAATGTAGAAAGTAAATTTAAGTCAAACAATCTAAATATGAAAATAGATGAAGATTTTAATAACTCAATGGACGATGACTTTAACACATCAAAAGCAATTTCAAATTTGTTTGGATATTTTAAGACAATAAATAGTAAATTAAAGTCTAATAACGAATCATGCATTGAAGATGTAAATGCGATTAAACAAACTTATAGTTTGCTAGGTTTGTTTAAATGTGATGCTAAAAAATTTTTGGATGAAGTTAAAAACAAAAAATTATCAAGCAACATTCCACAACAAGTTTTGGACCTTGCACAACTAAGATGGCTTGCAAAACAATCAAAAGATTTTGCAAAAGCCGATGAATATCGAAATCAAATAACAAATTTAGGATACACAATTAAAGACAATAAAGAAGGATATGAAATTGTTAAAAATTAACTTAAAAAAACTATATCAAAAAATTAACAATGCAACCAAATTCGGTTAATGTCCGAATTTGGTTGCATATTTTTAAAACGAACCACAACTTTTGTGGTTTTTTTTCATTAAAAATTAAACAGATTTTTTGTAACAAAAGTTGTTTAAAAAATTTTTAAATGTAAATTATTTAATGTATGTTTACATTAATTGCAAGATGTGTGATAATTTATTTAATTGTTTTGTGTGTTTTCAGACTTATGGGTAAGCGTCAACTTGGAGAACTTCAACCATTTGAATTTGTCATAACCTTGATTGTCGCAGATTTGGCGACACTTCCTATGGCAGACACGGCAATTCCATTAATTCATGGAATTGTTCCATTAATTACGCTTTTGTTGATACATTTTGGTATTTCAGTTTTAATTCAAAAAAGTCTGTTTTTTCGAAAAGTTATAAGCGGTAAACCTGTTATAATTATTTCTCCAAAAGGTATAGATTATGAAAATCTAAAAAAATTAAACTTAAACCTTAACGATGTTCAAGAAAGTTTAAGAAATTTGAATTTCTTTAATTTTGAAGATATTGAATATGCAATCGTTGAAACCAATGGTAAAATTACTGTAATTCCAAAAGTTGCATCAACTCCTGTTACATGTGAAGATTTGCAAATAAACAAGCCTGAAAACAGGTTAATCACAATGCTTATTTCGGATGGAAAACTTGTTAAAGAAAACTTGGAATTATGCGGAGTGGATGAAAACTTTATTTTGAGAAATATCAAAAGAGCAGGAGAAAGTAAAATTAAAAATATTTTAATTTTTACACTAGACAATGATGGTAATATGTATATACAGCCAAAAAATAAGCAATATGTAACATTAAAAACAACTTTTGAAGGTGGTAATAACTGGTGAAGCGCGGTTTTGTAATAATATCTATTTTTTTGATTTTGATAGGTTTATGTGTGTGGGAAGATGTTTATTTAAGCTCGAATTTAAAACTACTGAATGAAAAAGCCACAGAACTTGCTCAAATTGTTAGAAATTCTGAGGATGTAAATACGGAAGAAGTAAAAAACAAAATTAAAGAACTAGATGACTTTTGGGTAAAAACTGAAAATCGTTTTTGCCTTGTGGTTAATCATATAAACATGGAAGAAGCAGGCGAGCAAATTACAAAAATAAAAACATTTTCTGAACTTAACAAAAAAGAAGAACTTTTGGTCGAGATAGATTTGTTAGTTTATTTTTCTGAAAGTTATGAGCATATTATTGTTCCACACATCCAAAATATTTTGTAAGTATTCTATTATTAAAGGTATAAAAAAAGTTTAAAAAATTAGTATAAAAAAAGAACACAAATTTATAGTGTGTTCTTTTTTGTTAGATATTAAAACTAGAACAAATTTTCATCCTTAGAAACTTTTTTGTTTGACTTTGCTTTATATTTTTTTTCTGTTTCTACAGTTATAAAATCAGAGTAATCTTTTGAGTATTTTGGAAAAAATTTTGACATAATTTTTCGATATTTAACAGACAAATCTTTTCCGAAATCATCAAATGCTTCAAATTCTTTTAAAGTTATTGCAGAAAAATTAATAGCATTTTTTTGAAATGAAAAATTATTGTCCTCTCTCCAAATAATAATAAATCTATTTTTTCTGTCGACAAAAGTTTTTGCAGTAACATTCATTGGCTCTAAGCCCAAAATTGTGGCAATTTCAACTAATTTTTTGTTTGAAAATTTTTTTAATCTGTTGATGTATTGATTTCTTTTATACATATTTCACCTAAAAAATATTATATAAACTTTTAATATATCTGTCAATAGTCAAAATAAATATTTTTCTAACTTTTCTTCTTTGATTTTTTCTTTAAAATTTTAATATTTTTGAAGTTTACAAGCAGAGCATTAAGTGTGAAGATTTTAAAGATTAGGCATAAAATAACAAAAAATACTGCACCGATTATTGAACTTAACGCAATAGAGAAAAATGTTGTGAAGAATTTGCTAAGAATTCCGAAAGTAAATTGATTTATTAAAATAGATGGTATTAGAAATAAACACATTTCAAAAGTTTCTTTTAAAATAACTTTTTCGATTTTTAATTCTTTTTTAATCATTTTTAAGTTTAAAAAGCCTGAAATAGTAAGGGAACCAGCCATGCCAATTAGAAGGGAATATATACCAAAATTTTTTGGAAGCAGAATAATAGATAATATTAAAAATATACTGCCAAATACATAATTTTTAAAACTTTTAACTTCAAAACCCAGAGAATTTAAAACGCTAGAAGCAATATCATTTATTCCCATAGGAAGCATAATCATAGCTGAATATTGAAGCATTATTCCACTTAATTCATTGTTGTAAACAAACGAACCAATTTCTTTTCCAACAGCACAAAAACAAGGAACAAGGAATAAAGAAATAAAAACTGAAAAAACGAAACTTGTTTTAACTTTTTTTGAAAATTCTTGCATATTATTTTCGGCTTTAAGTTTTGCTAAATCTGGAATTAGTGCCGTGCAAAGCGAGCCTACTAGGGTGTTAGGTAGATATAAAAGTGGTAATGTCATTCCAAGAGCAATTCCGAAAAGTGAAATTGCTTGGTCGCTTGTGTAACCGACCCGCACAAGCATTATTGGCATAATAAAAGATATAAACATTCCACCCAAACTTGAGGCTATTCTAAGCATAGTTATTGGTGTTGATTTTTTTAAAAGAGGTTTGAAATATCCTTTTGGGTTAGAAAATCTACCTTTGTTTTTAAAATAAAACAGCATACTTAATGTGGTTGCAACAACACACGCTATACTTACAGAAATTGCACAATAAACAATGCCTTGTTCAACACTTGTCGATGAAGAAACCAAAACGATAATCAAAACAAATTTTATGATTTGTTCAACAAAGTCAACAAGACAGTTTTCAAAATGTTTTTGTAATCCCCATAAATAGCCCTTAAAACCAACATTTAAACTTGTGGCAATTATGGTAGGAAGAAGAGCGATTAAAACTGAAACTACCAATTCTGAAGATGAAAGTTTGATAATTAATGGTTTAAAAATCAAAGTGAAGATGCATATAACAACTGCAAGAAGAGTAGAGATAATTGTACCGCTTGTTATGGTTTTACTACTTTTTACGTAGTCTTTTTCAGCCAAAAAGGTTGCCGAAAATCTTGAAATCGTGAGAGGAATACCACTTGAAACAATAGTAAGGAACACTCCCATTATGCTGCAAGCAATTTGATAAATTCCAATAATTTCGGCACCGAGTGTTCGACTCATAAATATACGAATAAAAAAGCCTATAATTCGAGTTAAAATAGAAAAAAATGTGATTATGAAAACGGCTTTAAACAAATTTTTAAACATAATTAATTATATTGTGATGTTTTTCAAAATATAATAATTCTAAGGAGTTTTTATGGAAATTAAAGTAATAAAAAACAAAAATTTTATTTATAAAGTTAAAAAAGATGATACGCTTTTAAGCGTATCAACAAAATTTAAAACATTAGAGAGCAAGTTAATAGAAGATAATTGCTTGCAGTCAAATGAAATTATGGAAGGAGATTTACTTTATATTTCATGCGAGAATGCTTATATATATGTTGTAAAACCACTTGATAATTTAAAAAGCATTGCACAAAAATATAATGTTAGCACAAGTTATATTCAAGAAAAAAATGACTTAAAAACTAATAATCTTTTTATAGGTCAAAAGTTGGTAATATAGTTTGTTTGTTTATTAAAGATTATAGAAATTTCATTCAAAACTTTTTGGTAAAGTAGTTTTGGATATTTGTGTTATTAAATATTTTGTTGGTTAATCTTTTGGTTAAAATCAAAGCATCTATATCCACCATGCCCAAGTTCAAAGCTTATATAGTTGCTATTTTTTGGAATGCCAAAAAAATAACTCATAAACACAAGTCCCACACCACCGTGAGAAACAATCAAAACATTTTGATTAGGGTTTTTGCTTAATTCATCAAGCAAGTTAAAAACTCTTTTTTCAACATTAGAGATTGTTTCGGCTTTTGTATATTTTGTTTTAGAGTTAATATTCCAAAAATCGGTGAAATCAAATTCTTTTCTGGTTAAGCCTTCAAATTCACCAAAATCACGTTCAATAAGCCTTAAATCTGTTTCAATTTTATAATTCTTGTTGCATATAATTTCGCAAGTTTGCCTTGCTCTTAAAAGTGGGCTAGACAAAACTCTGTCAAATTTAACATCTTTTAAAGTTTCTCTAAGTTTATATGCTTGCTCTAAACCATGGTTATTTAGGGCTAAGTCTTTAAGACCTTGACATTTAGGGTCTATTTTTCCATTTTCATTTACATAATCATTCCAGTCTGTTGACCCATGTCTGACAAAATAAATCATAATTATCCTTTGTTGTTAATTTTTATTATTATTGCAATTATAATAAAATTTGTCAATTAAATATTCTAATAATTTATTAAAAAGCGAGAGGTTTTAAACCTCTCGCTAACTATTATTTCTTTTTATTTTTTAACTTTTTTTCTCTTTTTTCTTTTTTCTCTTGCTTAAGTTGTTTTTTGTAAGCTTTCCATTCTTCAACAAGTAGGCGTTCTTCTTCAAGAATTGCATCAATTTCTTTTTCAATTTCAAGATATTTTTGCATTAATTCTTCACGATTTGCTTGATATTTTTCTTTTCTTAATTGTTTAACCCTATTTTTAGCTTCAAGTTTAAACCTTTTGGCTTCGTTTTTAGCTTCTAAAGTGTTTACATCAGAGTAAGATTGCTTAATCTTAGCATCAACTTTTTCGTGTTCTTCTTTAATTTCTTGTTTTAAAGATTTACTGTTTTTGTATTCGTTTTTATTTTGTTGAATTTCATTTTCAAGCTCTTCTAAACGTTTTCTTAATTCGTTTAGTTTTTCTTCTCGTTGTTTTATTCTTTCACGCTTTTCATATTCTTTCACAACAGTTTTTGCTCTGTCATAATCTTTAACTTTTGCCTTAACTGGCATTTTGAAGTTAATTTTTCTGATTAACAAGCCAATCATAGCAATTAACAATGCAATACCAATTATCAAACTTGGAACAACAAGCCAGTCAAAATTTAATGCGCTTGAATTATCTTGATTGTTGTTATTGTCGTTATTTGTTGTGTTTGTATCGCCAATTATTAAAGTTTTTGTGTCATTTTCTGTTTTATTTTTCTTGGCTTCATTAAAAGCATCTTCGCTAATTTGATTTACAGTTAAGTTGTCAAAGAATGCATAGCCACTTGTCAATGCATTTTCATTTCCAAGGCTTAAATTGAAATAAATTGTTGTATCATTTGTTGCACTAACAAAGAAAGTGTAGGTAGAGAAGTTATCATTTTCTTGAATTTCTGCGATTTCAGCATTAATTCCACTTAAACTTACTTTAGCACCGATTTTATAAAGATTTCCTTTATCGTCATATTGTTTGTTTGCATCATCTTGTTTTAAGTTATATGTTCTTACACTTGCAGTAATTTTGTAATAATTTTCATTTGAAAGTTTGTAACCATTTGATTTTAAAGTGTAATAAGCATCTTGCTTGTTGTGAATAACCAAAACATAATCGTTATCTCCACTAACATCGGCAGGGTAGGTGTTAATATTAACAATACCTGCTTCAATTTCGGCTGTTAGGCTTGAATTTTTTGTGCCTGTGAAATTGTCCGCAGAGAATATTTTGTTTGTGCTATTTTCGCTTCTTAGGCTAAAATCAATTTTTGTTAAATCACATTTTTGAGTTAAATTAGAATTTGTTATATTGTTGAACACTTCTTCAGTAGAATCGGCAATAGAGAAGTTGTCGATATAACAATAGCCTTTTTCTTGTTTTTGGTTGTTTCCTAAACTTACTGTAATGTTTGCCTCTAAATCGCTAGTAGAAGTTAAAACATAAAAACTTACAGTTTGCCAAGCATTATTTGTGTTTATATTAAATAATTTTCCAATAGAATTTCCGTCTGAATTTTTAACAACAACATCAACGCCGTTAAACAAAATTGCATTTGTGTTAATTTCAAAACTAATTTTGTAGTATTTTTTAGTTTCTAGGGTAGAAGCAGTTAATGCAAAATTACTGCTTTTTAAACTTTGATAACCAGCATCTTGGTTTGCCATAACAAAAACATTTTGATAATCTAAATATTCATTAATAATTCCGTTATAGTTGTTGCTGTTATCATCTTTTGTTACAGTCCAATCTTTTGCTTTGAATGGGCTAGTTTCGTTCGTTGTTTCAAAATCTATATTGTTAAATGAACTGTTTGTAATGCTGTCTGTTCCACTAAAACCAGTAAAATCGGCAGTTTTACAATTTGAACTTGATGAATTGTTACTAAAATCTTTTGAAGTTATTTCAAAAAGTTTGATGTTATCAAAAAATACATAACCAATGGCTTTTTCTTCTAAGCCAAGTGTTAAAGTAGCATAAGAATCTTTAAAAGCATTGCCAGTAATAAAGAATGAGTAGGTAATCCAATCGTTTGTGGCTTCATTAGTTTTGTCGCTTGTTGAAACTCCTGAAAAACTTACGCTTGCTGGTGTAAATTTATATCCTTCGCTGTAAGGATTTTTTTGTTCAAGTTTAATTTCAGCCCCGCCATTTGAGAAACTTGAAGTTTTAACATCTATTGAAAGTTTATAAAGTTTATGTCTTTCAATTAAAATGTCATTAGATACAAAAGCAGTGTAAGCTGAATTGTAGTGGCTAATTAACAATGCTTTTGTGTTGTTGGCTCTGTTTGCACTTGTAGGGTCAACTACATTATTGATTGTGTTGTCAAAATTATTTCCAATACCAACAACTTTTGCAACATTGTTAACTGTGCTTGTTGAAGATGAAGAAGAAATTGTAAAGTCCAGGCCAGAGTTTTCAAAGTCCCCATTCAAAATTCCGTTAGAAGCAGAAACATCTTTATTTGTTAAAGTAATAACTTTGTTTGTTGTTAAAGTGCTTCCAATTTCATTATAATATTGTTTTTCATTCAATTTGTATGCGTTAATGTTGTCAAAGAATACTGCGCCAGCGCTTGAGTAGCTGTTTTTAGAGCCAATAAACATAACAAATTTTACAGTTTGACTTTGGTCGTTAGTGTGAATGTAAAAACGATATTCTTTCCAGTTTCCACGAGTTGAAATATTTTCCATCTTGCTGTTTTCAAGATTGTCTAGTGTTTCATTTGAAAGATACAAACTAGCAGAACTTGCAATGCCATCAGTTTCAAATTGAGTGTAAACTAAGCAACTAACAAAATAATAACTATTTTTTTCTAGGTTAAATGTTGATGATTCATAACCATAACTAGATTTTAAATTTTTGTTGTTTATCATCAAAATTTTGTTATCTTCGCAAACTTTTGGTTTTGATGGGTTAAAGTCTAGTTTATAATCTTCTTTATAATCATTGAATTTATTAACATCAACATCAATAACCCCGCTTACTGTGCTGTTTTCAGAGCCAACGGCGGTAAATGAATTAGGCTTAGATAAACCCGATTGAGTGTTGCTAGTAAAATCTGAATTTGGTATGCTAATTTGTTTATAGGATGCAACATCTGCAAAAACTTCATTTTTGGATATGCCCACATAAGAAAGCACACCCATAAAACTTGTAAAAACTAGCAATAAAACTAAAATTGAAATTAGAAATTGTTTTTTAATATTTGTTGTAATTTTTTTCATAATAACTTCCTTTAATTTGATTAACTAACTAAGTATATATTAAATATAAATTTTTTGCAAATAAATTTAATTATAAAAATATTTTTTTTGTTAAAAATTTTTAATATGTCAAATTCAAAGTCTAAAAAATCTTTAATAATAATTAGTTTGATTAGCGGTGTGTTTGTTGGTTTTGTAAACGGTTTTTTTGGTGGCGGTGGCGGAATGATTGTCGTTCCTGTGCTAATATTTTTGTTAGGTCTTGAAGAAAAAGTGGCACATGCAACCGCAATATTGATTATTTTACCATTAAGTATAACCAGTTCAATAATTTATATAACAAAAGGCGGATTTGAATTTTCAAATTTGGCTTTAACAACAGTAGGTGTTATATTAGGTGGAATAATAGGCTCGTTTGCTTTAAAAAAAATAAATAACACGGCTTTAAGATTTGTTTTTGCCTTTATTATGATCGTGGCGGGAATAAAATTAATGTTTTAGAAACTTATGGGTTAAAAAATAAAGGGAAATTATGGAATTTTTATTAATTTTGTTTGGGTTAATTGGTGGAATTTTGGGTGGAATGGGAATGGGCGGAGGCACATTACTAATTCCTCTTCTTACAATATTTGGTGGGTTAAATCAAATTGAAAGTCAAGCAATAAATTTGATTTCTTTTTCAATAATGGCAATAATTTCAATAATAATCCATGCAAAAAACAAATTGATTAATTTTAAAGTTGCCCTTCCATTAATTCTTTCAGGTGTGGCATTTTCAGTGCTTGGCTCGCTGATTGCAAATTCAATTAACACAACAACACTAAAAAGTTTGTTTGGCGTTTTTTTGGTTGCCCTTGGCTTGTTTCAAGGGGCAAGTTTTTTCATATTTGACAATAAAAAAACAAAAACGAAAGCGAAAAAGCCAAATAAAAAATAATTTTTTCTTTAAAAATTGTAGAAAACTTAAAAATAGTAGATTTTGTTCTTGAAATTTTGTTATAATTTTACTATGAGGAAATTTAGAATAAAAAATTTTAAAGTTGATAATTTTGAAATAAAAACTTTTGCACCAAACAAAGTTTTTGTAAGCAATTATTTGCTAAATTTAAGTTTTGATATTTTAATTAAAACGGGTGATTATGTTGAAGAAGGACAAGTTTTGATGCAAAAAAACAACCAAAAAATTTTTAGCCCTATAAGTGGTAAAGTTTTGGGTGTTAAACTTGATAAAGATATAAAAAATGAACTTGTTTATTACATAGAAATTGAAAATGATTTTAAAAGAAAACAAGTTTTTTTTGAAAAACCCAAACTAGAAAATAAAGATGATTTAATTAACATCTGTGAAAATTTTGGATTAGTTTCTTGTTATGATTTTGCATCAAATTTAGTCAAAAAAACAAAAAAAACTTTGATTGTTAATGCTTATGATTTGCCCTTTGTTTTTAACAATAAAACTATCATCACTAATCACGAAAGTAGCATCAAAGAAGTGTTGAATCTGATTTCAAAAAAGTGTGGTTATAAAAAGATTTTATTTTGTTGCAATAGGCAAGATAAAAATATGTATAAATCAATCTTTAAAAACAAAAAAAGTTTTTTAAACACGCAAAAATTAGTTATAATTTCATTACAAAATAAAAATGGATTAACTTTGTTTGATTTGCTGAATATATTTAATGCTTTAAGTGGAAAGTGCCAAACCGAAACGCTTGTTAGTGTTTTTGGAGGGAGTATTAAAAATAGTGGTGTTTTGAAAATTAAATTCGGAACAAAAATTTGTGATATAATCTCTTTTTTGGGTGGATTTAAACAAAACATAGAAGAGATAGAAGATTTTAAATATATGAGCATGGTTGCATTTAATGATGAAATGAAATTAAAACAGAAAATAAAGGCTTCAAAAAATTTGCTTGACAAGCAAAAACTTGAAAAAATGCTTGAAGAAAAACAGCATGAAGCCTATAACAATATTTTTTCTAAGATTGATGAATACCACACTAAATATTTAAATTGTTTGTCGGCTTGCTTATTAGACAGCAAAAAATCAAGAATGTTTACAAAAAATTTTGATTTGTCATTGTCGCTTAATAATTTCGGACTTTATTTTCTAAGTTTTAATGAATTTAATTAAAAATTTTGAACTTTGTTTAATAAAAACCAGTAATTATTTGTTTAAAATATGATGTGTTTTGTAAAAAAACATTAAATAATTTATTAAAAAAGGTTGAAAAAATTTTTTTATATGATATAATAAACATAGATTTTAGGAGATATTATGAAATCAACCAAAGATTTGGAAAATGAAGTTAAAGGGCTTCTTGCTGGTTTTAATTGCGGGGCCTGTGGATATGGCGATTGTGCAGGGCTTGCCAAAGCGATTGTTTGCAAAAAAGCAACAGCAAGTGAATGTTTGCCTATTGATGAAGAAAATATTGAAAAAGTAGACAAACTTATTGAGAATAATAAAGATTAATAAACTAAATTTGACAAACATTTTTTGTTTGCAAATATTGATAAAGGAAGAATTATATGAAAAACATAGCAGTTATTGAACTTGATATGACAAATATTAAATTAACCATTGCGAGTGTTGTTAAAAACTCTGTTGTAGTCTTAAATCAAGTTAATGAACCAATTAATTTTGTTGATGATATGGACAAAGATGAAATTATCAAGGCACCAAAAATTAACGAAACTATTGAAATATGCCAAAGTTTTAAGAGCTTATGCGATGCTTACGAAGTTGTTGAAATAACTTGTTTAAGCCACAGAGATTTTTATGATTTTAAAAACGAAGTTAGTTTTTACGAACAAATTTATGCAAAATGCGGTTTAAAATTTAAAGAAATGACCGAGGAAGAAGAAGTTAATGGCTTTTATTTTGCGGCAATAAACAGTGTTGATGTTTCAAGAGGAATTTTGTTTTGTGTTAACTTAACAGACACAGTTATTTTGAATTTTTCAAAGCGTAGTGTTTTTGAAAAATCAGTTTTAAAGTATGGAACTTTGAACACTCTTAAAAAATTAGGTCTTGAAAATGTTGCACCAAATGAAATGCTAGACAAAGTTTACAAATTCTTTATTAATGAACTTTCAAAAATAAGTTGGCTTAAAAATATCGAACCCGAGGTTTCTGTTATTGGAATGGGAAAATATTTTTTAAGTATTTCAAAACTTGCCAGGAAGTTAACAAAATATCCACTAGATATTGAAAATATGTATGCATTAAACAAATCAGACTTTGATTTGACTTATAATTTCGTGTCTGGTTTAGATCTTGACAAATCTAAAAAAATCAAAGGTATTTCTCAAGACAGGGCAGACTTGTTTGCTTGCAGTCTTGCAATTTACAAAGCCATTTTTGAAGTGTTTAGTTATTCAACACTTTATGCTTCAAAACTAGATTTTAGTGAAGGCGAACTTCATTATTTGGCTAATCCAAGTTTAACAGACAAGCCTTATCCTGATATTTTGGGAAATTCACTTGATATTATCAACGAATTTTACACACCAAAACCTAATAATAACGCTCATGTGTATTACTTGACAGTTATATTATACAAACAACTTAAAGTGCTTCACAAACTTCCAAGAACTTATGTTAAAGCATTAAGAATTGCTTCTAATTTGTATAATTGTGGTATGCGTGTTAATTTCTACGAAAAAAACAGAGCAGGCTACAGCATTGTTTTAAATTCGCACATTATGGGTGCAAGTCATAGAGATATTGTTCTTGCTGCTTTTATTTTGCTTTGTACAAAACTTGACGATTTTAATTTGTCTGAATGGGTTAGATATAAGAATTTATTAACAGAAGAAGATATTGATGCTGTAAAAAAACTTGCTGTGATTGTCAACTTGGCTGAAAGTCTTGACAAATTTAGAAAGAGCAGAATAATAGACATGACTTGTGATTTGTTAGGAGATTCTATTATAATAAAAACTCAAACAGAAAGCCCTGCTACATTGGAAATTAGGGAAGGAATGAAAAACATATCTGATTTTAAAAAGGTGTTTAAAAAAAATTTAGAATTGTTATAAAATTTGCTAATATTAATAAAAAATAATCAACAGGAAGTTGATTATTTTTTATATTAATCTTTTTTATGTTTTTGTAACATCGTTACAACCTTATAATATCACATATTTTTAATAAAATCAACCAATTTTTATATTTTTTTAAAAAATATTTATTTTTTTACAAAATTATTGAAAAAAGAAAAATGATATATACATTAAAAGTTTTAGAAAACTATTAAAAATTTGTAAAAAATAATCAATATTTATGCTAAAATAAAACTATGGCAAAAGAACTCAGTTTATATGTGCATATTCCGTTTTGTGAAAGTAAGTGTTATTACTGCAATTTTGTTTCAAAAAAAGCAACATTAAAAGAGAAAAGAAATTATGTTAATTTTTTGCTTAGAGAAATAGAACTAAATCAAAACAAGGATTATATTATAAAAACTATATTTATAGGTGGTGGAACGCCAAGTTGTTTGGATGCACAATGCATAGAAAAAATTTTGTTAAAGATAAAAGAAAATTTTGTTTTGGATGAAAACTGTGAAATAACAATAGAAGCAAATCCGAATAGTTTTGACAAGAATAAGGCAACAAAATATAAACAGATTGGAATAAATCGAATAAGTTTTGGGCTTCAAAGCGCAAGCAACAAGTTGCTTAAAAAAATAAACAGAATTCACACAAAAGATGATTTTGTTAATTCTGTTAAGATTGCAAAAGAGATTGGTCTTAATAATATAAACGCAGACATTTTGGTTGGACTACCATATCAAAGATTGTTTCATGTTAAAAGCACTCTTAGACTATTAAAAAAACTTGATATTGTACATATTTCATGTTATAGTTTGATTTTGGAAGAAAATACACCATTATATTTGATGATTAAAAACAAAAAATTTTGTTTGCCAAGTGAAGAAAAAACACTAAAAATGTTTGATTATTGCAACAAATTTTTAACAAAAAATAATATTTATAGATACGAAGTTTCTAATTTTGCAAAAGCGGGTCAAGAGTGCAAACACAATTTGGCTTATTGGAATTTGGATGACTATCTTGGGTTAGGTCTTAATTCACATAGCAAAATAGGAGAAAGTAGGTTTGAAAATTTTTCTGATTTTGAAAGTTATTATCAATCTTTAAGAAATAATAAAAAACCTATTAAAAGCATACAAAAATTAAGTTTATCAGAGCAAAAAGAAGAATTTATAATGCTAGGTTTAAGAAAAACATCGGGCATAAATTTGGATGAATTTAAAGCTAAATTTAATGAAGATTTAAAAATTTGCAAAGCAAAAGAGATTGAATTTTTTGAAAAAAACTCTTTCATAAAACTCGAAAATAATTTTTTGAAAGCAACCGATTTAGGTTTTAAAGTTTTAAATCAAATTATATTAGATTTGTTGTGATTAAATTTGATTTTCAATAAAAAAGGTAAAATTAATTTTTAAAATTTTACCTTTTTTTGTAGTTTTATAAGTGTGTTTTGTATTAACTTTAAAACTTTATATATTTTTAGCACTAATTTTTTAAAATAAACTTTTTAAACTTTTTATTTTTTAATCTTGTTTTTCAGACTTACTATTTGTTTTTGGTGCAACTTTTGCGTTCTCTTTTTTTGCGGGTGCTTTTTTTACGGGGGCAGATGCAACTTGAACTTTTTTTGGCTTTTCTGATGAATCTGTTTTGCCAATAATTTCTGATTTTTTGGCTTCAACAACTTTTTCGTTAGAACTTTCTTTTATATTTATGTTGTTGCTTTCCAAAAATTTTTTGGCACTTTCTATTGTCCAAGATTTTGTTTGAACATTGTTTTTATTTTTCTTTTCAGAAACTAAATACCAAAGCAAAATCACACAAAAGGCACAAAAACAGACAACGGCAAGGATATAAAAAATTAAACTTGTTTTGATTAATAATGATGAAATATTCATAAAGACTCCCAAATCTATTTAAGTATACCAAATGAAAATGATTTTGCCAAACAAAGTGTAATAATTTTTTAAAAAATTTAATAATTTATTGTATGAAAAAAATTAATTTTAAAAAAAACTTGGAAGTTGTTGTTACCAATGCAATTTTGATAACACTGATTGTAGGAATGTTCTTTTTGGCTTTTACTGGGGGTGTAAAGTCAGCTTTTGCAAATAAAACAAATCTCGAAGCAGTTTATAGAGGTAATGCTGAAAAAAATAATGTCAGTTTGATGATTAATGTTTATTGGGGCACTGAATTTATTGAACCTATGCTTGAAGTTTTGAAAAATGAAGAAGTTAAAACTACTTTTTTTGTGGGAGGCACTTGGGCAAATTCTAACACAGAGATATTGCAGAAAATTGTAGAGGATGGTCATGAAATTGCGAATCATGGATATTATCACAAAGACCATAAATATTTGTCTGATGAGCGTAATCAGGAAGAAATTTACATAACACATAAATTGATAAAAGAACTTGTTAATGTTGAAATGAATTTATTTGCCCCTCCTAGCGGAAGTTATAATGCTAAAACCTTAGAAATTGCCAATAACCTTGGATATAAAACTATTATGTGGACAAAAGACACAATAGATTGGCGAGATAAGGATAGTAGTTTGGCTTTTTCAAGAGCAACAAAAAATCCAAAGAATGGCGACCTTATTTTGATGCATCCAACAGCACATACTTTGAAAGCCCTTCCTGAAATAATAAAATTTTATAAAGAAAAAGGTTTTAATTTGACCACGGTTAGTGAAACAATAGCATAGTTTCAAAATTTTTGTAAAACTTAAAAATAAATTAAAGCATAATTTGTTATGAAATTTTGATTAAATTTGATATAATATATTAACTTTTTAACTTTAAACCTTGAATGTGATATTTTGCTTTAAAAATAATTTGCAAAAAAGTTTTTTAAAGTTTAAAAATGTTTATAGAAAATAAAAATATATTTATACTATTTTTAAGAGGAAATTATGATAAAATCAAAAACTATGCCAAGTGGCCTTACAGTCGCAGTAAATTCTATGAAAGGTTTTGAAGGTGTTTCGTTCAAAATGTTTGTATTTACAGGAAGTGCTTATGAAGATGATCCAAAAGATTATGGAATTAGCCATTTAATTGAACATATGTTTTTTAAGGGAACAAACAAGCGTTCTAGTTTTGACATTGTTAAAGAATTTGATGAATTTGGAATTCAATCAAATGCTTACACAAGCACAGAAACAACTTGTTACTACACTTATGGTACGGGCGAAAGTTTGGAAAAAAGTGTTGAAATTATGAGTGATATGTTTTTCAATTCAATTTTTGATAAAAAGGAACTTGAGCGTGAGAAAGAAGTTGTTGTTGAAGAAATTAAAATGTATCAAGATAAGCCCGATTCTGTGTGTGAAATGGCAATGAATTCATTATTTTTCGAAAACACTCCTTATGCTCATGATATTGCAGGAGATATTGATGGGGTTAGAAAAATAACTCGTGAACAAATTTTAAATTACTTAAAAAAGAGATATACTCCAGAAAATATTATTTTAAGTTTTGCTGGCAACGTTAATTTTGAAAATGTTTTGAAGTTGACAGAAAAATATTTTGAGCAATTTTTTGACCAAAAAAATTTCAAACAAGATAATAAAACAAAAAATGCTTGCAGTTTTAACATAAAAAAGAGTGCAAAAATTGTTGTTAAAGACACAAATCAGGCTCAACTTATGATTTCTTTTGTTTCTCCTAATAGGTTTGAAAGAAAACCGCTTATTGTAAATAATCTTTTAAGTTTCATGCTTGGTGGCTCTATGGGAAGCCGGCTTTTTCAAGAAGTGCGAGAAAAGTTGGGGCTTGTTTACACAATAAATTCTTTTAATGATGTGGCACAAATTTCGGGGATGTTTTCAATAAGTTTGGGAACAAGTTTAGATAAAGTGAAACTAGCGTTAAAGACAATAAGAAGAGTTTTGAACGAGGTTTGTGAAAAAGGTTTTACGATTGAAGAATTAAATCACGCTAAAAACAGTTTAATTTCGTCAATAAAATTAAGGTCAGACAGCCCTAGTGGAGAGGCAACTACTGTTGCAACTCAATTACGCTACAGAAAGAAAATTTGTTCAAAAAAGTCAATGATAAAAGAATATGAAAAAATAACCCTTGATGATATCAATATAAGTGCAAAAAAATTGTTTACAAAACCTTATTGCATTACAATGGTTGGAAATAGTAACAATTTTGATTTGATTAAAATTTTTGATTAATGAAAAACACAATTAAGTTTGTGTTTTTTTGTTGAAAAAATTAGTAACTTAATTTTGTTAATTTCTTGTTGCTTTTGTTTAAATAAAAAAATTTTAAAATTTTTAAAAAATTTGGCACTAATGGTTGACTTTGCTTAAAACTTAGCATATAATAGTGCTAGCAGTCTTGAAGCAAGAGTGCTAAAATTTAAAAGGAATTTATGGAAAGAGTAAATCTAACAGAAAGACGAAAAGAAATTTTGTTTTCATCAATCGAAGATTACATTCGTTTGGCGCTTCCAATAACAAGCTTGTCTGTTCAAACAAATCATCTTCATAATGTTAGCACGGCAACGCTCAGAAGCGAGCTTAACACGCTTGAAGCCATGGGGCTTTTAAAACAACTTCACACTTCAAGTGGAAGAGTTCCAACAAGCAAGGCGTATAGGGTTTATGTTGATGAAATTATGAAAGAAAACAAATTTAGCAAAAAAAAATTAAGCATAATTAAAGATTTGTTTTCTAAACGCTCTAATATGTTAAGTGATATAATAGGGCAGATTGCAAAAACGGTAAGCGAAATTACAAATTGTCCTACGGTTGTAAAACTTAATGGTTTTGACAATTTAATTGTTCAAAACATAAAGTTAATTCCGCTGATTGATAATTCAATTTTATTGTTAATTTCAACTCCTACGGGTGTGATTAATAATAATATTAAATTTGAAGGTGTTGTTTCTGAGCAAAACTGTGTGGATGCTAGCAATTTTTTAACCAACAAATTTATGGGTAAAACAATTTTTTGTATGTTAAAAACAATGAAAAAGTTGGTTTCTACCCTAGATGATGAAATTAAAGAATATGAAAGTATTTTTAATGTTTTGATTGACGGATTGATTGATTTGTCGGAAAAAAATTCTAAAGAATTTTCGGTTAGAGGAGCAACAAAACTTTTGCAAAATCCAGAATATTCAAATATTGACAATGCAAAAAAGGTGCTTGATGTTTTGGAAGATGAAAAAAAACTTGACAAACTTTTTGATTGTGATTGTGCTGATGAAATTACTTTTTCGATTGGCGAAGAAAATAATAGTTTTGATTTAAACTCTTGTTCTGTAATAAAGGCTCAATACAATATTAACGGCAATGCCGTTGCGCAAATTGGTGTGATAGGTCCGGAAAGGATGGATTATGCTAAGATAGCAGGGGCATTAAAATATATTGTTGATGAGATGAAAAATTTGAATAAACTTGAAAAGGAGGGTATTATTATGGATAAAAAATGTGATGGAAATTGCAATGGATGCAAAGGTTGCGACAATGGAAATGATGATGAATAATTAAATTCTAAATTGAAACTGATAAGGAAGAGAAATTATGATTGAAGATTTTGATTTGATTTATAATTATAATCCGTGTGAAAATGACTATTCGTTAGAATATTTTGATGACTTTATCATAAATCTAGAGGATAACAAAAAAAATGATGATTAACGAGGGAAATTATGACAAAAAATTTTGACCAAAAAACTTTTAAAGAAAATTCTAAGCATGATTCTTATCATCATCATTCACAACACAAAAATTTTGAGCATAAAAACAATTTAGAAAGCAAAGAAGAAGATTGTATTGTGGATGAAAATGATAGCGTTGAAACTGAAAAAGTTGAAAATTGCAGAGAAGAAGAATTTAAAGAAACTTTACAACGTTTGCAAGCTGAGTTTGATAATTACAGAAAGCGAACAGATGCTAATATGATTAAGGTTAAAGAAGACGGAATTATTTTTGCAATTAACAAATTGCTTCCAGTTTTAGATAGTTTTAAAAGTGCTAAAATGCTTGTTAAAGATGAAGAATTTTTAAAAAGTTTAGACCTTATTGAAAAACAATTTTTGGACGGACTTTTGGGACTTAATGTTACCAAAATAGAGGCTGAAAATCAACAATTTAATCCTAATTTTCATAATGCGGTGATGATGGGAACAGACCCCGACAAACAAGACGATGAAATTTTGGAAGTTTTTCAAGATGGATATAAAATGGGCGACAGAGTGATAAGACATTCGGTTGTTAAAATAAACAAATTGTCTTAGACTTATGCTTTAGTTATGCAAAAATTTGCATAAAAAATTTAAAATGATTAACAAAATTGAATTATTATTCGATTTTATTAATAAATATTCAAATTTAATAGATTTGAAACAAAATGAAGGAGATTTTATTTAATTATGGGAAAAGTTATTGGTATTGACTTAGGAACAACAAACAGTTGCGTTGCAGTTATGGAAGGTGGAAAGCCAACAGTAATTGCAAATGCAGAGGGCGATAGAACAACCCCTAGTGTTGTTGGTTTTACAAAAGATGGAGAAAGACTTGTTGGTCAAGTTGCAAAACGACAAGCTGTTGCCAACAGTGAAAACACTGTTCTTTCTATTAAAAGAGAAATGGGAACAAATTATACAGTTAAACTTCAAGGAAAAGACTATACACCTCAAGAAATTTCTGCTATGATTCTTCAAAAATTAAAACAAGATGCAGAAAGTTATTTGGGAAGCAAAGTTACAGATGCAGTTATCACTGTTCCTGCTTACTTTACTGATAGTCAGCGTCAAGCAACAAAGGATGCAGGCAAAATTGCTGGTTTAAATGTTTTAAGAATTATTAACGAACCAACTGCTGCAGCACTTGCATACGGGCTTGATAAAGGCGAAAATGCAAACCAAAAAATTTTGGTTTATGACCTTGGTGGTGGCACATTCGATGTTTCTATTTTGGAAATTGGCGATGGTGTGTTTGAAGTTTTGGCAACCGCTGGTAATAATAGGCTTGGTGGTGATGATTTTGATAACAGAATTATTGACCTTTTGGTTGAAGATTTCAAATCTAAAAACAATATTGATTTAAGAAATGACAAAATGGCTATGCAAAGACTTAAAGAAGCTGCTGAAAAAGCAAAAATTGATTTAAGTGCTTCAACTAAAACTAATATCAATTTGCCTTATATCACTGCTGACAGCACAGGTCCAAAACATCTTGAATATGATTTGTCAAGAGCTAAATTTGACCAAATAACTGAAGATTTGGTTAAATCTACAATCACAAAAATGACTCAAGCCTTAGATGATGCAAAACTAAGCAAAAATGATATTAATAAAGTTATTCTTGTTGGTGGCTCAACTCGTATTCCTGCAGTTGTTGAAACTGTAAAAGAATTTATGGGCAAAGAACCTTTCAAAGGTATTAACCCTGACGAATGTGTTGCTATTGGTGCCGCAATTCAAGGTGGCGTTTTGGCTGGCGAAGTTAAAGATGTTTTGCTTTTGGATGTAACTCCATTAAGTTTGGGTATTGAAACATTAGGCGGAGTGTTCACAAAATTAATTGAAAGAAACACAACTATTCCTACAAAGAAAAGTCAAATTTTCTCTACTGCTGTTGACAATCAACCAGGTGTTGATATTCATGTTCTTCAAGGTGAAAGAGAATTTGCTTCTGGAAACAAAACTTTAGGAAGATTTAGTTTAACAGATATTCCACCTGCACCTCGTGGTGTTCCTCAAATTGAAGTTACTTTTGATATTGATGCAAATGGTATCGTTAAAGTTTCTGCAAAAGATTTGGGAACTAACAAAGAACAAAACATAACTATTACTGCTTCTACAAATCTAAAAGAAGAAGATATTGACAAAGCGATTAAAGAAGCAGAACAATTTGCTGAGGAAGATAAAAAACGCAGAGAACTTGTTGATACAAAAAATAACGCTGACAACTTTGTATTCCAAATTGAAAAAATGCTTAAAGAAAACGGCGATAAAATTAGTGAAGAAGATAAAACAAAATTAAATGCTGAAATTGAAGAAAGCAAAAAAGTTTTTGCTGGTGAAAATATTGATGAAATCAAAGCAGAACTTGAAAAATTAACTCAAATTTCAAATGAAGTTTTCTCTAAACTTTACCAAAATGCTGGTGCTAACGCTGGTGCTGGTCAAAATGCTGGAAACAACCAAGGCGAAAATCAAACAGGTAACAATGCTGGCGATAACATTGATGTTAAAGACGGCGATTATAAAACTGAATAGGATTTATTATGGCAAAAAATTATTATGAAACCTTAGGTGTTGATAAAAACGCTAGCAGTGATGAAATAAAATCGGCTTACAGAAAATTAGCAAAACAATATCATCCCGACCTTAATAAAAGCGAGGACGCAGCTACAAAATTTAAGGAAATTAACGAAGCCTACGAATGTCTTTCTGACCCTCAAAAAAAGGCTAATTATGACCAATTTGGCTCAAGTGAGGGTCCTCAAGGCTTCGGCTCTAATGCTGGTGGAGGCTTTTCTGGATTTGGCGGTTTTGAAGACATTTTTAATATGTTTTCTGGATTTGGTGGTAATGGCGCAAGGGCTAGTAGCAAAACTCAAGGTGAAGATATAAATGTAAGAATTAACATTTCGTTCAAGGAAGCGTGCCTTGGTGGGTCAAAATCAATTTCTATTAGCAGAATAGAATCGTGTGATGACTGCAAAGGGACTGGAGCAAAAAACGGAAAAGAATTTACTACTTGTTCATCTTGTGGCGGAACGGGTCAAGTTAAAAAAGTGCAAAATACATTGTTTGGTCAAATGGTTAATGTTACAACTTGTTCACAGTGCGGAGGAACTGGAAAAATTATCAAGGAAAAATGTTCTTCTTGCGGAGGAAAAGGTTATAACAAGCGAGCAAGGACTATGACCATAAATATTCCGGCTGGGGTTAATGATGGTCAAATTTTAACTTTAAGAAACGAGGGAAACTCTAGCCTAAATGGTGGACCTAATGGAAATTTGAATATTATCTTAACCGTTGGCACACATGAATTGCTAACAAGGAAAGATTGTAATCTTTACATTACAATTCCTATACCTTTTACGGTTGCAATGCTTGGCGGAGAAGTTAAAGTGCCTACTGTGAATGAAATTGTTGCTTTAAAAATACCAGAACTTACACAATCTGGCACAGTCTTTAAACTTAAAGGTAAAGGCGTTAAAATGTTAAGACGAGATTCTTATGGAGATTTGTTTGTTACAATTACAACGGAATTTCCAAAATCACTAGACAAAAAGACTAAAGATAGTTTGCAAGAAATTGCTTCAAATGTTAGTGATGGAAGTTATCAGAAATATCGTGATTATGTTTTGAAACTAAATAAACTTTAAAAAAGACCCATGAGGGTCTTTTTTGTAAAATTTAATATTTTAGTTTACAAAAGTCGTTTAATTTTGTATAATATTAAAGAGGTAGAATATGGATATGTTTTTTCTTGTTCCAATAATTTTTGTTTCGGTATTTTTTGTTGTGTTTATTATAATTGCCGTTTTTGTGTTTAAAAACGCAAAAAGTAATATAAAAACTGCACAAAAAACTTTTCAAAATATGCAAAATTTGAATGAAAAAGAAACAAAAAAAGACAAATCAAAAATTTGCGATTATTGTGGAAGTGCGATTGATAATACTGGGAAGTGTGAAAGTTGTGGGGCAACCAAAAAGATAGAAAAATAATAGTTAATGCTATTATTTTTTTCTTTTTATGTTAAAAATATTGCTAATAACATCAAAAATGATTATAATTTTTCTATGGCTAGGAAATTTTTTATTGAAAGTGAAAAAAGTTTTGAATTAGGTCAGCAATTTAATGTTGATGGTTATGAATTCAATCATATAGTAAATGTCTTAAGATACAACATCGGCGATGAAATTTGTGTTATAAACGGCTCGGGAACAGATTATTTTTGCAAAATTAAAGAAATTTGCAAAAAATATATTGTTTTAAAAGTTGTTGATATGAAAGATAATAACAGTGAAACTATTTCAAATGTTACGATGTTTCAAGCACTTGTGAAAGGAGAAAAATTTGAATTTATTATTCAAAAATTAACAGAACTTGGAGTTAAAAATTTTGTTCCATTTGAAAGTGAATTTTGCCAAGTGAAAAAAAATACTACGAAGTTGGCAAGGCTTGAAAAAATTAGTATTGAGGCTTTGAAACAATGTGGAAGAAGCAAAAAAGTTGAAATAAGTGATATTTTGAGTTTTGATGAAATGATTGAAAAACTTAAAAATTTTGATAAAGTTATTTTTGCTTATGAAAAATCTAATGAAGAATTAAAAAAAGAGGATTTTTTTAATTGTGAAGGAAAACTTGTCAGTAATGTTGCAATCATTGTTGGAAGTGAAGGTGGCTTTAGTGAAAGAGAAAACGAGAAAATTTCTAAGTTAAATAATGTTAAGCAAGTGTCGTTAGGGAACAGAATTTTGAGGGCGGAAACTGCAAGTATAAGTTTGACTAGTGTTGTTATGTTTTTGCTTAATGAGTGGGTGAAGAGATGAAAATATGTGTGTTTACCTTAGGTTGCAAGGTTAATTTTTATGAGAGTGATAGTTTGATTAATATGCTTAAAGAAAAAGGTTATGATACTACAAACAAACTAGAATTTTCTGATGTTTATGTTTTGAACACTTGTTGTGTTACAAACGAAGGCGAACGAAAAAGTAGGCAGTTAGTTGCAAGATGTCGTGCATACAATCAAGATGCAAAAATAATTGTTTGTGGATGTGCTAGTCAAAAAAATTCTAAACAATTTGAAAATTTGGGTGTTGATGTTGTTGTTGGAAATGGTTACAAAACTGAAATTTTAAATTTGATAGATAAAAGTCTTGTTGATGTAAAACCTTTACCGAAAGAATATATTGATGATATGCAAAGCTCAAGCCAAAGAGTTAGAGCATATTTGAAAGTGCAAGACGGATGCAACAATTTTTGTTCATATTGTATTATTCCTTTTGTTAGAGGAAGAAGCAGGTCAAGGAATATGCAAAGTGTTTTGAAAGAGGCTGAAAGATTGAGTAGTACTTGTGGCGAAATTGTGCTTACTGGAATAAATCTTAGTGATTATAAGCCAAGTTTGATAGAATTAATAGAAAGTTTACAAGAAATAAAATCAAGGATTAGGCTTGGCAGTTTAGAAGTGAATGTTATTGATGATGAATTTTTGTCAAGACTTGTTAAAATCAAAAATTTTTGTCCACACTTTCATTTGAGTTTGCAAAGTGGAAGCACTAAAGTTTTGAAAGATATGAATAGGCACTATTCAAAAGAAGAATATCTTGATAAAGTTAAATTAATTAAAAAATATTTTCCTTATGCGGGAATTACAACTGATTTAATTGTTGGGTTTCCAACAGAAACTGAAAAAGATTTTCAAGAAAGTTTGAACACTTTAAGTTCGGCAGGTTTTTTTATGGTGCATTGTTTTCCATACTCTATGCGTGAAGGAACAAAAGCAAGTTTAATGCCTCAAGTTTTAAATTCAGTTAAAAAAGAACGAGAAAAACGAGTTATTGATTTAATGAAAAAATTAGAATTTGATTATTTTGAAAAATTAGAATTAAATCATATATTACAAAATGTTTTGATTGAAGAAGAAGTTGAAATAGATAATCTTAAATATTATGTTGGTCATAGTGAATATTTTGTGAAATGCTATATAAAATTTGATGAAAATATTAAAATTAATGATATAGTTTGTTGTAAAATTACAAATAAATTTAATGACGGGGTGATGTGTATATGCAAACAGTAGTTTGTGGAATGAGTGGTGGCGTTGACAGTTCAGTTGCGGCAGTGCTATTGAAAGAACAGGGTTATAATGTTATTGGCGTTTTTATGAAGAATTGGGAAGAAACATCTGATGACGGTGCTTGCACAGCGGAAGAGGATTATTATGATGTTAAAAGGGTTTGCTCTAAAATTGGAATACCTTATTACACCGTAAATTATTCTAAGGAATATTACGACAGAGTTTTTGAAAATTTTTTGGAAGAATACAGAAAAGGTCGAACCCCTAATCCAGATGTTTTGTGCAACAGAGAAATTAAGTTTGGACCGTTTTTAGAGTTTGCAAAAAAAATTGGTGCAGATTTTATTGCAACAGGACATTATGCTAAAACTGAGCATAAAAATCATAAAACTTATCTTTTGAAAGCAAAAGATTTAAACAAAGACCAATCATATTTTTTAAATCAATTAAGTCAATCGCAACTTGAAAAAGTTTTGTTTCCTTTAAGCGATATAGAAAAACCAAAAGTTAGAGAAATTGCTGAAAAACATGGTTTTATTAATGCAAAAAAGAAAGACAGCACTGGCATTTGTTTTATTGGGGAAAGAAACTTTAGAAATTTTTTAAAAAACTATTTACCTATCAAAGAAGGCGAAATCGTGTCGGTTGACGGAAGAATTTTAGGAAAGCATATAGGGCTTGCGTACTACACAATCGGTCAAAGAAAAGGTCTTAACATAGGTGGAAGAAATGACGGGAATGGTAAACCTTACTTTGTGGTTAAAAAAGATTTAGAGAACAATCGTCTGATTGTTTCTCAGGGCGAAGAAGATTGCTTGTTTTCTTCTGGACTTTTAAGTTATAAAATAAATTGGATACCAGAAAAACCAAAACAAACAAAATTTGAATGTAATGCAAAGTTTAGATACCGACAACCAGACCAAGCAGTTAGTGTTGAAATTTTGGAAGATGATAAGGTAAAAGTTATGTTTAAAGAAAAACAGCGTGCTGTAACTCCTGGGCAATTTGTTGTTTTTTATGACGGTGATGTTTGTTTAGGTGGCGGAGTAATTGAAGAAGTTATTTCTTAACTTTTTAAACTAAAAAAAGTTACAAAAAATTATACTAACTTTTTTAACTAAAAAGTTACAAAAAGCTTGGTGGTTGCGATTCCACCAACCCTACAAACGCTTTAAAAGCAAAACTTTTTTAAATTGCTGTAACATAATGAATATTCTTAAAATAAATTTGGTCACTTTTTGCCACAAAGCAATGTTTTAACATTAATTTTATGCAGGTATAAAAAATCTCAACTTAATTGTTGAGATTTTTTTATGTGATGTAAATATCATTCAATTTTTATGCAATAGGTGTTACAAGCGAATTTTGAAATGCTTCAATGGCATCAATAATTATTTGTTTTTGTTCTTCAGTTTTTTCTTCAAATGCTTTTTTGTGGGCTTCGATTATTTTTTTGCCTTCTTCTATTTGAGCGTTGATTGTTTCTTTAAGAGTTTTTAAAGCCTCTTCACACTCTTTTTGAATTTTCTTGATTTCAGCATCAATTTTCTTTTGAAGTTCATCAAGTTTTGTTTGAAGTTGTGCTTGTTTTTCATTTAAAGTTTTTTCAGCTTCATTTAACTGTTCTTTCAAAGTGTTTAAAATTTTTTGAGCTTCAGCTTTCATGTTGTCAGGAAGTGCTTTAATTTTTTCTTCTTGTGCATTTATTTGTTCTTTAAGAGATTTTACTGCTTTTTTTCCTGATTCAACTGCAGAAATTAAAGCGTCATTTGCTTTTTCATAAGCATCCTTCAAGCCATTAATAATTGTTTGAAGACCGCTTCGTGCTTCATAAGAAATGTTTTCAAATTCATGATTTACTTCTTTAACATAGTTCATAGCTTCTTCGAAAGTTGTGCCTGTGAAAGACCTGATTTGGCTTCCGAATTTTTCTAGTGCTTTAGACATATCTTCAACAACAACTTTAGCACCATTGATAATACCGTTGTCTTTGAAGTATTTGTTTACTGAATTTACAACATTTTCTTGCAAATTTTTGATTGCTTCACTTGTTTTTGCTTCATCATCGCAAGATATGTAAATTGTTACACTTCGGTTGTCTACAGAAGCATCTAAAGACACTTTGCCCATTTGATTTGAGATTTCAACGAATAATTTTGCAGCATCTTCAGCTTTTAATCCTTCAAATTTCACTTGAGTGATTAATTTTGAGCCATCTTCATTAACGGCTGTAACATCCATAACTTTGTGGTTTTGGTCAAGAATAAATTGGACTTCAGGGTTAACATCAAGTGTCATAACACTTGTAGCTTCTTGTTTTTTGTTGAAAAACAAGAAATATGCGCCAACACCTAGTCCAACAACCAAAACTAAAACAACAAGAAAAGACATTAATTTTTTCATGATAATACTCCTTTATATTTAGTTTATAGTATTTTAAAAAATTAAAAAAAATTTGTAAAGCAAATTTAATAAAATTTTTTTATTTTCTACAAATTTTGCAAATTTGTCTAAAATTATTTGAATTAAAAATTTTTATTCAATTTAATTTTTTGCTTAGCGTTTTTTTATATTTTTTTGCAAATTATGTTAAATATTTGAAAAATAATTATAAAAAGAGTATAATTAAAAAACTAGGAGAAATTTTATGAAAGAAAATATATACAGAACACATAATTGCGCAGAATTAAGAATAGAGGATAAAGGCAAAACCGTTAGGCTTGCTGGTTTTGTTGAGGCTATTAGAAAACTTGGCTCAATAACTTTTGTTACTCTTCGAGATCATTATGGAATTACACAACTTTTGATAAATGATGAAAAATTGATTGCGGGAGTTACTAAAGAGAGCACAATTACGGTAACAGGAAAAGTTTTGGAAAGACAAAGCAAAAATCCTAAAATGGAAACTGGAGATATTGAAATTGAAGTTGAAAAATTAACTCTTCTTGGTAAATGCTCGTCAAGTTTACCTTTTGAAATTAACGATAGTTTGAACACAAAAGAAGAATTGAGATTAAAATATAGATACCTTGATTTAAGAAACCCTGAAGTGCATAAAATTATGAATATGCGTGCTAAAATGCTTAATTTTGCACGAAACAAATTAACTAGCATGGGCTTTGTTGAATTTCAGACACCAATTTTGACAAGCTCTAGTCCAGAAGGAGCACGAGACTTTTTGGTGCCAACTGTTAAGGCTCCGGGCGAATTTTATGCTCTTCCACAAGCACCACAACAATTTAAACAGTTATTAATGGTTAGTGGATTTGATAAATATTTTCAAATTGCACCTTGTTTTAGGGATGAAGCCGCAAGAAGCGACCGCACACCGGGTGAATTTTACCAGGTTGATATGGAAATGAGTTTTGCAACTCAAGAAGATGTTTTTTATGTTTGCGAAGAATTTGCTAGTGAACTTTTTGAAAAGCTAACAGATTTTGATGTTTCAAAACCTCCTTTTGTAAGAATACCATATTTAGATGCAATGGATAAATATTGCAGTGATAAACCTGATTTAAGAAATCCGCTTATTGTTAAAGATTTAAGCAAAATGTTTGATAATAGTGAATTTAATGCTTTTAAAGGTAAAACTGTTAAGGCGATATGTGTTAATGCTGGCGAACAATCAAGAAAATGGTATGATGAATTAGGTCAAGTTATTGTTAGTTTTGAAGGCAAGGGAATGGCTTATGTTAAGTATAACGATAACGAGTTTACTGGAAGCATAGCAAAGTTTTTGACAGATGAAAATAAAGATTATTTGATTAAAACCTTTAATCTTGTTGGGGGTGAAAGCATTTGCATGGTTGCAGACACTGAAGAAATTGCTGTAAAACTTGCTAATGTTTTGAGAAATGAACTTGGGAATAGATTAAATTTGATTGACAAAAACAAAGTTGCAATTTGTTGGATTGTTGATTTTCCATTCTTTGAAAAGAATAAAGACACAGGAAAGATTGATTTCTCTCACAACCCTTTCACAATGCCTCAGGGCGGAATGGAAGCCTTTGAAAACAAAAATCCTTACGACATAAAAGCATGGCAATTTGATATGGTTATTAATGGGCATGAATGTTTGAGCGGGGCGGTAAGAAATCATGACCAAGATATTATGGTTAAAGCTTTTAATATGGTTGGATATGATGAAGAAGTTGTAAAGCAAAAATTTGGGGCTTTATACAATGCTTTCACTTTTGGTGCTCCTCCTCATGCTGGATGTGCTTTTGGTTTTGACACTCTTCTTATGATTGTTTGCGGAAAAGATTTGATGCGAGAAGTTATAACATTCCCTATGAACAAAAATGCAAGGGATGTTTTGATGGGTGCACCAAATAAAATTGATGACAAAACTTTGTCAGAACTTGGCATAAAAATTATTGATAGGGAAAACAAATAATAAATGATTGAAAATGTAATTAAAACTGAAATAAATAAGGCAATAAAACAAGCATTTGGTTTAGACTATTTATCAAATGTGCATATATCAAATATAGAAAATATTGATTATCAATGTGATGATTGTTTTTCGCTTGCAAAAATTTTGCATAAAGCACCAAATATCATTGCTGAAGAAATTGTTTCGATTTTTGAAAAAGAAGAATATTTAAAAGATATTTTTGAACAAATTAGTTGCAAAAATGGTTTTGTCAATTTTGTTTTAAGTGAAAAGTTCATAAAAAATGAGTTAGACAAAATTTCTTTAGATGAAAAATTGGGCGTAGAAAAACCTCAAAAACCCGAATTGTTCTTTTTTGATTATGGTGGCCCTAACATTGCAAAGCCTTTACATGTTGGGCATTTAAGAAGCCCTATTATTGGGGAAAGCGTTAAAAGAATAATTAGTTTTGCTGGACACAAAACTATAAGCGATGTGCACTTTGGCGATTTTGGTCTGCAAATCGGAGAAGTCATTTTTGGGCTTAAAGAAAAAAATATAAAAAAAGAAGATATTACGCTTGAATTGTTGAATGAAATCTATCCAGAAATCAATGCAAGAATTAAAATTGATGAAGCATTAAACAAAGAATGTGCTGAAATAACAAAACAACTTCAAGAAGGAAATAAAGAGTATTTAGAGTATTTTAAAATTATAAGAGAAATTTCAAGCAAAGATATTTTAAGAATTTATGATTATCTTGATGTTCACTTTGATTTGCTTAAAGGAGAAAGTGATAGTTATGCTTATATTGACAAATTAACTAAAATTTTGAATGAGCGACACCTTTTGACAGAAAGTAACGGTGCTAAAGTTATAGACATAAAAAAAGAAACTGACAAAAAAGAACTGCCTCCACTAATTTTTCAAAAATCAAACGGGGCTTATCTTTATGGAACAACTGATATGGCTACGGTTTTGGAAAGAAAAGAAAATTTTGATATAGACCATATTTTGTATTTTGCAGACATTAGGCAAGAACTTCATTTTACACAATTTTTCAGAGCGTGTGAAAAAGCGGGGATAGTGAAAGAAAATCAACTTGAATTTTATGGTTTTGGAACAGTTAATGGTGTTGATGGAAAGCCATACAAAACAAGGGAAGGAAAATCACCTAGTTTGGATAGTTTGTTTGTTGAAGTAAAGAATATGCTAAAGCAAAACAAAGAAATGGATCTTGAAAAAGAAAGCGACCTTGATGAGATTGTAAATTCTGTTATAAAGTTTGCAGATTTACAAAATAATTATGAGAAAGATTATATTTTTGATTTAGAAAAATTTTCTAAATTAGAGGGCAAGACAGGACCTTACATTTTGTATTCATATTGCAGATTTAATAAAGTTTTGAATAAATTTTGCAGTGTTAAACAAGAACTTTTGAGCGAAAGCAAAAACGATTTTGAACGAAATGTTAAAATGAAACTTTTAAATTTTGCTCCTACCTTTCAAAGGGCTTTTGTTGAACGAAAACCCAGCATAATTGCCGATTATGTTTTTGATTTAAGTTTAAAACTTAACAATTTTTACGAAAATAATAGGCTTTTGGATGATAACAACAAAAAATATTTATCTTCTTGGCTTTCTATAATAAATTTAAGTTTAAAAATCTTGAAGCAATGTTTGAATTTGCTTGTTATTAATACTATTGAAAAAATGTAAAGATACATTTAAAAGCATTACACTATGTATAATGCTTTTTTTAAATTATAAATTGTTTAAAATATTTGACAATTTTTTAAAATTAGCACATAATAATTTTAATGAAAAAAGAAAAAAACAAAGTTAAAAAAATTGTGTTAATAATAATTTTATGCTTGCTGTTGCTTGGTGGCTTGTTTTGTGCTATATTTTTTGCTTTGAGAAGCGACTATTTAAAATATATTAATGTAAAATTAAATAAAGATTCGACCGAAATTACATTATCATCTCAAAGCAGAGGACTGGCGCCAAATGATAATATGCTTTCAAAGGCAGTGAGGGTTGGGCTTGATAAGGACAGTGAACCCAGTTATATTCGGGCTAAAATTGTTTTTGAAAACTATAGTGATGATAGCAGAGTTTTGAGTTTTGTAAGTCAACTAAATTTTAATGTCAAAAACACTTCTTGTTTTAGTAATGATAAATATTCTTGGGTGTATTACGAGCAAGATAATGCTTTTTATTTGATGAACAACGAAAATTCTGTAAAAGTGGTTACAAATGCTGATGGAAATTACACATTTATTGAAAAATTAATTGTTCCTAGCACGATTGAACAGATGTCAACATTAAATTCTGACGGACAAAATGTGCAAATCGGCGAAGATGTTAAAATTCATATAGCCTTTGAGGCAATACAAACTTCTTTGCCTGTTAAAAAACCAGATATAGAAAATTTAAGTGAATATTTTAATATTGTTGCTACTAATTATGAAAACGGCTTTACTTCTGTTAATGGATTTATAACAGATTGTAATTTAAGTGCCGAAACTCTTGTTTTGCCAAAAAAAGTTGGGAATGACTATATATTGGGAATAAAAGCAAATGCTTTCAAAAATGAAAACTTAAAACAAATAATTATTCCTGCAAGTTTTATTTATTTTGAAGAAAATGCATTTTTAAACTTAACAAAACTTAATTTTTTGGCAATAAAAAATCAAATAAATATAACTTTAAAATCTAACACATTTAATTCAACTTTATCTGAAATTTATATGCCTTTATCAACTTTAAATTATGTTAATAGCACTTATATTGGGCTTCCATATAAAAACAGTTTTAAACAAATTTACGAACTTTATTCAAGCGATATTTCACAAATTCCAACAAACACAAGTTATGTTTATGCGCCTAATTTAAAATTGTTTGATGCTAAATTAGAAACACTTGCTTCGTTAAAGGTCGCAGAATTTCCAGTTTTGGAAACAATAGGGGAAGAAATGTTTGCAAAACTTAACAATCTTGTTTGTGTAGAATGTCCTAATGCTAAGGTTGTTGGGAAAAAAGCATTTAATAATTGCAAATCACTTGTTGATGTAAATCTTAATAAAAATGTTGAAGAATTGGGGGAGAGTGCCTTTTATGGTTGCTCAAATCTAAAAAACATTAATTTTTCAAAAAATTTAAAAATAATTTCCAAAGAAGCATTCAGGGCTTGCACGAGTTTGACAGAAGTTAGTTTAGATGCAGACGCGGTAGAAATTAATAGCAGTGCTTTTTATGGGTGTTCGAGTCTTAGAATTGTCAAAATTAACAATTTGTCAAGTTGTGCAAATTTTGCTTTTGGAGAGTGTCCAAGTTTAAGGTGGTTTTATTGCAGAAATGTTACAAACTTAACACTAGAGGATAAAGTATTTTCTAAAACATCTGGAGAAATTAATTTAAACACATATTGCGTATTTAATTCTGAAAGTGTTAAAAATCAATTTATAGCTAAAAATCAACAATTAGCAAATCAATTTGTTATATTTTCTGTAAATGATGGCTGTCTAAATAGTTTTGCGGGTAATATTCAAAACCTAGACTTAACTGATTTCTTAAAGTTTGAAGAAATAACTAAAATTGGGGATAATGTTTTTAAGAACAACACAACAATAAATTCACTAACGCTTCCTTATTCAATTATAAGTTTAGGTAATAATGTGTTTGATGGTGCGGAGAATTTAGTAAAAATTGTTATAGATAATTATCAAACTTTGTTGATAACTAACGCAACATTTAATAATGTTTCTGAAAATTTACAAATTTTTGTTCCAAACTTGGTTTTAGACATTTACAAACAAACTTATTCTGAATTGAATTTGAATTTTGTAAGCAAATAAAAAAATATAACTTCATTCGAAGTTATATTTTTTTATTTTCCAAATTCTGGAGCATTAGTTTCATTATTCAATTTAATTTTATCAATTATTTTAAATACAGTATTCTCTAACTCGCTATTTTCAGAATAATCTGCATAACAATAATTGTTAATACGATTATTTTTAAAAAGCTTTAGCATCAATTCTTTTTTAGCGGGCATATCTTCATAAACGCCGATTGAAGAACCACCATTTTTAACAACAATGCTCATGCACGGAATGTCGGTCAAACTATCTCCAATATAAATCATATTTTTGAAAGGAATTCTTGAATTATGGTTTATTAATTTTTCATTAACTGAGTGGTCGTTTTCTTTTAAAACATTTTTCTTTATTCTGTAAAGATATTGAGTTTTGTTTGTGTAATTAATGGCGTAAGCAGGCCAAATAGGCTCGCCATTTTTATCGTAAAGGTAGGTTGAAGCGTAAATTTTTTTAAAATTTTTTGCAATAGATGTGTTTGTTACAAATTCTTTTAAACCTGAACTTATTATGTAATGCTCGACTTTTAAACCTTGCTTTTTAGCATATTGATTTATTCGCTCAAACCAAGTTTCAACGCCTTTATAGTATACTGCACTTTTAGCAAAATCAACAAAATCTTTTTTTGTGATTTTTACATTGTTTTGTTTTGCTTTAAAGATTGCATAATACATATAAGATAAAACATCATCAAGAGTTTTTAAAGCCCTTAAAGATTCAACTTCTTCCCAAAACTTTGCTGGAGTTGTTTTTATTTTTTCAAAAAATCCATAGTCAAAACTAGAATCTTTTGGGGCTAAAGTTTTGTCATAATCATAACATATTGCAATTACATTGTTTTTTTCCATACAAATAATTTAACATATTTTTTGTTAATTTTCAATAATTTTTGCAAAAATTATTAATTAATTTAGGTTTTGTTTGACTTAAACAATATTGTTTTATATAATATTATTGTTAAAAGAAAAATGTGAAATTTATTTTAAAACTAAATTAAAATTTATTTAAAATGTTTTTAAAGGAAGTATAATTATGGAAAACAACCCAACAATGGATAAAATTGTTAATTTGTGCAAAAATCGTGGTATTATTTTTGCTGGAAGTGAAATATATGGCGGAATGGGTAACACTTGGGATTATGGCCCTGTAGGTGTTGAAATAAAAAACAACATCAAGCGTGCTTGGTGGAAAATGTTTGTGCAAGAAAATAAAAATGCTTATGGTGTTGATGCTGCAATTTTGATGAATGCTCGTGTTTGGGATGCTAGTGGTCATACCACAAGTTTTTCTGATCCAAAAATGGATTGTAAAGAATGTAAAACTCGTCATAGAGCCGATAATTTGATTGAAGCCTATTGTGAAAAACATAACATAGAAAATGTTTGCCCAGACAAAATGACTAACGAAGAAATGGAGAGCTTTATATCAGAGCACAAAATTAATTGCCCAGTTTGTGGAAAGCATAATTTTACTCCAATTAGGCAATTTAAACTTATGTTTGAAACTTCTCGTGGAGTTATTGGCGACAAACAAGACACAATATATCTAAGGCCAGAAACTGCTCAGGGCGAATTTGTAAACTTTTTGAATGTTCAACGCTCAATGCGTGCAAAAGTACCTTTCTCTATTGCTCAAATAGGAAAGGCGTTTAGAAATGAGATTACGCCCGGCAATTTTATTTTCAGAACAATAGAATTTGAACAAATGGAACACCAACAATTCTGCAAAGAAGGTCAAGACTTAGAATTTTATGAAGAGTATAAGAAAAAGGCTATGGACTATCTTTTAAGACTTGGTTTTGATAGAGAGCACTTAAGATATAAAGACCATGATAAATTGGCTCACTATGCAAAGTGTGCTTGCGACATTCAATTTCACTATCCAATGGGTTGGGAAGAACTTAATGGAATTCACAACAGAACAAACTATGACCTATCTCGCCATCAAGAATATAGTGGCAAAAGTATGCTTTATATGGATCCAATTACTAATGAAAAATTTGTTCCTTTTGTTGTTGAATATTCTATTGGTGCAGACAGGCTAATGCTTGCAACTCTTTGCGAGGCTTATAATGAAGAAAAACTTGAAAATGAAACTCGAGTTGTTTTAAAATTGCATCCTGCAATAGCATGCTATAAACTTGCAATATTACCACTTATGAAAAAAGAACATTCTCCTAAAGCGTTAGAAATTTTTGAAAAATTGTCTAAATATTTTAATTGTGATTACGATGAAAGTGGGTCAATAGGGAAAAGATACCGCAGACACGATGAAATTGGCACACCTTTCTGTTTAACTGTTGATGATAATACTCTTCAAAATAACACAGTTACTATAAGATTTAGGGATAGTATGGAACAAATTACGATAAATCTTGATGAAGTTAAAGACTTTGTTGAACAAAAAATTCAATTTTAACAAGATTGAACAAAGAATATTACATTGAAAGGAGATACTACTATGGTTTGGCTTTATATTTGGCTTGGTGTTGTGGCTGTTACAATAATAATTGAGTTTGTAACGATGAAGTTAGTTTCAATTTGGCTAAGTATCGGTGCGTTAATCGCAATGATTCTTGCATCTTGTGGTGTTAGGTTTGAAATTCAAATTCCTGTTATGTTGGCAGTTTCCCTTGCTTGTATATTTGGTTTAAGAAAACCTACAATTAAGTTTCTTAATCGAAAAGAAGATAAAAATAAGTAAATAAAGTTAAAAAAATAAAATAACTTTGTTCCACAGGGTGTCACGACTGCTTTCACAAACATAAAGATAATTCAAAATTAAGTGGCTTTGCCACTTTTTTGTGTAAAAAAACCACAGTCCCGTGGTTTAACACTTATTGTTTTAGAATTGAAAATATCACATAGTGTTTGCATTAAAATAAAAATATATCAAACGAAATTTTTTGGTAGTTTGATATGTTTTTTTATTAAGTATAATGTTAAAATTATGATATGTTATTTAAACCCATTTCTGTTTCTTTATTAATTTTGTTTTTAATTTGCTTTTGTTCTCTGTTATGATTTATTATCCAAACAATTAAATCGACACTTACGATTATTAGGTTAAAAAGATATAACCATAAAACATAAGTGATATTGTTTGATAGAATCTTGCTAGTTAAACCGCAAATATAGCCTAATATGATGACAAGAGTAAATACCAAACTTTTTCCGTTAGTCGATTTTGATTTTATTCCTTTAATTACCGAAATTGGCCATGATAAACCAAAACAAACAAGCATTGCAACTTCAAAAATTTGTGCCATAAAATTTTCTCCTTTTTTATTATTATATCACTTGACAAATCATATTGTATAATATATCATTTTTATAAAATTAATAACTTTTAGGAATATATTATGGAACTAACAAATTTAAAATATTTTTATTGCGTGGCGCAAATTGAACATATTACTAAGGCATCCGAAAAATTACATATTGCTCAGCCTGCACTTTCAAAATCAATTAAGTGTTTAGAAACCGAACTAGGTGTTAAACTTTTTTATAGAGTTGGAAGAAGAATAAAATTAACCGAATATGGTAAATTTTTGATGAATAGGCTTAAACCTATTTTAGAAGAAATTGAGAATTTGAAGTCTGAAATTGAAAACCTTTTTTGCACCAACAAAAATAAAGTTTCTTTAAATGTGTTAGCGGCATCGACAATTATCACAAATATTATAACAAATTTTAAGCGAGAAAATCCTCAAGTGATTTTCAAAATTTCTCAACAAAAAAACGAGTTGGATAATAACATAATTATAAATACTATTTCAAAAGAAGAAGTTGGTAAAATAAAAAATGAGCAATTTGACATTATTGAAGAAGAAATTTTTATTGCTTGCTCTAGTGATAGTGAGATTGCAAAAAAAGAAGAAATAGACTTAAAAGAACTTAAATTTCAAAATTTTGTTGCACTTTCGGGCTCTAAGCAATTTAGACCACTGTGTGATACATTTTGTGCAATGTCTGGGTTTCATCCTAAAATTACTTTTGAGAGCGATTCTGTGATTGCTATAAAAAATTTAATTTCTGCAGGTATAGGAATAGCATTTTGGCCAAAATTTTCGTGGGGAGATATTGATAAAAATCATATTAAATTGTTAAAGATTAAAAGCCCTATTTGTAAGCGAGAAATTATTATAAGTCAAACCAAAATTGAGCAATCAGAAATTGTAGATAAATTTTATAATTATCTTGTTTCTAACCTAAAAAATGATGTAAAAGAATAAAAATTTTTAAATTAAAATATAATAAAAAACTTTATCGTTTTTGATAAAGTTTTTGTTGTTTATGTTTTATTTAGCAAATATGCCTGTTATTAAACTTGGGTTTATAAATAAAATTATCAATATAATAGCCGCAATTAAAAACAGAATAAAGAAAACACTTGTTACTTTTGCAAGCAAATTATTAAAAGTGAAAAGTGCAAGAAGAATTAGACTTCCGTAATTAAGCAAAAAGGCTCCAAAATTTCCAAGAGGAACAGCACCCTTGATTTTTGAATATATAAACAACACGCAAAGTGCTATTGTTAATAATGACAATATTATGTTAAACATTTTTTTCATATCACTATTATATTATATTTTTGATGTTTTTGCAATAGGTCTAGGCAAAATGCTTGGGAAATTAATCAAAAATAATGATAAAATAAAAATAAATAAAATATTTTTTAATTTTTTTTATTTTTTTGTTGACAAACTTTTCTTGTTTTAGTATACTTTAATCGTTGCTTAAAAAAGCAATTTAATATTCAATATGCTGGTGTGGCTCAATTGGCAGAGCAGCTGACTTGTAATCAGCAGGTTGATGGTTCGATTCCATTCACCAGCTCCAC
>CAKVHI010000007.1 GCA_934747965.1 uncultured Clostridia bacterium
AAGTGGCACGCGAGCTGGGTTCAGAACGTCGTGAGACAGTTCGGTCCCTATCCATCGTGGGCGTAGGATATTTGAGTGGGGCTGCCCCTAGTACGAGAGGACCGGGGTGGACGCACCAATGGTGCACCAGTTGTCACGCCAGTGGCATAGCTGGGTAGCGATGTGCGGAAGAGATAAACGCTGAAAGCATCTAAGCGTGAAACTCGCCACAAGATTAGATATCCCATAGCATAAGCTAGTAAGGACCCTTGTAGACGACAAGGTTGATAGGTTGGGTGTGGAAGTACAGTAATGTATGTAGCTGACCAATACTAATAGTCCGAGGGCTTGATCACAAAATTAAGTGATAATCACAAATAAAACAGATCGATAAGTTCTATTTTCTATATGCGGTTGTGAGTGTGCTTAAAACAACTCAACCATTGTTGGTGATACTAGCGTAGAGGTCCACCTGTTCTCATTCCGAACACAGAAGTTAAGCTCTACAGCGGTGAAAATACTTGGCTGGTAACGGTCCGGGAAAATAACTCATTGCCAACTTCAAATTAAAATCTTCACTGTTATGTGAAGATTTTTTTATAAATTTTAAGTTAAGTAAATTTGCCTATAATCGAAATTAGTTTTACTCTCTAAAGTTTATTCTAACAAATTAACTTTTCGCTGGCAACGCAACGACTACGAAAATTCGTGTTATTCTGTTACATTTTAAAATAAATTAACTAACAAAAATCAGTTTTTAAATATACTATAAAATATCTGTTCTAAACAATCGTGTTACAGTTATAAAATTATTTTTTGCTGAAAGTTGTGGCTCGCTGGCTTGTCAATTAAATTTTAACAATCACCACTCGCTTACAGGCGGGTGTTTTTTATGAATATTGTGTTATTTTTATTCATTTTAATGCATAAAAATTTATTTTTAAAATCATTAAAAAACATTTTGTAAATGAAATAATTTGTAGTATTATGTAAATGTTAGGAAAAAAATAAAAATTTTGGAATTAATTTTTCTAACAAAAAATGATAAAAATTTTGATATTTTATTTTTATATTTTATTTTAATTTTTTTAAGTTTTGTTTTCGACAAAATAAGTAAAAAAAAATTTTAAAAATTTGTTGAATTTTGTTTGACAATAAATTTTAATTGGTGTATGCTTATTGAAGATAAAACAGAAAGGAAAAATTAAAAGATTAAATAAGAAAAACAGTTTTATCAAAATTGTGCTTAAAAAAGCACAAATTTCAAAATCAATTAACTTTTCGAAAAAGTTAATTACATATAAATTAATGCTAGGTGGGCATTAAAAACAAAAGAAGGTATTAACTTGCTACGGCAAGTGAAATACAAATAAAAAATTATTAAATTTAAAAAGGAGATTTAGAAATGGCAAATTCTAAAAACAAAAAAAGTGTTATCGCTTTAGTTGTTATGGCATTGTTACTAGTTGCTTCTATCGTTTTAGCTGCTACTGGTGCTTGGTTTACTGATAAAGTTGAAAAAGCATCTAATGATTTTACATTCGGCAAAATTGATATTGACTTAGCAGCTGGTGCTGGTTTTACACTAGATGATGTTGCTGTAACTACTGCAAAAACTGTTCTTCCAGGATGTGAAATCAAATATAATGGAACAATCAATAACTTGGCTGACGCAGCTATCGTTGGTGTTAAAGTTTCAGCTACTCTAGATGAAGGTTTAACTTGGACAGATGTTGGAGTAACAGCTGACCCATCAACTTACTACATCTATGAAATGGCTAAAAAAGAAGCAGCAGATGTTTCTCAAGATGTAGCAGTTACTATTACTTTACCTACATCATTAAAAGACCAAGCAAAATTAAATGGCAAAAAAATCACTGTATCAGTTGAAATTGTTGCTATCCAACAAGAACACTTTAAAGATGATGCTACTTACAAAGATCTAACTGATAATGAAGCAAAATATAATGCTATTGTAACAGCTATTGGTGCTCAATCTTTAGATTAAAACTTAAAAAACTCGCTTAATGCGAGTTTTTTTGTTTGTTAATTTTTGAACATATAAAGCACATCATTTTTTGCAACGATATAGCAATTACTTTCTGTTTCAAAATAGTAATCATAAGTGCCTATAACTTTTTGTTCAATTATTGATGCACTTTCAGTTACTGTTCCGTCATCAGCAGTTGTCGACTCAAAGAAAATTGTTTTTCTAACCATTTTATCATTTATTTTCATATATACTCTCATGATGTTCTTAGAGAGTTTATCCCAATATGCAGTAAGATGAATGCCTTTGCCAAGATCCAATTTTGTTGCGGAAGAACTTATTTTGAAATATAAAACATTCATACCATTTTTTTTCATAAAAATTGCTTTATTATTGTCAGTTATTACCAACTCATCATAATTATCGATAATTGTTGTGGTGCGTGCAGAATCGTCAGATGTAGACCCAAGACTTAAAAATCCTGTCGACTCTACCATATTTGTTCCAAAAGTAATTCTAACTATAGTATAATCCGTTGAAATTTGATAAGACCTGAAAAAATTGGTCGTGCTTGTGTTGTCTTGAAGAGCCAAGTTTTCTCCCTTTGTGTGTATTGGCACAAGAATAGTAGGGGTTGTTGCAACTTTATGAAATAATTGACCTTCTTTGTCAAGAAAAGCGTAACAAATAGGGCTGTTATATTTTAAGGCTTTAAAACTATATCTTCCAAAAATACTTGCAAAATCAATAACATTTTCTTCAGCCAATACAAAATCTTTTTCTAAATCAATAGGGTTTAATGTGCTAGAATCAAGTTCAAGATAATAGCCATTATGATTTTCTACTTTAGAAATTAAAGTTTTACCCCACTTAGAAAAAACCTTATATTTGTCAGGCTTAGTTAAAATGTGAATATTTTTGCCAAACACTTCAATTTTATATGAATTTATTTTAACATTATTTTTAGAAAACCTAACTTTCACAAAATTTCCTAATTCTGAAGCAGTAATGTCTGTTACCGTTTCGTTAATAATATTTCTGCCAACTTGAAGATTATATGTTTTTTGCAAAATATTGACAGTGCCCACTTCTGGATTAGCAAATTCAATATATAATTTAGTGTCTTCTTCCACCTCACAGTCGCAAAATAATTGAAAATTGAAAGTCGGGTCATCACAAGTTATACTCATAAATCTAAGAAAAAAATATTGATTTCTATTATTTGTGTTTAGCATTGTAAAAGCATTTAACCATTCAATGCTGTCAGAAGTGTTATATGCTGTTGTGTCTGTTGTGTTTTCAACATAAACCTCATCCAATTTAAAGGGGTCTATTTGAAAAGGCTTTTGTTCGGGAGTTTTGCCAAGAGAATTTGAAATAAAATCTAATTTTTCATTTATTTGATCAAGTTTTTCATCGTTCAAATCACTAGAGTTGCTATCATCCATATATTTCCGCAAATCTCTGTCTAAGCGTTCAACTTTGTCATAAGTTTCATTTGTTATTTGTTCTATATCCATAATAAATTCCTTTTTAATAAATTTTTTCACAATTTTATCAAATTTCGAAGTTAAAAATAAAGATTTAGTGCCAAAATTTTAAAAAAAATAAAAAAATTTCCAATTTTTTGTTTGGATAAAACCAAATATTATGCTAAAATTTGCATATATTAAGATTAAAGGAGAAATTAAATAATGAAAAAACTAAAAAAATTTTTGTGCCTAGCATTAGTTTTATGCTTAATGGTGCCAGTCGCTTTGATGCTTTCAGCTTGTGGTCCAACAACGATTGAAGTTTCAACTTTTGATGAATTGAAACAGGCATTGGAAGGTAAAAATGACATTATTAAATTAACAAGTGATATTGATGTTACTGCTACACTTAAAGTTACAAGAAAAGTTACATTAGATATGAACGGCAAAACGCTTTCTAACTCTCAAGCAATTTGGTCAATAGCTGATAAAAATGATTGGAGTATTATCTCCGTTCGTGAAAACGGAAACTTGATAATAAACGGAAACGGAAAGATATCAACACTAAACGAAGATTGCTACGCTTTGGATGTTATGGATGGTGGAAATTTAAGAATAGAAGATGGCGAATTTGTTGGAAATGTTTCGGCAGTTTATGCTTTTGACGGTCATGTAGACATAAAAGGTGGTAAATATTCTATTCAACAACTTAATGACAACAATGTTGAAGGCCCTTATGGATTAACAATTAACATTTATAATAACAATCCAGACAAAAATGGTGTTAGATTATTAGAGGAAAAAGCAACTATTGCAATTACTGGTGGTGAATTTAACAAATTTGACCCTACAGACAAAACAGATAACAAAGTTGATGACCTTGTTCCACAAGGCTACAAAGCCGTTTTGAAAGAAGGCACAACTGATGTTTATGTTGTTGTTGCTGAATAATTAACAAAAAACTCTCTTAGGAGAGTTTTTTTGTTTGCTTAAGTGTTGGGATTAAATTATTTGGTGGGTGGCAGGGCAAAAGCCTTGTTTGCTTCGCAAACGGGGCTTTCGTGCACGAAAGCCCCCAAAAAAAGCATTTTTTTGGGGTGACCGCTGGCGGGCACAAAAAAATGTTTTTTTTAAGGCTTTTGCCAACAAATCTTAATAATCATTTGCCTAAAAACCAAAATTGTTTTATACTAATATAGTTTTATAAAGGAGAAAAAATGAATTTAGGTAAAGAATTTAGAACCCTTATTGCAGGCAAAGAATTGGTTGTTGAAACAGGAAAGTTTTGTTTTCAAACAAATGGGCACTGCATAGTATCTATGGGCGAAACAAGAGTAATGGTAAATGTTAACATGAGCAAAGCACCAAGGGAAGGAATGGACTTTTTCCCACTAGGTGTTGATTTTGAAGAAAAAATGTATTCCGTAGGCAAAATTCCGGGCGGATTTAAAAAACGAGAAGGTCGTGCCAGTGATAAAGCAATATTAACTTCTAGGTTGATAGACAGACCTATAAGACCACTATTTCCAAAGGGATTTTATAATGATGTTGAAGTTGTTGCAACTTGTTTGAGTGTGGACCCTGATTTTGCACCCGAAGTTTTGGCGATGATCGGCTCTTCAATTTCACTTTCAATCAGTGATATTCCTTTTGCTGGTCCAACTGGAAGCGTGGTTGTTGGAATGATAGACGGAAAATATATAATAAATCCAACTCAAGAAGAAAGAGAAAAAAGCGTTCTTCACTTAACAGTTTCAGGCACAAAAGATGCTGTTTTGATGGTTGAAGCAGGCGCAAAAGAAGTAACCGAAGATGAAATGCTTGGCGGTATTATGCTAGCACATCAAGAAATCAAAAAAATAGTTGCTTTTATTGAGTCAATCCAAAAAGAAATTGGAAAGCCAAAAGTACAATTTGATTATTATCATGTTCCAGAAGATTTAGATAAAGATGTTCGTGAATATTCTTATGCAAAAATGCAAAAAGTTATGGAAAATTTTGACCGTCATTTGCGTGATGTGGCTGAAGAAGAATTGGATAGCGATGTAATTTCTCATTTTAGTGAAAAATATCCTGAACAAGAAAAAGACATTCTTAACAGTTTGTATTATATCAAAAAAGAAGTAATGCGTGAAAAAATTATAGACAAAGGTGTTCGACCAGACGGAAGAAGTCTAACTGAAATAAGACCAATTTGGTGCGAAACGGGAATGCTTCCACGCGTTCATGGAAGTGGAGTTTTCACCCGTGGATTAACACAAGTATTAACGACATTAACTTTAGGCTCTATTTCAGATATGCAGAAGTTGGAAGGTTTAGATGATGAAGATTGCAAACGCTATATGCATCACTACAATATGCCGGGATATTCTTCAGGCGAAGCAAAACCTTTAAAAAGTCCAGGAAGAAGAGAAATTGGGCATGGTGCCTTAGCTGAAAGAGCATTAGAGCCTGTTCTTCCAAGCGAAGAGGAATTTCCTTATGCAATCAGAACAGTAAGTGAAGTTTTGTCAAGTAACGGCTCAACAAGCCAAGCAAGTGTTTGTGGCTCTACTTTAGCATTAATGGATGGTGGCGTACCAATCAAAGCCCCAGTTGCCGGAATTGCTATGGGATTAATCAAAGATGAAGCAAAAAATAAAGTTGCAATTTTGTCTGATATTCAAGGCCTAGAAGATTTCTTAGGGGATATGGACTTTAAAGTTGCAGGAACAGAAAAAGGTATAACAGCCATTCAAATGGATATTAAAATTAAAGGAATTGATGAAAATATCCTAAAAACTGCTTTAAATCAAGCAAAACAAGGCAGGATGCATATTCTTGGCAAAATGCTTGAAGTTATTCAAAAGCCAAAAACTGAACTTTCAAAATATGCTCCAAAAATTATAACTTTTGATATTAATCCTGACAAAATTAAAGATGTTATTGGCTCTGGTGGAAAAATGATTAACAAAATAATTGAAGAAACTGGCGTTAAAATAGACATTACAGACGAAGGCAGAGTGATGATTGCATCTTTAGATAACTTTATGAATGAAAGAGCAAAAGAAATGATTTTAGACATTGCAACCGAACTTGAACTTGGAAAAACTTATGAAGGCAAAGTTGTTCGTATTATGCAATTTGGTGCGTTTGTTGAATGTTTGAAAGGAAAGGAAGGAATGATTCATATTTCTAAACTTTCAAAAGAGCATGTAAACAAAGTTGAAGATGTTGTTAAAATAGGCGACAGAGTTTTGGTTGAAGTTATAAAAGTTGACGAGAAAGGCAGAGTAGACCTAAGACTTGTTGAAAAACTATAAAATTTTTAGTGCTTTTTGATGAATTTTATAAAAAATATAAATTGTAATTTTACAAAAAAAATTACAATTTTTTATTTTTATTATTTAATTTTAAAACCTTTTGTGCTATAATTAGTTTAGGAGGCAAAACAATGCAATATGTATCCCCACTAAAAAATAAACAAGACAAAAATTCTGGCAAAAAAATAGCAATAACATTAGTAATAATTTCAAGTATTTGCTATTTTGCATTGTTTACAAATTTAATTAATTTTTTAAAAGTTTTTCTACTTGGCTTTTTTGGACTTTTTGCTTATCCATTGTTTTTTGCAGGCTACGCAATAAGTTTTATGATTTTTAAAGGCAAAAAGTTTGTTATGCCAAAGCGTTTTGTTGTTTTTATATGCCTTGCTCTATTTGCTGTTTTAGGCATTTTCCATTTGGCTTTTTCAGGGCATATAACAACATCTTCTTATGGGGCTTATTTGTCTGAATTGTATTCCTCACAAATGTCTGTTGGCGGACTTTTAATGGGTCTAATCACATATCCGTTAATAATTTCAATTCAGAACTTTGGGGCTTATGTGGTTTTTGCAATTTTATTAATTATTTCTGTTTACAAAATAATAGATTTCTTTTTAATTAATAAAAATAGCCCTAACTATGTTAAAACAAACAAAAAACAAAAAACTCGCATTGAAGAAGTTAAAATTTCATCTGGGGCATCAAATTTTTTGCAAGAGCAATTATTCGATGACCAAAAAGAACAACCTCAAGATACAAAAATTACTGTTGATGCAGAAATTGAAAGAGAAGATAACAAAAGGGATTTGGCAAAGCAAAAACTTGGTTTAACCGAAATTAGAAATCAACCAATCGTTAGGAACAACCAAATTGAAACCTTTGAAAAAATCTACAACACAACTCGTCCAGAACCTATTTTTACAGACACAGACACTCAAGAAAGTGAGATTGACAACAGGCTTAACAATTTTGATGCTTTCTCGTCATCAAGTTTTTCAAACAAAAATAGTTATAATCAAACAAAAAACACAAAGCAACAAAATATAGATTTTTTGCGAGCAACCCTAGACAAGGATTATCATAAACAAACAACTGAGGACATTGCTCAAATGAAAAAGCGTAATTTGAATTTAGAAGATAATCTTAAAAATCTGCCAATTAATAATTATATTAACAACAATAAGGATGAAGAAAATCAAGAAAGCAATCAAAATAATTTGTCAGAAGATAATTCATTAAACACTCAAACTAACAACTCAAATGATGTTTTGCAACAAAATAAAGATAATAAAGAAGAAAATAAAAGTCCATCAAATTTTGGCGAAAAGGTTAGTGATGTTAAAATAGATGATTTGTTAAACAAAGTTAAGCAAATGGAAAGTGAGCAAGATTTTGACAACAAAACTAAATACAAACAAACAAATATGCTCGAAAAAAAGGGCGAACCTACAAAAGCCACTTACAAAAAGCCATCAAAATATGTTTATCCAACAACAAATTTATTAAATTCAATTTCTACTGATGCCAGCAAATATTGTGAAAATTATCAAGAAAAGGGTCAAATTATTGAAAGGACTCTTGAAAATTTCAAAGTGCCAGCAAAAGTTATTGGTGTTACTTGCGGACCAAGTGTAACAAGGTTTGAACTTGAAATGCCACCAGGAATAAGTGTTAATAAAATTAATCAATATTCAAACGACATTGCAATGGCTTTAGCTTCTCCTCATGGGGTCAGAATAGAAGCACCAATTCCGGGGAAAAGTGCTGTTGGGGTTGAAGTGCCTAACGAAGAAATAGCAACAGTTGGCTTAAGAGAAGTTTTGGAAAGCAAAGAGTTTTATTCAGCAAAAGGAAAGTTAACATTTGCTTTGGGTAAAGATATAAACGGCACATATCGTGTTTGTAACATGGAAAAAATGCCCCATTTGTTAATTGCAGGCTCTACAGGAAGCGGAAAAAGTGTATGCTTGAATGTTTTACTTGTAAGTTTGTTGTATAAATGCAGTCCAGAAGATTTAAGAATTGTGCTTGTAGATCCAAAACGAGTTGAATTTTCAATGTTTAATAATCTTCCACACTTGTTAATTCCAGAAGTTATTTGTAATTCAGACAAAGCAATCAATGCTTTAAATTATTTAATAAAAGAAATGGAAAGGCGTTATGAACTTTTTGAAGAATTGTATGTAAAAAAACTTGATGAATATAATGAAACACAAGAAGTTGTAAGCGGACAAAGAGAAAAACTTCCTTATATCATTATGATTATTGATGAAATGAATGATTTGATGAGTACAAACAAAAAAGAGATAGAAGACAGGGTTGTTCGTATTGCACAAAAAGCCCGTGCAGCAGGAATACATTTGATTTTGGCAACACAAAGACCTTCTGTTGATGTCATTACAGGAACAATTAAAACAAATCTTCCTTCAAGAATAGCATTTGCTGTTACAAGTTTTATTGACAGCAAAACAATCTTAGACAGAGTTGGCGCAGAAAAATTGCTTGGTAAAGGTGATATGTTGTATTATCCACAAGATTTGCCAGAACCATCAAGAATACAGTGTGCGTTCGTTTCAAATGAAGAAGTAAAATCTGTTATAAATTTTATAAAACAAAATAATGAAAGTGTGTTTAGTGATGAGGCTGAGCGAGAGATTAATAAATCTTCAGAAAATTCAAGTGGTGTTGCTTCAGGTTATGATCCAAACGAACTTGATAGCCTTCTTCCAGAAGCACTAAAATATGTTATTGAAATTGGTCAAGCAAGCATTTCGAAACTTCAACGCCATTTTGCGTTAGGATTTTCAAGAGCCGGAAAAATTATTGACCAAATGGAAAGACTTCGTTATATTTCTCCAGCAGATGGCTCAAGACCAAGAACTGTTTATTTAACAATGGATGAATATCGAAATATCTATGGAGATAACTAAAAAATAAAAAAATCACTAATTTCTTAAAAGGATTATTATGATTACTAAAGAAAATTTACTTAAAAAGAAAGTTGCATTAATAACTCTTGGTTGTGATAAAAACCGAGTTGATGCAGAACAAATGTTATATTTCTTAAAACAATTTGGGTTTGAGTTTTCATCAAATGCACTAGAAGCTGAAATTGTAATCGTCAACACTTGTGCGTTTTTAAATGCAAGCCGAAAAGAAAGTTTAGAAACTATAATTTCTATAAAGCGAAATTCAAGTAAACTTGAAAAATTGATTGTTACAGGCTGTTTAAGTCAAAAGAATTTGACTGAATTAGAGAAAAACTTGACTGAGGCAGATTTGATTTTGCCACTCAAAGAAAACAAATTTATTGTAAAACATATTTTAAATTTATATGACATCAAAGAGAATTTTGTTCCTGAATTTTGCAATTTAAATCGTGTGATTTCAACGCCAAAAGATTATGCATATCTTAAAATTGCTGATGGTTGTGATAATTTTTGCTCTTATTGCACAATACCTTTCATAAGGGGAAGATATAAATCTGTTCAAATGGATCAACTTGTTTCGGAAGCAAAAGAATTGGTAAGTATTGGAGTAAAAGAAATTATTTTGGTTGCTCAAGATGTTACTAAATACGGCTTTGATTTGTATAATGACTATAAACTTGTTGATTTAATAAAAAATTTAAGCGAAATTGAGAATTTAAAGTGGATAAGATTACTATATTGTTATCCAGAATTAATAACAGATGAATTGATTTCTGAAATTGACAATAATCCAAAAGTGTGTAAATATATTGATATTCCACTTCAGCATGTTTCAAACAGAATTTTGAAATTGATGAACCGAAAAGGGGACAAACAAAAAATTGAAGAAATTATTCAAAAATTAAGAAATTGTAAAAATTACATTAGCATCAGAAGCACCTTTATTATGGGGTTTCCGTCTGAAAAACATAGAGAAGTTAAGGAAATTTCAAGTTTTTTAAAACAATATAATTTAAATAATGTGGGCTTTTTTGCTTATTCCAAAGAAGAGGGTACAAAAGCATACTTTATGAAAAAGCAAATTCCTAATTTTATTAAAAATATTAGAGTTAAAAAATTGCAAAAAATTCAAAATAATGTTATAATTAATAATAATAAAAACTTTATTAATAAAATTTTAACTTGTGTTTGTGAACAAACGGTAGATGGGGAAATTTATTTTAGAAGTGAATATAATGCACCTATAATTGACACATTTGTTTATGCAACAAATATGGATAAATTCAAATTAAAAGTTGGAAGTTTTTATAAAATTAAAATAATCGATATTAATAATATTGATTTGGTGGGGGAGATTATAAATGAAATTAAATAAACCAAATAAAATAACTGTTTCAAGAATTGTTTTCATTCCGTTTGTTATGTTTTTTTATCTAGCAAGTTTTATTCCTTACGGAATTGGCAAATTTTTGGCACTATTTTTCTTTATGCTTGCTGCATACACAGACCACTTAGATGGTTATTTAGCCCGAAAAAATAATGAGGTTACAAATCTTGGGAAGTTTCTTGACCCTATTGCAGACAAATTACTTGTTTTTGCAGTTTTAGTATTAATTTGTGTTGACCACACAATTATTCCAATATTTGCTGAAATAGTGTTGTTTATTATGCTAGCAAGAGATTTTATAGTTGGCGCATTAAGACAAGTTGCTGCAAGCAATAATGTTATAATAAGTGCTGATAAATGGGGGAAATTAAAAACTTTACTTCAAGATATTGCTTTATCAGTTTTACTTGCATACTCAGCATTAGTTTCATTAAGTGCTAGTGTTGCAATTCCACAACTATTACTTCAAATTTTTATGATAACAGGTTATGTTATTATCGGCTTAGCAACTTTGGTTAGCATTTTAAGTGGAATAAATTATTGCATTAAAAACAAAAAAGTATTTGAAAATTAATAAGTAGGTGTTAAATATGGATGAAAATAAGAAAAAAGCATTAGACAGCGTTATTCTTCAACTTGAAAAACAATTTGGCAAAGGTTCTGTAATAAAAATGGATCAACATTTTGACCATAATATAGAGGTTATACCAACTGGTTGCTTAACATTAGACAGGGCTTTAGGAATTGGTGGCGTCCCAAGAGGAAGAATTATTGAAATTTATGGACCAGAAAGCAGTGGTAAAACAACAGTTGCCTTAACGGTTGTAAGTCAAATGCAAAAAATGGGTGGCACTTGTGCATTTATTGATGCAGAACACGCTTTAGACCCTGTCTACGCAGGCAATTTAGGCGTTAACATAAGTGAACTTTATGTTTCTCAACCAACAACTGGGGAAGAAGGCTTAGAGATTTGCGAAGCTTTGGTAAGAAGTGGTGCGATTGATTTGGTAGTTATAGACTCTGTTGCAGCACTAACTCCAAAAGCCGAAATAGACGGCGAAATGGGTGATAGTTTTATTGGTCTTCAAGCAAGACTGATGAGCCAAGCATTAAGAAAATTAACAGGGATTGTTGCAAAAACAAACACTTGCGTAATTTTTATTAACCAACTAAGAGAAAAAGTTGGTGTAATGTTTGGAAGTCCAGAAACCACTACAGGAGGAAAGGCTTTAAAATTTTATTCAAGCATAAGGCTTGATGTTAGAAAGGTTGACACTATTAAGGTTGGCGATGAAGTTGTTGGCAACAAAACCAAAGTTAAAGTTGTTAAAAACAAATTAGCACCTCCGTTTAAAGTTGCAGAGTTTGAAATTATGTTCGGAAAAGGTATTTCTAAAGTTGGTTGCTTAATAGACCTTGCTGTAAACTATAATATCATAGAAAAAAGCGGTGCTTGGTTTAGTTATAATGGTGAGAAAATTGGACAAGGAAAAGAAAATGCTAAAGCATTTTTAGAACAAAACGAAAACATTTATAATGAAATAGAAGAAAAAATTAAAGCAAAAATTAATGAAGAAGAATAATTAGGGGAAAGTTATGAAAAAATTTATAAAAAGCATAAGAGTTTGGTCATTACTAGATGCATTGTTTTGTATAGTGTTTGGTGTTTTACTACTAACTTTTCAAGACTTTACTAAACTAGCAATAATTTATACTTTTGCAAGTTTGATTATGGTAATGGGATTTGTAAAAATTTTTAACTACTTTGGTTATGGTATTGATCCTTTCGGATTTGTTACAGGTCTTGTTAATATTGCAATTTCTATAGTTGTGTTTGCTAATGCAGAATGGATTTTGAATTTGAATATTTTTAGTTTCTTCTTTGGAATTATATTCTTAGTTAAAAGTTTATTTTCAGTTGGTTGGAGTTTAGATTGTTTAAAACTTGGTGCAAAATTTTGGTGGCTTGATTTGATTTTTTCATTACTTGCTTTTTGCCTAGGAATTTTAATATTAGTAAATCCAGCAAGCGAACAAATTCTTTTTGTTTTGATTGGAGTTACATTAATCATTAATGGTATTTCTTCTTTAATAGACACAATTATTGTTTCAAGCAAAGTAAAAAAAGTTAAGAAATCAATCAAAAGTTTGTTTTCAGATGATAAAATTTATTTGGATGAAAATGAATACGACACAAAATAATTTTAAAATTTAATGATTAAAATAAAAAAGAGCGTATTAAATACAGTTTCAATATGCTCTTTTTTATTTATGAATTTAACAAATATTCTAAATCAATGTTTTTTAATCGTTTTTTATTAATTACTTTTTAGATTCTACAAAATTATAACTTTTTTAACTTCACTTTTGCTTTTAGCACTTGGAGTGAAAGTTGAATAATTATAGGCATAACATTCAACATAATAGTCATAGAAAACATCTTCATTGCAATTTTCATCAACAAATTCTACCTCTCCCTTTTTGTTTTTAATTGTGCTTAAACAAGTTGTTTGATCTTCTTCAATTCTCATAATTTTGTATATTAAATATTTTTTTGCTTCAAAAGTTAATTTAGGTTTTTTGTTCTCAATTTTAATGTTAAAATCAACAGGTTTAGGACTAGAATATGACGAACTAGTTTTTAGATTATTAAATTTTTTGTTAATTTCAATAGTTTTTTTGTATATCGGTGGAGTATTTTCGCCTGCTATTTTCAATATATGCTCATCTTCCAAACAAGTTTCATCAATATTAACTCTTTCAATCCCATCTGGGGCAGGGTCAAAATTATTATTTTTTGTTGGGTCGTAACTTTTTTCCAAAACACTTTTTAGCATACTTGTGCAGTATGTACCTCCGTTATTACAGCCTTCCAAATTAAATTCAGATTTTCCTGTTGTGTTGCCAAGCCAAACACCACAAGTTTTGTTTTTTGTGAATGCACAAGAATAAACATCTGTATTTAAGTTAGTATTTTTTATTCCTACTGTTCCTGTTTTTCCAGCGACTGTGAACGGTAGGTTTTTTAATCTCATGCTTGTGCCTTTTTGTGTGCTTGAAATTAGCATTTTTGTCATTAAATATGCAGTTTCTTCACTCATAATTTTATTTTTGGCTTCTGAATTTTTATAAAGCGTGCCACCAAAATAATCAATTTGCTTTATAAAATTTGCTTTAACATAGTTTCCATTTTGTGAAAAAGGGACAAAACTGTTTGTTAAGTCAATTAGGTTTGTGCCATATTTGAAACCACCAAGTGCTAAGGCATAGTTATTTGCTTCACCATCAAAATTAATGCCTGCTTTTCTTGCAAAGTTTTTACATCTTTCAATGCCTTCTTCTTTCATAACTTTTACTGCTGGAATATTCAATGATTTTTCTATGACTTCCTGAACAGAAACATAGCCGTGATAATTTCCGCCAACATTTTTAGGAGAATATCCTTCTATATTTATTTTTTCATCCAAAATTTGTGTTTCAGGACAAATCTTTCCATCCTCTAAGGCAGGGGCGTAAACCAAAATTGGTTTTATTGTTGAACCCGGTTGCCTTTTTAATTTTACTAGGTCATAGTCGCATTTTCCATAAAAAGCATTAATCCCACCCGTTTCATTATCTATAACAACTGCACAACTATCGGCTGTGTTATTATATTTGTTTTTATGGTAATATTGTGGATCATCAACAATTTTTACTAAATTTTCTTGAATTTTCGGCTCTAAATATGTATAAATTTTAATTCCTCTTGTTTTCATATCAATTTCATTCATATTTAAAAGTTTCTCCGCTTCATTAATAACGGCCTGCTCATATATATTTTTGACCGTTTTGTTAAACAAATTAAGTTTTATAGGTTTGTCTTTATTTTCGTCATAATCTTGTTGAGAAATATAATCATCCTTAAGCATTTCACTTAAAACCAAATTTTTTCGCTTTAAGCAATTATCCATGTTAATTATTGGAGAATATTTTGTTGGTGCTTTAATTATTCCAGCAAGCATTGCCGCTTCATTTAAAGATAAATCTTTGGAAGGTTTGTTGAAATAACTAAAACTCGCATTTTCAAGACCATAAGCATTATTGCCAAAATAAATAACATTAAGATAAGTTTCCAAAATGTCATCTTTACTAAAGTTTTTTTCAAGTTTTTTTGTTAAAATAATTTCTTTTATTTTGCGGTCGAAAGTTTTTTCGTTGTTTAGGTGAGTATTTTTTATTAATTGTTGGCTTATTGTTGAACCGCCTTCCTTAAAGTATCCACTCTTTATGTTGTTTATCATACTTTTTAATATTCGTTTATAGTTAATTCCGCTATGAGAATAAAATTTTTTATCTTCAATCGAAATAAAAGCGTTTTTAACATAGTCAGGGAGATTTTCAAAATCAACAATTTTATTTAAACCATCACTTTCAATTAAATTGTTATTTATGTCATATATTTGAATTTTGCTTGTTGCGCTAATAAGCAAGTTTTTGTCAAAGTTTACTTTAGAAGCACTTTTTATTGCATTATTCAAAATAATACTGAAGCCTATCGCAAAAATAAACAAAATTGAGCAAAAAACAATAAAACTAATTTTTAAAACTTTTTTCATATTTATAGTATTACTATTTTTATATAAAATTATGTTGAAAAATATATAAAAAAAGTGTATAATAAAACCATGAATAAAAAATATTTAGTTATTACTTATGGTTGCCAAATGAATATTCATGAAAGTGAAAAACTTTGCGGAATGTTAGAAGAACTTGGCTATAAAAAAACTGATAAAAAAGAAGATGCTGATATTATTGTTTTTAATACTTGTTGCATTCGCCAAGGGGCAGAGGACAGGGCTTTTGGAAATATTGGGGCATTAAAACCACTAAAAAAGAAAAATAAAAATTTGATAATCGCTGTTTGTGGGTGTATGACTCAGCAAAAAGATAGAGTTGAAAAACTTGAAAAAGTATATCCTTTTGTTGATATAATCTTTGGCACGCACAATTTGCACCAATTTAAAGAGTTTGTGCAAAAAAAACTTGCTGGTCAAAAACGAGTTATTGAATTTTGCACAGATGACAAACTTATGCCCGAACAAACAAATATGGTGCGAGATGACAAAATAAATGCTTATGTGAACATAATTTATGGTTGCAACAATTATTGCTCTTATTGCATCGTGCCTTTTGTTAGGGGAAGAGAGCGTAGTAGAGATTTTAACGAAATTGTTTTGGAAGTAAAAAAATTAATTTCGCAAGGATACAAAACAATCACACTTTTAGGGCAAAATGTTAATAGTTATGGAAATGATATTGGAGATGAAAATGTAAATTTTAATAACTTGTTAAAAACTTTGGCAATGCTTGAAGGTGATTTTGAAATTAAGTTTATGACAAGTCATCCAAAAGATTTAAGCAAAGATGTTGTTGATACTATTGCTAGTTTTCCAAAATTAAGCAAAGAAATACATTTGCCTGTTCAAAGCGGAAGTAATAAAATTTTAAAACTTATGAACCGAAAATATACTATAGAGCATTATTTGGAAATTGTTGACTATATTAAAAGCAAAATTAAAAATGTAAGATTAACAACAGATTTAATTGTTGGTTTTCCGGGCGAAACAGAAGAAGATTTTAATGAAACTGTAAATCTGGTTAAAAAAGTTAAGTTTGATGGAATTTTTGCTTATATGTATTCTGTAAGAACGGGGACAAAGGCAGAAAAAATGGAAAATCAAGTTTCGCAAGAAATTAAAAATGAAAGAGTTAACAAAATTTTGAATTTAGAAAAAGAACTTTTAAAAAACAAAGAAAATTAATAAAATGTTGTTTCAGGCAAACTACAAAACTTAGGAGAAAATTTATGGAAATGAAAGATAATGTTTATATCTTTTCAGATAATGATAAGAAAAAAGCATCAAATTTGATGCGACAATATTTTACCTTAAAAGAAAAATATAAGGACATTATATTGTTTTATAGATTAGGCGATTTTTATGAACTTTTTGATGAAGATGCAGTACTTTGTAGTAATTTATTAGACCTAACTTTAACAAGCAAAAATTGTTCGCTAGAAAAAAAAGTTGCAATGTGTGGTGTCCCTGCCAAGGCGTGTGATGTTTATTTAAAAAGATTGTTGTCGCTTGGTTATAAAGTTGGCATTTGTGAGCAGTTGTCAGACCCTTCAGAAAACAGCCGTGAACTTGTTGAGCGTGATGTTGTAAGAATTGTAACTCCCGGAACAATAATGGAAGATGAAATTCTTGATAAAAAGAAAAATAACTATATTGCTTGCATTTATTATAACAAAGATTATTCTATTGCTTTTACTGATATTTCTACTGGAGAGTTTTACATCACAACTGAAACTACAATTCAAGGGCTAAATGATTTTTTGGTTATGATAAATCCTTCAGAAATAATTTGCAATGACCAAATGAAGTTAGAAAGCATAAATATGTCTAGCGTAAAATTTGCAAACATTCCAGATTTTAATTGTCTTGACGGTGAAGATTTTAACTTAAAAAACAGTGAAGAAATTTTTTATAAGCAGTTTAAAACTGAAAACTTTAAGATTTTTGAAATTACAAATAAAAATCAGTTGATTTGCATAGGTGCATTATTTTCTTATTTGTTTAAAACTCAAAAAAGAGCATTAAATCATATTAACAACATTAAATATTACTACAGCAAAGACTATATGTATCTTGATGCAAACACTCGAAAACACCTAGAACTTGTTGCAAACAAAGAAGGCAAAAAGCGAGGCACAATTTTGTGGCTATTAGACAAAACTTCAACTTGTATGGGTGGAAGGATGCTAAGAAACTTCATTGAACAACCACTTTTTAATGAAGAAATAATTAACAACAGGCTTGACAGTGTTGAAGAACTTAATAACAATCTTGCCACTAGAGATGAAATTGTTGAAATTTTGAAATCAGTTTGCGACCTAGAGCGTCTAGCTGGAAAAATAAGTTATAACTCTATTAATCCTCGTGAATGTGTTACAATTAAAAAAAGTTTGAGCATAATTCCAATTTTGAAAAGCAAACTTGCTAATTTTAAAACAACAATTTTGAAAGATATTTACAATAACATTGACGATTTTTCTTCTGTTTGTGAAATTCTAGACAAAGCCTTTATAGATAATAACGAAATTGTCAATTTTAAAGACGGCGGATACATAAAAATTGGTTTTGATGAAGAATTTGACCAAAATAAACTTTTGTCAACTCATGTGGGTGATGCTATAAATGATTTGCTCGAAACCGAAAAAGATTTAACAGGCATAAAAGGTCTTAAAGTTGAATATTCTCGTGTTTTTGGATATTTATTTGAAGTTTCAAACAGTCAAAAAGATTTGGTGCCATACAGGTATATTAGAAAACAAACTTTAACAAATGCTGAAAGATATTACACACAAGAATTAAAAGAACTTGAAAACAAAATCTTAAATTCACAAGAAAAAGCATTAAAACGAGAAATCGAATTGTTTAAAAGTTTAAGAGAAAGATTAAACTTTGAAGTTTCAAAACTTCAAAACACTTCAAAACTAATCGCTATGCTTGATGCTCTTATAAGTTTAAGCATCATTTCTATTGAAAATGATTATGTCAAGCCAGTTATTAACAGCAAAATAGACCACATTAAAATAGAAAACGGCAGACATCCTATTGTTGAAAAGTTGCTTAAAAAAGGCGAATTTATTGATAACGATACTTTGCTAGACACAGGTGAAAACAGAACAATGATTATAACTGGTCCTAATATGGCAGGCAAAAGCACATATATGAGACAGGTTGCGTTAATTACTTTACTTAGTCATATTGGAAGTTTTGTTCCGGCAAAAAGTGCAGAAATATCTTTGACTGACCGAATTTTTACTCGTATTGGGGCAAGTGATGATATTTTATTTGGGCAAAGTACTTTTATGGTTGAGATGACAGAAGTTGCAAACATTCTTGCTAATGCAACAAACAAAAGTTTAATTTTGCTTGATGAAGTAGGAAGGGGCACTGCTACTTATGACGGCTTGTCAATCGCTTATTCAGTAACCGAATATTTAAGCAAGCATTTAAAAGCAAAAACTTTGTTCTCAACTCACTATCATGAATTGACCGAACTAGAAGGTAAACTTGAAGGTGTAAAAAATTATAGAATTACGGTTAAAGAATTTAATGGCTCAATTATGTTTTTAAGAAAAATTGTTCGTGGTGGGGCTAATAAAAGTTTTGGTATTGAGGTTGCAAGTTTAGCAGGGCTTCCTAAAGAAATTATTGAAAACAGTAAAAAGGTGCTTTCAAAACTTGAAGAAAAGGATGTTGTTAAAAACGAGGCTGTTCAAAGTGGGGTTAATGTTAAAGATTTGCAAGTTATTAATATCTTAAAAGATATTGACTTAAACAAAATAAGCCCACTTGAAGCATTTTCAATTTTGAACAACTTAAAAGAAAGTTTGTAGTAAAAGGATTTTTATGAACAGAATTAATATTTTGGATGAAAAAGTTTATAATAAGATTGCCGCTGGTGAAGTGGTTGAAAAACCAGCGTCTATTGTTAAAGAGTTGGTTGAAAATTCTTTAGATGCTGGGGCTAGTGAAATTTTGATTGAAATTTGTCGTGGTGGAATAGACAAAATAAGAGTTGTTGATAATGGCGCAGGCATACATCCTGATGATGTGAAATCGGCTTTTATCTCTCATGCTACAAGCAAAATAAAAGATGTTGATGATTTAACAAATATTGCAACGCTCGGATTTAGGGGTGAGGCGTTATCTTCCATTGCTTCTGTTACTAAACTTGTTATGCAAACTAAACAGGCAGAATTTGAAGAAGGAAAACAAATAGTAATTGAGGGTGGAATTGTCAAAGATTTTTGCGACTGTATTGTTAATAATGGAACAATAGTCGAAATTTCAGATTTGTTTTTCAACATACCGGCAAGACAGAAATTTTTGCGAAAACCTAAAACTGAAGAGAGTGAAATTACAAACCTAGTTGTTAGATATATCTTGGCTAATCCTAAAATTAGATTTTCGTATATAGTTGATGGTAACTTAATTTACAAGTCAAGCGGAACTAGTCTTGAGGATGCAATTTATATTGTTTACAAAAAAGATGTTTTGTCTAACCTAATAAAAGTTGATTACAAAATTGATAATATTCACATATACGGTTATATTTCAAAACCTGTGTATTCAAAATCTAACAGGACATATCAAACATTGATAATTAACAATAGATATGTAATTAACAACATGATTTCTTCGTGCGTGCAAAATGCTTATGAAAATTTGCTTATGAAAGGGCAATTTCCTTTGTATGTGCTTAATTTTGATTTGCCCTTAGATTCTGTTGATGTTAATGTTCATCCGAACAAACTTGATGTTAAGTTTGAAAACACACAAAAAATTTATGGTTATTTTTATTCAGCAATTTCAAAAGCGTTGATGAACTTAAATTCTGTAAAACAAGTTAGTGTTTTTGATGACCTTAATCAAAAAATTGAGAACAAATCAAATTTTGTTGGCAAAAGTTTTGGTGAAAACGACAATATTGTCAATAGCGACAAAGTTTTTGATGAAAAGTTAAGCAAAGAAATTTCTAAAGCTGAAAATGAAGTTTATCAAAAATTTGAAAATTTGTCTGATAAAGAAAATGTTTTTTGTGAAAATGAAATCATGGCAAAAGTGCTAACAAAACAACTTGAAAGAGCAAGGGAAAATGTTTTAAAGCAACAAAATTTAACAACAAATCAATCACAAAACCTTGAAGAAGTTAATATTATAAACAATCAAAATGAAAATTTAAGTGAAAAAAATCTAAGTTTTGAAAATAATTTTCCAACAAAACAGGAAATATTTGAAAACATTGATAAATTAAATTACAGAATTATCGGCTCGGCTTTCAAAACATATATTTTTATAGAAATTAATAACTCTATTTATGTGTTTGACCAACATGCTTGTCATGAAAGATTGAATTATGATAAATTTGTAAAGGCTGTAAACAGCAAAAGTTTATCAATTCAGCCATTGTTGGTGCCTTATATTTTTGAAACTAATGCTCTTGAAACAACTTTTTTGGAAGAAAAATTAGAAATTTTCTCAACACTAGGCTTTGATGTTTCGTTGTTTGGGCAAAATTGTTTTAGAGTTTCTTCGGTGCCAAGCATTTTGAGTAACTTAAATTTAAAAGAATTTTTTGATGATGTTTTAAAAGACCTTCAAAGTTTAAAAAAGTTACAAGCAGAAGATTTGCTTAAAGAAAAGTTGTCGCAAAAGGCATGTAAGGCTTCGGTTAGGGCGGGAAACGAACTTAGTGATGATGAAATTGATTTGCTTTTAAGTTTAATGCAAAACAATAATATGACATTGTCTTGTCCGCATGGAAGGCCTGCTGTTATTAGCATAACAAAAAATGAACTTGAAAAATGGTTTAAAAGGAAAGTTTGATGAAAAAAAAATTAATATTGATTGGTGGGTCAACAGGTGTAGGAAAAACTAAATTGAGTTTGAGATGTCAAGATGAATTAAATGGCTATTTGATTTCATGTGATAGTATGCAAATATACAAAGATATGAATATTGGAACGGCTAAAATTACGACTTTAGAACAAAAAAGGTATCCTCACGCACTTATTGACATTATTAATCCTAATCAAGAATTTAGCGTTTCTGATTATGTAAAGTTGTGTAGAATCGAAATCGAAAAAGCTTACAAACTTAATAAAATTCCAATTTTGGTTGGCGGAACTGGACTTTACATGAAAAGTTTACTTTTCCCTTATTCTTTTTCTCAAACTATCAAAAATGAAGAGAAAAGAGAGTATTACAAACTTCTAGCAAAAGAAAAAGGGAATGAATTTGTTTTTGACATTCTAAAGCAAAAAGACCCACAAAGGGCGAAATGTTTGCATCCTAATGATGTTAAGCGAGTTATTAGGAGTTTGGAAATTATTGACACGGTTGGAAGTTTTAAACAAGATGAGATTGAAAGTGAATACGACTACAAGCTTATTGTTTTGACTTGTGAGAGAGAAATCTTGTATGACAGAATAAATAAGCGTGTTGATGAGATGTTTGATGACGGACTAGAAGATGAAGTTAAAAGTGTTATCAAAAATTATAATTTAACAAAAGATAGTCAAAGCATGAAAGCAATAGGTTATTCCGAGTTTTTTGATTATTTTGAAAATAAAACGAGTCTTGAATTAGTAAAAGAAAAAATTAAGCAAGATTCTCGTAATTATGCCAAAAGACAAATAACTTGGTTTAAAACTATGCCAAAAGCAAATTTTATGAATATAAATAATATTGATGAAATTATGAAAGAATTAAAGATTTTTTTAGATGGAATTGTGATTGCGGTTGATGGACCAAGTGCAAGTGGAAAAAGCACGGTTTGTGATGCTGTTGCAAAAAGATTAAATATTAATCATTTGTCTAGTGGGGCTCTTTACAGAGCAATAACTTTGTTTACTAATCAAAATTCAATTTCTGAAAATATCTTTGTTAATAATGAAGAAAATTTGATTGGTGAAGTTTTAGATAAAATTGAAATTAAAGTTGAATTTAACAATTTTGTTCAAAAGATATATCTAAATGGTGTTGATTGCACTGATTTGTTGAATACGAATGAAATTTCAAATAAGGTTGGATTGATTTCTCAAAACAGACTGGTGCGAGAATTTGTTAAAAAAATTCAAACAAGTTTGGCGAAAAAAGGAAATATAATTATTGATGGGCGAGATATAACAAGCGTCGTTTTGAATGATTGTAAAAACAAATTCTTTATAACAGCAAGTACAAAAGTTAGGGCAGAAAGAAGATTTAATCAATATAACAAAACAATTTCACTAAAAAAAATAGAAAATGATATAATAATGCGTGATAATCTTGACAAAAACCGCAAGTTAGCACCTCTAGTTGTTGTGGATGATGCTACTGTGATTGACAACTCTAATTTGTCTGTTGAAGAAACTGTTGAAGAAATAATAAAAAATTTAAAGGTATAAAAGGATAATTATGTTATATAAGATATTATATATATTATGTTACTTACCAATAAAACTTTTATTTCCAGTAAAAATTATTGGCAAAAAAAATTTAATAAAAGGCAAGGCAATTTTATGCTGTAATCATCAATCAAATATTGATACTATTCCTATTTATTATGCTGGAAAAACAAAGGTTTATGCTCTTTGCAAAAAGGAATTATGTAACACGAAGTTTAAATCTTGGTTTTTAAAAAAATTAAGAGCTATTCCTGTTAATCGCGAAAAACCTGAAATTTCTGCAATAAAAAAATGTATGGAAGTTTTAAATAAAAACTATAATTTGTTAATTTTTCCTCAAGGAACAAGAATGAAAACCGAAGAAGCGGTAGGAATAAAAGAAGGTGTTGCTATGTTTGCTTTAAAAACAAAAGCCCCAGTTATTCCAATGGTATATTTGAAGAAAAACAGAGTTTTTAGAAGAAATAAGTTGGTAATCGGACAGCCAATTACATTTGATTTGGCTTACAATAAAGAAAATATGCAAGTTGTGATAAATACTCTTGTAGAAAAAATGAATAATTTATTAGTTGAAAACGGAGGTAAAAAATAATGATATTAGTTTTGTCTGGAAGTTCAAGTTGCGGCAAAAACACAATTATCAAAGAATTGATGAATTTGGACGGCGAATTGAAATATATTAACACATTTACATCAAGAGATAAAAGGGCAGGAGAAACTGACGGTAACCCTTACTTTTTTATTTCGAAAGCAGAATTTCAAGAAAAAATAAAAAATGGTGATTTTTTTGAACATGAACTTATACATAACAATTTTTATGGTGTGGAGAAAAATTTGTGCAAAGATCTTTTAAAAGAAAACAAACATCTACTAAAAGATATGGGAGTTATTGGAACTTTTAATTTAAAAGAACAACTTAAAGATTGTTTTGTTGAAACTGTATATTTTTATGTTCCTAAGCATGAGTTAAAAAAGCGTTTGAAAAAGCGTGGCGACAGCAAACAACAAATAAAATTAAGGTTAAAACGCTTTAAGTTTGAAAAAGCAAATATGAAAAAGTATAATTTTGTTATCAACAACAAAAACAAACAAGACACTATCAAGATTTTGCAAAAGATTTTACTAAACAATTCTAACAGTAAATATTTTATAAAAACAACAAAAAAATTAAATAAAGTTGATTTCAAAAAACTTCAAATATACTGTGATAATATGATTAATAACAAAGAATACAACCCTATTAAACTATATTTTAATGGAGAGGACTTTTTTGTAAAGCGTAATTTTGAGAAATATTTGGCATCATTAATCTCTGGCAAAAACTTAGCAAAACGAGTCAAACTAATTTGCGAAAAACCAAAAAATCTAGTTTCTAGCGAAGAAATTTTAAATCTTGCTTCAAAATTTGAATTATAATACAAAATTTTTAGAAAAAAATTAAAAATTACCTATTGACAAGCATTTTTATTTGATTTATAATTGGAATATAATAATTTTAAGGAGAAAAATATGAGATTTAATTTATTGAATTCAAATGTATTTTCAGCAATTTTAAATGTTTTGGCAATCATAGTTTTGGCTTTGGCTGCTGGCTTTATAATTTTGCTTTTGGTAGACCTAATTTTGGGTTGTATTGACGGCAAACGAGGGGTTTTATTTTTCAGAAACCGTCGAAATTCTGACAAAGATAACGAAATTTTGTATCAATATAACAAAGATTTAGCGTTAAATGATGCATATTATCTTCAAAATAATGATAAAAGATTAGAACTTGATTTTGATAAACAATACGAAAAGGAAAATGAACCTGAAAAAACTAATAACATTGATTTTGCAAAGGCAGAAGCTGAACAAAAAATGTTAGAAGAAAAGAACAATCAAAATTCACCTAAAGAAGATGTTGAAGTAAACGATGATTTTACTTTCATAAACAAAGTTAGTCCTGAAATTGAAAAAGAAATAGACAACGAAGACAAACAACCACAAAAGGCAGAACCAGAAAAAGTAGAACCTAAAAAAGACAATGCTGAAGATGATGACGATGATTTTGATTTCTTAGATGATGACGATGATGATAAAAGTATTGAAGAAATCTTGCAAGCAATTAAAGAACGCAATATGAAAGCGCGTGAAAAATATCTTGAAGAGCAAGATGTTGAACCAGATTTCGAAGACGATGATGAAGAAGAATCTGAAGAAGAAATTAAAAACGAAAAACAAGATCTAGAAAATGCTGTTGAAGAAGTTGAAAATCCTGAACCTGTACAAGATGAAATTTCTCTTTTAAAAGCACAAATTGAAGAATTAAACAAAAAAGTTGAGCAAGAACAAAACAAAAATAAAGAAATTGAAGAAAAAGCAAAACAAGAAGTAGAAAATCTTAAAAAAGAACTAGAAAACAAACCTCAAGAAAACGAAGATTATACTCAAGAAGATTTGGAAACTTTTGAAGCTAAACTTGCAGAACTTTTGGAAAGACAAAAACAAAACGATAAAGATTTAAAAATTAATAAAAAAGAATATTTACCACTAGCCAGAATTGAAAGAAGTTTAGAATCAGACAAAGAAAAACTAAGAAGAAGAGAAGCGATTGTGGCTAAGAAGAAAATGGTTATCTTTGGTGTTAATAATTACGAACATGATGAAGAAAAAGAACAAAAACTTCGTGAAGAAATTGATATGCTTGACGGCTTAAGAATGTCAGTTGAACATTGTCAAAGCGTTATGGATGAAGCAAAAGATCGTTATCCAATCTTGAAAAAATCTAATGAGATTTTAACAAGAAATGCTGAACAAATTGCAAGTGATATTGCCGAAGTTGAAGCAAAAATTGCAAAAGCAAAAGAAGTGCTTGGAACAGACAATTCTTCAAATGGAACTGAAAATTAATGTAGTTAAAAAACGAAATCAGATTTGATTTCGTTTTTTCTTTCACTTTCATACATTTTTAATTCAAAGATAAAAGTATATAACTTTTGTGCGGATGGCACTTTCAATAAAAAAATAAAATAATTTTAAAAATCATGTAAAAACGCTTGACAAGAAAAGCCTAAAAATGGCAGAATTTTTAATGGATAAAAGAGTTTGTGCTATCACAAACTAATATAGAAACGAAACACTTGCGGTTGACCACACTTGCGGTTGACCACAGTAAGGTTAAGGTGGAGAATTTTCACTTTTAACCAATAAAAAAATAAAAAGGTCAACCAAAATGGAGGTTGATTTTTTAATGAAAACAAAAAGATTAAGTAAGAGCGTAAAAACAATGATACTAGCACTAATATTACTAGTAGTTATATCATCTTTTGTTTTAACCCTAGCATATTTTCAGGATAAAAAAGAATATAGCGGAACACTGGATTTTGGAAATATAAAACTTAAAGTAAGCGGTGGAGTTGAAGGGGACGGAGTAACAACATCAACAAGTAAGTTGGTATTTAGTACCGCAAGAAAGAAAAATAACGATAGCACTTGGACGGGTAACTATATGCCCGGCGATACGGTTGAAATAAACCTTATTGTAGACCTAGAAGTTGGTAGTGAGCCGGCTTATTATGTTGTTCAAATTTCGGATGAAAAAAATATTTTTGAAAATAACATATATTTTAGTGAAGACGGACAGAATGTTTATGTGTATAACGGCACATACACCTACAAACAAGGCGATAGCACTAAGACTATGGTAGAAGATAAATATTGCGGTAAAATTACAGCAGGAAACGCTCAAAACTTAACAATCAGTGCAAAAATAAGTGAAGACTATGAAACTCAAAATGAGCAAACAACGGTATATTGCAAAATTTTTGCCATTCAACAAGCAAACTTAGAACCTCAAAAAGCGGTTAATTTAATGCCTACGGGTTATGTTAATGTGCCTTACAAAAATTGGGCTATTGCTTATAGTACTGGCAATGTTTATGATGAAACTCGATATTTTGCTACATCTGCATACATTTCAGTTGACGGCTTTGAAAAATTTTTAGCAAACACAACACTTGGTTATGACTATACGTTTTATTGTTATGACAGTCAATTTGAATATTTAGGCGCAGGTATTGGTGGTGGTTACATAACCAAGGATAAAGTACTAGATGCATATTCAAATGCAGCATATTTTTCAATAGAGATAAACAAAGGTAATGTATCTGGATATGAAACAAAAACACTTGAAGATTGTTTAAGAGATTGTGGAATTAAAATCTATGGAAATTGCGAAGTGATTGAAAGAAGTTTATAAAATTTTATGTTTCAAATTAAAATTTAAAATCATGGTAAAAGCCATGATTTTTTATTAAAAATTATTAGTTGGTTTAAAATTTATTTGTTGATTTTTTTAATAAGTGTTTTGTTTTTTTTTATGACAAATACATTTTAAACTTTTTAATTAATTTAATCATAAATATAGTTATGAAAAAAAGTTATATTTTGGTTGTTGACAGCGGGCTTGGTGGAGTTAATATTTTAAAAAGTCTTATCAAAGAAAACCCTAACGAAAATTTTTTGTATGTGTTAGACAACAAAAATTGCCCTTATGGAAACAAAGATAAAGAATTTTTGGTGCAAAATATTATAAAATTAATAAATTTTTATATGCACAAATATTGCATTAAACTTATTGTTTTTGCGTGCAATACTCTCACAAGCATAGCGATTGACGAGGTAAGGGACTACCTTAAAAAGCAACATTTAAAGTCTTTAATTTTCAAAAAAAATAACAAACAAAATTCTAAAATAGATTTTAATATTTTTGTTGTGGGAACTGAACCACCAATTAAAATGGTAAATCCAAATGAGAAAACTTTGATTCTGGCAACAGAATTAACAATTAAACATAATAAAGTTGTTAATGAAAACTTAGATAATGAAAATTTTACTTTTATCAGTTTAAATGGCATTGCAAAACTTTTAGATGATAGTTTTTTCAATCGAGATGTTTTAACAGAAAGTTTGAAACAGCAAATTATATCAAAAAATTATAAAAATGTGGTTTTGGGCTGCACACATTATTATTATCTTGAAGAAAATATAAAACAAGTTTTAAATAATCCTAATCTTGTTTTTTTTACTGCTACTCAAGGCGTGTGTGATAGAGTTAAAACCCTTATAAAAAACTCAAAAACAAAAAATAAAAACCAAAAAGTAAAAATATTTTTGACAAAACGAAACTATAAACTTAAGCATACTGCAAAATATATTTTAAAAAATTAAATTAAGAATAATATTTAGTTGTTTTTTTATGCTTTTAGTGGTAAAATTGTTGCTAGGAGAAATAAATATGGATATTGAGATTATAAGACATTCACTAGCACATGTTATGGCAAAAGCCGTATGTAAATTATATAAAGATGTAAAACTAACAATAGGGCCAGCAATTAAAGATGGTTTTTATTATGATTTTGACCTTTCAGAGCAACTAGGTCAAGAAGATTTAGCAAAAATTGAAGAAGAAATGCGTAAAATTATTAATAAAAGTGAAAGTTTTACTCGCAATGAAGTTTCAAAAGAAAAAGCTCTTGAAATGTTTAAGGATAATCCTTACAAAACAGAACTAATCAAAGAACTTCCAGATAATGAAGTCATTTCTGTTTACTACACAGGAGATGACTTTGTTGATTTGTGCAGAGGTCCTCATGTTGACAACACAAACAAACTTCAAAATGTTGGTTTTAAACTTATAAAAGTTAATGGTGCTTATTGGCGTGGGGATGAAAAAAACAAAATGCTTCAACGAGTTTATGCTTATGCTTTTTCAACAAAAAAAGAATTAAATGATTATATTCTTATGCAAGAAGAAGCAAAGAAACGTGATCACAGAAAATTAGGGAAAGAACTTGGTTTATTCTTTATTTCAGATTATGCTCAAGGTATGCCTTTCTTTATGCCTAACGGAGTTACGGTTTTGAATGAACTTATTGCTTATTGGCGAGAAATGCACAAAAAAGCAGGTTATCTTGAAATTATGACACCTATGGCTATGAATAGAGCTCTTTGGGAATATTCAGGACATTGGGATCATTACAGCAAAAATATGTATACTTTTAAGGTTGAAGGCGAAGATTTTGCAATAAAACCAATGAACTGCCCAGGTGGAATGCTTGCGTATAAAGAAAATTTACATTCATACAGAGATTTGCCTCTTCGTGTTGGCGAACTTGGAAAAGTACATCGTCATGAAGCCAGCGGAACTTTGCATGGATTGTTCCGTGTTCGTTGTTTCACTCAAGATGATGCACATATTTTCATGACACCAGATCAAATTGAAAGCGAAGTTAAAAATGTTCTTGACTTGGTTGATAGTATGTATTCAACTTTTGGTTTAACTTATCACCTAGAACTTTCTACTATGCCACAAGACCATATTGGCGATGAAAAAGATTGGGAAATGGCAGAAACAAAACTTAAAAATGCATTAACAAACTTAGGAAGAGGTTTTGTTATTAATGAGGGCGATGGTGCTTTTTATGGTCCAAAAATAGATATTCACATTAAAGATGCGATTGGAAGAACTTGGCAGTGTGGAACAATTCAACTTGATATGCAACTTCCAAAACGCTTTAGTTTGGTTTATACAGACAGTGATGGGCAAAAGAAAGAGCCTGTTATGATTCATCGTGTTATATATGGCTCTCTTGAAAGATTTTTAGGAATTATAACCGAAAATTTTGCAGGTGCTTTCCCATTCTGGCTTGCACCTGTTCAAATGAAAGTTTTGCCAGTTACAGATGCCGTAAACTCTTATGCAAAAGAAGTTTGTGATAAATTAAATGAAGCAGGATTTAGATGTGATATTGATGAAAGAAACGAAAAAATTGGTTATAAAATTCGAGAATCAGCAAGTCAAAAAACACCTTATAACATTATAATTGGCGAAAATGAAGAAAAAAATAAAACTATTAGTTTAAAAATTCGTGGTGGCGTTCAGGCTAATGATGTAAACTTAGATAAATTTATATCTAAGTTAAAGAATTTGAAACAAACTCGAGGATTAAATCTAGTTACTGAATTTTAAATTTTTAAGATGCTTAAAAAGCATCTTTTTTTATTTTAAATTTTTTGTTGTTTGTTTTTTTACCTTACTTGAATAGCATCTAGGGCAAAGAATAGTGCCTGTACTTGTCAAACTAAAATTTAACTTACAATTTTTGCAAACATAATTATTATTTTGATTCATATTAACCTCTATAAATAGTTTGCATAAAAAAACTATATGTATTACATTTTATTTGTAATTTTTAAATTTGCTTAATTAGAACACTAAAAAATTAATAAAAACCACTAATTTTGTTGAAAAAATTAATAAAAAAAACTTTTTTAAAATTTTTTTATTTTTTTTGAAAAAACTGTTGACATTAAATTTTTATTATGATATATTAATTGAGCATGAAAAATTTGAGATACAATTTAAATGCGAGAACGAATGAAACTAAATAGGTAAGTACAAAAAAGTTTCTTGTCAATTAAAAAGAGAGTAATAGAAACAATT
>CAKVHI010000008.1 GCA_934747965.1 uncultured Clostridia bacterium
GAAAGGGCTAAATAGGAGGAGTTATGATACAACCACAAACAAGATTGAAAGTTGCCGATAATACTGGTGCTAAAGAAATTATGTGCATCCGTGTTTTGGGTGGCTCATTTAGAAGAAGTGGTAACATCGGTGATGTTATTGTAGCTTCTGTTAAAAGTGCTATACCTGGTGGTGTAGTTAAAAAAGGCGATGTTGTTAAAGCCGTTATCGTAAGAAGTGCTAAGGGACTAAGAAGAGCAGATGGCTCACATATTAAATTTGATGACAATGCTGCTGTTATTATTGATAACCAAAAAGAACCTAAAGGCACGCGTATTTTTGGACCTGTTGCTAGAGAATTAAGAGAAAAAAACTATATGAAAATAGTATCTTTGGCACCAGAGGTTTTATAGGAGGAAGAAATGAATAATTTAAGCATTAAAAAAGGCGACAATGTTGTTGTTTTGGCTGGAAAAGATAAAGGCAAAACTGGAAGCATTATGGCAGTTTCTCCTAAAACAAACCGAGTTATTGTTCAAAACGTAAACATTGTTAAAAAACACAAAAAAGCAAGAAGTGCTCAAGAAAAAAGCGAAATAATTTCTAAAGAAGCAGCTATTGATGCATCTAATGTTATGGTAGTTTGTCCTGCTTGCAACAAAGCAACAAGAATTGCTAAAAAAGATGTTGAAGGTAAACTTGTAAGAGTTTGCAAAAAATGTGGTGCTAGTTTAGATGCTGAGCAAAAGAAAGCTGTTAAAAAATCTACAAAAACAGCAAAAGAAGAAAAGGTAGAAGCAAAACCTAAAACAACAAAAAAGGCTTCTAGCAAAAAGGGGGAATAATTTATGAATAGACTACAAGAATATTATAAAAAAGAAGTTGTTCCTGCTTTAGTTAAAGAATTAGGTTACAAAAATATAAATGAAGTTCCTAAAATTGAAAAAATTGTTGTTAACACTTGCCTTGGCGATGTTAAAGACAATTCAAAAAGTTTTAATATGGCAGTTGATGAAATTGAAGCAATCACTGGTCAAAAACCTGTTGTTGTTAAAGCAAGAAAGTCTATTGCCAACTTCAAACTTCGTGAAGGTATGAAACTTGGTGCAAAAGTTACACTTCGTGGCGAAAAAATGTATGAGTTTTTGGATAAATTATTGTCTATTGCTCTTCCACGAGTTCGTGATTTTAAAGGCATCAGTGATAAAGCTTTTGACGGAAGAGGAAACTATAGTTTAGGAATTAAAGAACAATTAATTTTCCCTGAAATTCAATATGATAAAATCGAGAAAGTTAGAGGTTTCGATATCGTAGTTGTTACTACAGCAAAATCTAATGACGAAGCAAAAGCTTTGCTAAGCAAAGTTGGCTTCCCATTTAAGGCGTAAGGAGTAAATTATGGCAAAGACAAGTTTAAAAGTTAAACAAGCAAGAAAGCAAAAATTTTCAACACGCGAATATACTCGTTGCACAATTTGTGGCAGACCTCATTCTGTTCTAAAAAAATATGGAATTTGCAGGGTATGTTTTAGAAAAATGGCAAACGAAGGTGAAATCCCTGGCGTTTCAAAATCAAGCTGGTAAAAGGAGAGAAAGATATGAAATTTGACCCTATCGCAGATATGCTTACAAGAATTCGTAATGCAATTACTGCAAAAAAGACAGATGTAATTATTCCTGCATCTAAAACAAAAATGTCTATCGCAAACATTTTACTTAGCGAAGGTTATGTTAGCGCTGTAGATGTTATTGAAAATGGAATTAAAAAAGATATTAAAGTTACTCTAAAATATGGTCCTAATGGTGAAAAAGTTATTTCTGGAATTAAAAGAATTTCTAAACCAGGACTAAGAATATTTTCTAACGCAGAAGAATTACCAAAAGTTATTAATGGCTTAGGTATTGCAATTATCTCAACAAACAAAGGAGTTATGACAGATAAACAAGCTCGCGCTCTTAATATTGGCGGAGAAGTTCTTGCTTATGTGTGGTAATTGAAAGGAGAAAAGTATGTCAAGAATTGGAAAAATGCCTGTTAAAATTTTAGATGGTGTTAAAGTTGATGTTGATGGTAACAATGTTGTTACTGTAAGCGGTCCACTTGGTAGCCTATCTCAAATTGTTGATAAAAATATCACTGTAAAAGTAGAAAATAATGAAGTAATTTTAACTAGAAGTAATGATGAAAACGAAATTAAAGCAAAACATGGCTTGTATAGAGCTTTAATCCACAATATGGTTGTTGGTGTTAAAGAAGGTTTTAAGAAAAATCTTGTTATCAACGGCGTTGGTTACAAAGCATCTAAACAAGGCAACAAACTTGTTTTAAACATCGGTTTTTCAAACCCAACTGAAGTTGAAGAAATTAATGGCATTAAACTTAATGTTATTGATAACAACAAAATTGAAGTTAGTGGTATTAACAAAGAATTAGTTGGCCAAATGGCTTCTAAAATTAGAGATTTAAAACCTGTTGAACCTTATCATGCTTACGGAATTAGATATGAAGATGAATATGTAGTGCGTAAAGAAGGTAAGAAAGCTGGTAAAAAATAAGGAGCATAAATTATGATTAGTAAAATTGATAAAAATAGCATAAGAAAATCTCGTCATAAAAAAATCAGACAAAACTTGGCTGGAACTGCAGAACGCCCTAGACTATGCGTTTATAGAAGCACATCAAACATTTATGCTCAAATTATAGACGATACTAAAGGCGTAACACTTGTTTCTGCATCAAGCCTAGAAAAAACTTTAGCAAACGATGTTAAAGGTAAAAGCAAAAGTGAAGTTGCAACATTTATTGGTGAAACTATTGCTAAAAGAGCACTAGAAGCAAATCTTAAAAATGTTGTATTTGACCGTGGTGGATATCTTTACACTGGAAGAGTTAAAGCATTGGCAGATGGTGCAAGAAATGCTGGGTTAGAGTTTTAGGAGGATTGATAAATGGCTAAGAGAGAAGAATTTAATAGAGTTAGAAAAGAAGATGAACTAGACAGAAGAATGATAAGCATCCGTCGTGTTGTTAAAGTTGTTAAAGGCGGTAGAACACTAAATTTTAGTGCTACTATGGTTGTTGGCGACAAAAAAGGACATGTTGGTATTGGCTCAGGAAAAGCTAGTGAAACTTCTGTTGCTGTTGAAAAAGCTTTTCAATCAGCAAAAAAGAATATGAAATTTGTTAATGTTGTTGGCTTTACAATTCCTCATGAAGTTAAAGGTAAATTTGGAACAAGTGAAGTTTTGCTTCAACCTGCAAAAGAAGGTACAGGCGTTATAGCTTCTGGTGCTGTTCGTGCTGTTGTTGACCTTGCAGGAATTAAAGATATTGTTTCAAAATCTTATGGCGGAAGAAACAAAATTAATACTGTTAAAGCAACTTTAAATGGTTTATTACAACTAAGAACAAGAGAACAAATTGCTGCTCTTCGTGGTAAAAAACCTGAAGAAATATAATTGGAGGAGTTATGGAAGGAAAATTAAAAGTAACCTATATAAGAAGTTGCATTGGTTTTAACAAAAATCAAGCAAAAGTTTTGGAAAGTTTAGGTTTAAGAAAACTAAATGATGAAAATATTTTACCTGATAACCCTGCAGTTAATGGTATGATTTTTAAAGTTAAACATTTAGTTAAAGTAGAAAAGGTTTAAGGAGAACAAAAATATGAGAATTAATGAATTATCTCCTGCTGAAAATTCTAAAAAATCAGCTAAAAGACTAGGCCGTGGTATTGGCTCTGGTATTGGCAAAACAAGTGGTAAAGGTCATAAAGGTCAAAATGCTCGAAGTGGCGGTGGAGTGCGTCCGGGTTTTGAAGGCGGTCAAATGCCTTTAACAAGGCGTCTTCCTCAAAGAGGCTTTAACAACCTTTTCAGAAAAGAATATTCAGTAGTTAATGTTGAAGAATTAAATGCACTAGAAGATAATACAGTTGTTACAGAAGAAGTTTTAAAAGAAAAAGGCATTCTTTCAAAATTATCAAATTATGGTTTGAAAGTTTTGGGAAATGGCAATATTAACAAAGCTTTACAAGTTAAGGCTGCAAAATTTTCTAAGTCTGCAATTGAAAAAATTGAAAAAGCGGGCGGAAGTATTGAGGTGTTATAATGTTCACAACATTAAAAAATGCTTTTAAAATAAAAGAAATAAGAAGAAAAATTTTTATTACACTAGGTATCCTTGCATTGTTCAGACTTGGTTGTTGGTTGCCTATTCCAGGAATAGACACTGCAACTTTCACTGAAAGTATTAATGGTCAAGGTTTCTTAGCATTATTAAGTGGTATTGGCGGTGGAGCCCTTGCAAACGGAACATTTTTTGCTTTAGGCGTTACGCCTTATATTAATGCTTCGATTATTTTGCAATTATTAACTTTTGCAATTCCAAAACTTCAAAGACTTTCTCAAATGGGAGAAGAAGGAAGAAAAAAGATTGCAAAATATACAAAATATTGTGCATTATTTTTGGCAATAGCCCAAGCTGCAGGTATTTGTGCAGGTTTTTCTAGTTCAATAAAATTAAATATGTTTGGTGCAGATCTTCCAACTTGGCTTGCTTGCACATTTGTTGCAATTTGCTTGGTTGCTGGTGCAATGCTAACATATTGGATTGGCGAAAAAATCACTGAAATTGGTGTTGCAAATGGCTTGTCATTACTAATTTTCGTTGGTATTTTGTCTACTGCTGGAACAGCACTTTTGTCTGCTTTCCAAAATGTTTTTGCTGGGAACCTTGAAAGTTTGTGGAATATCATTTTATTTGTTGTTGCTGTTATACTTATTTTTGGCTTAATTGTGTTTATGGATCTTGCTGAAAGAAAAATTCAAGTTCAGTATGCAAAACAAATTAAGGGCAGAAAGATGTATGGTGGACAAAGTAACTTTATTCCTATCAGACTTTTAGGAACAGGCGTATTACCAATCATTTTTGCAATGAGTTTTTTAAGTTTTCCACAACTAATAATGTCTATTTTCTGGCCAACCAGTGATGCGGCAACTTGGTATGCTGTTAATATGGGTGCTGGAACATGGCCCTATACATTAGCTATGGGTTTGTTAATTTTATTCTTTGCATATTTCACATCTCAGATGATGTTCAACCCAGAAGATGTTGCAAAACAAATTCAAGGTCAAGGTGGCTTTATTATTGGTATCAGACCAGGTAAACCAACTGCAGAATATTTGAAGAGAATAAACAACAGAATAACATTATTTGGGGCAATTTTCTTAGCATTTATTGCTATTGTTCCTACTTTGATTTTCACATTTGTTGCTGGAAATTCAGGGCTTGTTAGTGCTTTCAGTGCAACAGGAATGTTAATCGTTGTTAGTGTAGCACTAGAATTTAACAAACAACTTGAAGCTCAAGTTTTAATGAAAAATTATAAAGGATTTTTAAAATAATGAATTTTGTTTTAATTGGTGCACCTTTAAGCGGAAAAGGGACTATTGGTTCACTTTTAAGTACGCATTTTCAAATTCCCCATATTTCTATGGGGGATTTATTGCGTAATAGCTCTAAAGGCGATAACAAATACTCTAAATATATTGCAAAACACATAGAAGAGGGAAAACTTATCAATGATGATTTGGTTAAAGTTGTGCTTGAAGATCGTTTAAGTAAACCAGATTGTAAAAACGGTTATGTTTTGGATGGTTATCCAAGAACGGTTGAACAAGCTGATAAACTTGATACTATTACAAATATTGATAAAGTTATCTATGTAACAGTTAGTGCTGTTACTGTTATGCAAAGACTTGCATCTAGGTTTGTTTGCCCTGTTTGTTATAAATCTTATAATATGAACAATTATGACAAAAATTATTGCGAAGATTGTAAACAACGATTGATTAAACGCGAAGATGACAATGAGGAAACATTGCTTAAACGAATAAAACTTTATAACGAAACATCATTTCCAATTTTGGATAAATATTTGAAACAAAATAAATTAGTTACAATTTCTAATGAAGGCAATATTGATGATGTTTTTAAAGAATTGTTAGGTAAAATATAATGATAACATTGAAAAATGAAGAGCAAATTCAAAAAATGTATGTAGCGAATCAAATTGTCAAACACACTTTGGAGTTGGTTGAACAACACATCAAACCCGGTGTTAGCACAAAATTTTTGGATGAAATTGCTGAAGATTACATCAGAAGTCAAAACGCAATCCCAAATTTTAAAAATTATGAAGGTTACCCTGCTTCAATTTGTGCAAGCATAAATGATGTGGTTGTGCATGGTATTCCTAGACATGATATTATTCTTAAAGAAGGCGATATCATTTCTATTGATTGCGGTGCAACAAAAGGTGGCTATAACGGAGATGCTGCAAGAACATTTGCTGTTGGGGAAATTTCCAAAGAAAAACAAAAATTAATCGATGTTACTAGAGAATGTTTTTTTAAGGGAATTGAAAATATTAAAATTGGGGACAGACTTGGGGACATTGGCTATGCCATTCAAAAACACGCTGAAAGCAATGGCTTTTCAGTTGTTCGAGAAATGGTTGGTCATGGAATTGGGCGTCAAATGCACGAAGACCCTGAAGTGCCTAATTTTGGAAAGAAAGGCACTGGAATAGTTATTGAAGAAGGCTTGACTATTGCAGTTGAACCAATGATAAATATGGGTAAAAAAGAAATTTATATTGACTATGATGGCTGGACTTGCAGGACAGAGGATCACAGCCCTAGTGCTCATTATGAAAACACAATAGCATTCACTAAGGACGGAATTAAAATTTTAAGTTTGTAGGAAATTATGGACAATTTAATTGGAAATCTGTGCATTTCAACTAACGGAAGAGATGCAGAAAATGAATACTTAATATATTCGCATAACGGCAACTATTGCTTTCTTGTTGACGGAAATGCGAAAAAAATTATGAATCCTAAAAAGAAAAATATAAAGCATATTAAACTTTTGGGAATAGAAAGCAAAGTTATTAAAGAAAAAATACAAAAAAATCAAAAAGTTTTTGATTCTGAGATATATAGTTTTATAAAAAATTATAAAAATTGTTGAAATTTTTATTTTTGTATGATATAATAGTAAGGTTAGGGGGATTTTATGCCAAAAGACGATGTAATTGAACTGGAAGGCGAAGTTATTGATATTTCAAGAAATAACATTCAAGTTAAACTATCAAACGGACATGTTATAACAGCATATCTGTCTGGTAAATTAAGAATAAATACTATCAAAATTTTGATTGGCGACAAAGTCCGCTGTGAACTTTCTCCATACGATTTAACTAAAGGAAGAATCACTTGGAGAGGTAAAAAAACGACTAATTAATTATTAACTAATGAAACAATCTTTTATAAAGGAGAGAAATTATGAAAGTAAGACCATCTGTTAAACCTATTTGTGATAAATGCAAAGTTATTAAAAGAGAAGGTAAAGTATTAGTAATTTGCAAAGATAAAAAGCATAAACAAAGACAAGGTTAATTTAACTTGCCTTTTGTTTGTTTTAATTTGAAAACAATCTGTTTGCTCGCGGCTGAAATTGAGCAGACTGTTAAAATAAATTATTTTTAATTGGAGGAAAATATGGCTCGTATTGCTGGAATAGATTTGCCAAAAGAAAAAAGAATTGAAATTGGACTAACTTATATTTATGGTATTGGCAGAAATCAAGCAACCAAAATTTGTAAAGAAACAGGAATCAACCCAGATATCAGGGTTAAAGATTTAAGCGAAGAAGATCAAGCAAAAATTCGTGCTTATATTGATAAAAACCTAGTTGTTGAAGGTGATTTAAGAAGAGATGTTGCATTAAACATCAAACGCCTTACAGAAATTGGATGCTACAGAGGGGTTCGTCATAGAAAAGGTATAACTTTAAGAGGACAAAGAACTCATTCAAATGCAAGAACTGCTCGAGGAATGAGCAAGAAGAATGCAGGAAAAAATAAAAAGTAAAATTTTAAGGAGATAAAAAATGGCTGGTGTTAAAAACAATGCTAAAACTAGAAAAAGAAAATTAACTAAAGGTGTTACAAAAGGTTGTGCACATATTCAATCATCAAACAATAACACCATAGTTACAATTACAGATGAACAAGGTAATGCAATTTCTTGGTCAAGTGCAGGGGCCCTTGGTTTTAGAGGCTCAAGAAAAAATACACCTTTTGCTGCTGGTCAAGCTGCAGAAACTGCTGCTAAACAAGCAAAAGAACTTGGTATTGAAAGTGTTGAAGTTTATGTTAAAGGTCCGGGTAACGGAAGAGAATCTGCTATTAGAGCACTTCAAACTGCCGAACTTAACATCACAAAAATTCAAGATGTTTCACCTATTGCACACAATGGTTGCAGACCACCAAAAAAGAGAAGAGTATAATAAAGGAGTAAAAAAATATGGCTAGATATACAGATGCCGATTGTCGTTTATGCAGAAGAGAAGGTTGTAAACTTTTCTTGAAAGGCGACAGATGCGTAACAAAGAAATGTTCTATAGAGCGCCGTCCAACTGTTCCCGGAGTACATGGAAATAATCCAAGCAGAAAAAAACCTAGTGAATATCAAATGCAACTTCGTGAAAAACAAAAAGTTAAACGAGCTTATGGCGTTTTAGAAAAACAATTCAGAAAATATTATGATGAAGCAGAAAGACAAAAAGGAATTACTGGCGAAAATATGTTGTCACTTCTTGAAAGAAGATTGGATAATGTTGTTTATCGTTTAGGATTTGCCGCTTCAAGAGATCAAGCAAGACAAATGGTTTCTCATTCATTGTTTACTTTAAATGGGAAAAAAGCAAATATACCAAGTATGCAAGTTAAAGTAGGAGATGTTATTGCTGTTAAAGAAAACAAGAAAAACTCTGAGTTATTTAAAGAACTTAAAGATGTTAAACTTGTTACACCAAAATGGCTTGAAACAGACCTTGAAAAATTGACTGGTAAGGTTGTTGCTCTTCCACAAAGAGATGATATTGATTTGACAATTAAAGAAAGCTTAATTATTGAATTATATTCTAAGTAATTAACAATTTAAAGGAGTTTATATAATATATGATGGAAATTGAAAAACCAAAAATTACTTGTGAAGAATCTGATAATGGGACTTTTGCAAGATTTGTTGTTGAACCATTAGATCGTGGTTTTGGGCTTACTATAGGCAATGCTTTAAGAAGAACACTTCTTGGTGCTCTTCCTGGTGCTGCACCTATCGCAATCAGAATTAACGGTGTTCAACACGAATTTTCAACAATCGAAGGCGTTGCTGAAGATGTTATTGATATTGTTTTAAACATTAAATGTTTGGCAGTAAAAACAACCAATTTAGATAAAGATTTCAAAACTGTTTTAAGAATTAATAAATATAATGCAGGCGAAGTTACCGCTGCAGACATTGAACCAAATGACCAAGTTGAAATTTTAAATCCAGAACTTCATATTGCAACTTTAGATGATGGTGCAAAATTTGAAATGGAAATTATTGTTGGTCGTGGCAGAGGATATGTTTGTGCTGACGATAATAAAGATGAAACTCAACCTATTGGATATATTGCGGTTGATTCTATATTTTCACCTGTAAAAAAAGTTAATTATAAAGTTGAAGGTGCAAGAGTTGGTCAAAACATGAATTATGATAAATTAATTCTTGAGGTTGAAACTAACGGAACACTTTCTGCTAGAGAAGTTGTAAGTTTGAGTGCTAAAATAATTCAAGATCATACAAACTTGTTTGTTGAACTTGTTGAAAGCATGAAAGATTTAACAATTCTTCAAGCTAGAGAAGATGAAAAACAACATAAAGTTTTAGAAATGACAATCGAAGATATGGATTTGAGTGTTAGAAGTTATAATTGTTTGAAAAGAGCAAATATCAACACAGTTAGCGACTTAACAAAAAAATCTAAAGATGATATGTTAAAAGTAAGAAATTTAGGCTTAAAATCACTTGAAGAAGTTATCAAAAAACTTGAAAGTTTGGGCTTGGGTTTCAGAAATGATGAAGAATAATAAGGAGAAAATAGTAAGATGGCACAAATCAAAAAATTAGGTCTTCCTACAAAAGAAAGAAAAGCTTTACTTCGTGGTCAAGCATCAAGTTTGCTTTGGCACGGAAAGTTAGAAACAACATTGCCTCAAGCAAAAAGTGTTAAAAGTTATGCTGAAAAAGTTTTAACTCTTGCAATCAACACTTATGAAGATACTATAAAAACTACAAAAACTGTTACTAACAATAAAGGCGAAAAAGTTTCTAAAGAAGTTATTGTTGATGGTCCAAAAAAATTGGCTGCTCGCAGAAAAATCATGACTTTGATTTATGATATTCCTGAAACAAAACTAGAAAAAGAAAGCAAATCTGCTTACAAAGAAAGAACCAAAGATGTTAAACATCCATTAGTTGAAAAAATATTTAATGTTTTAGCACCAAAATACGATGCTAGAAGTAAAGAAATTGGTCAAAAAGGTGGTTACACAAAAATTTATAAACTTGGAAAACGCCTTGGCGATAATGCAGAAATGGCTAGACTTGAATTAATTAAATAGTCAAACAAAATTAGTGTGAAAATCGTATGATTTTGCACTTTTTTTATTAATTTAATTTTGCTTTTGTGGGAATAATTAATATTTAATTTACGAGTTTTCGCTTTTAATTTAAAACATTTGATATTATTTTTTAGTTGTGGTATAATTTTTACGAGGTGTTTATGAAAAAACCTATTGTTGCTATTGTGGGCAGACCTAATGTGGGCAAAAGCACATTTTTTAACAAAATTGCGGGTCGAAGAATAAGTATAATAAAAGATGAACCGGGTGTTACTCGTGATCGTATTTATGCCGATTGTGTTTGGCTTGACAATAGTTTTACCATGATTGACACTGGGGGAATTGATTTAAAGAATAACAGTGAAGTGCAAAAGAATATTATGATGCAAAGCCAAATTGCTATTAATATTGCAGATGTTATTTTATTTTTCGTTGACGGAAAAGAAGGTTTAACAAATCAAGATCATGAAGTTGCAGATTTTTTAAGAAAAACAAAGAAACCTGTAATTTTGGTTGTTAATAAACTTGATAATAATGAAATCGAAAAAAGTTTCGAGTTTTATGAATTAAATTTGGGCGAACCATTCGCAATTTCTAGTGAGCAAAGTAAGGGTCTTGGCGATTTGTTGGATGAAGTTGTAAAAAATTTTAAAAACATATCAAAAACAAGTGATGAAGATGAAAATAAAATCAAAATTGCTATTGTGGGGAAACCTAATGCTGGTAAAAGTAGTTTAACAAACAAACTTTTGGGAGAAGAACGCGTTGTTGTTAGTGCTGTTGCAGGAACAACAAGAGATGCGATAGACACTCCGTTTAGTTATAATAACAAAGATTATATTTTGATTGACACTGCAGGAATAAGAAGAAAACGAGGGATTGAACTTGACTCTGTAGAAGAATATAGCGTTATTAGAAGTTTAGAGGCTATTAAAAGGGCGGATATTTGTATTTTAGTTATAGATTGCAGTGAGCCGCTAAGTGAACAAGACATAAGAATTGCAGGTTTTATTCATGAAGAAAAGAAACCAAGTTTAATTGTTATGAATAAGTGGGATTTGATTGAAAAAGATGACAAAACCATGAACGAATTTAACAAAAATCTTGATAAAGATTTAAGTTTTATGAGTTACTTTGAAAGTTTGTATATTTCAGCTAAAACTGGTCAGAGGGTTGTTAATATTATGCCAAAAATTGAAGAAATTTTGGAACATAACAATCACAGAATTGCAACAAGTTTGTTGAATGAAATAATTGGAGATGCTGTAAGAATGACAGAACCACCAATTTATAATGGCAAAAAACTAAAAATATATTACTCAAGTCAAACGGGTGTAAATCCACCAACATTCACTTTTAAAGTTAACGATAAAAAGCATTTACATTATTCTTATGCAAGATATTTAGAAAATACAATACGCAGAAATATTAATTTTAAAGGCACTCCGATAGAATTAATTTTCAAGAATAAAGTTGAAGAGGATCTATGATAGAAAAAATTTTGATATTTGCAAGTTTCATTATTATTGGCTATTTAATAGGCAATATAAGTTTTGCACGAATTTTAAGTAAAGGACTTCACAAAGACATCACAACATTAGGCTCCGGAAATCCAGGCACCATGAATATGGCAAGAAATTTTGGATTCGGAATTGGATTATTAAATTTGGTTTTAGATATTCTAAAGGCTATAATTCCGTGTTTGTGTGCCTATTTTGTTGCAAAAACATATTTTTCGGAATTGACTAATATTTTGGTTTACACAACGGGTCTTTCTGTTGTGCTAGGAAATATGTTTCCAGTGTTTTACAAATTTAAAGGTGGGAAAGGTATTGCAGTAACTTTAGGTTTATTTGCAGTGTTGTATCCACTATGGTTTGCAGGCTCGTTAGTGTTTGGGTTTTTGATGCTGTTAATAACAAAAATCGGAAGTTTAACTTCTCTTACAATAGTTTTAGGACTAAGCATTGTTGGTGTTATTTTTAGCACTCATTTTGTTGAAATTATACTAATATGTGTTCTTTATGCATTGATTTTGTTTGCTCACAGAACAAATTTAGTAAAATTGTTTACTGGGAAAGAAAGTAAGACTATTCTGTTTAAAAAGAAGGAAAAATAATGAATTATTTAAGTGTAGGTTTTAATCTTTTTGGCTTGCATATAAGTGTGTATGGAATTTTGATGGCAGTAGGTTTTGCTTGTGCATTTTTTGTTGCTAGTGCACTTTTCAAAAAATCAGGAGAGTTTTCAAAAGATATAACTTTAGATTTGTTGTTAATTATATTCCCTTTGTCAATTATAGGGGCAAGAATTTACTATTGTGTTTTTTCTTCTGAAAGTTATTCTTTTGTTGAATTTTTGCAAGTTTGGAATGGAGGGCTTGCGATTTATGGCGGAATAATTGGTGGATTTTTGGGTGTATTGATTTATGCTATAATAAAAAAAATAAACATACTAAAACTTACCGATGTTATAAGCGTTGGTTTAATTCTTGCCCAAGGCATCGGCAGAATAGGTTGCTACTTTGGTGGCTGTTGCTACGGAATTGAAGTTACAAATCCATCTCTTTGCTGGTTTCCATTTTCAGTTTTAATTGATGGTCAATGGCATTTAGCAACATTCTTTTATGAAGCAATTTGGAACTTTTTAGGGTTTATTTTATTGTTTTTGGTCTATAATAAAACAAAGCAAAAAGGCTTAACGACGGGTTTGTATTTATTATATTACGGACTTGGTAGGTGTGTGATAGAAACTTTTAGAGGGGATAGTTTATTTATTGGTTCTATAAAAGTTTCGCAATTATTAAGTATAATTTTAATGCTTGTTGGAATTGGCCTTATTGTTTATTCTATAATTATAAGCAAAAAGGCAAAAAATGAACAAAAACAGATTTCTTAATCTTTTATTTTTTATTTTAAATGGCGCTAATTTAATTTTTATAGTTTTAAATTTTATTTATGGATTTTTAAACCTATATTATGTTTTGGCGCTGTTTTTGTTTTTAAATTCAATTTATTTGTTTTTAAAATTTGTGGCTTATTATAGTGATAGCAGTTTATTTTTTGGTGTGATGTTCTTTTTTTGTGGTGTTTTTTTATTGCTAACACCTAAATTTGACTTATCCTTTATGCAGTTATCTAGTTTAATATTTCTCTCTTTCACACTTGCATGTTTGTTTATTTCAATCTTTTTCAATAGCATATATTTTCTTTATACTTTCATCAGCAATTTTTTGATATTTTTCCCTATAAATTTTTATAGTTTTCATTTAATTGACCTAAATTTATTGTTTATTTTTGTTTCTAGTTGTGTTATAATAAATGTGATTTTATATTTAATATTAATAAAAAGTGTTAGAAGGACTTGATTATGAGCAAATTTAGTATAGAAAAAAAGGGTTATTCAATTTCTGAAGTTGATGATTATATTCTTGAAACCGAACTAGAATCTTCACGGGCATTGAAAGATAAGCAAGCTCGGATAGACGAATTAAGACAAGAAAACAAAAAACTTTTAAAAGAACTTGAAAGTTTAAAGCAAAAAGAAAACAGCATATCTTCAACTCTTATTTTTGCGCAAGAAAAAGCAAAAGAAATTGAAAACAATTCTAAAATGAAATATGAGATTGAACTTAAAAATTTAGATGATTTTTATGCAAAATGGCAAGGTTTCTTTGATGAACTTTTAATTAAGTACCCTTTAATGCAAGATTTTGATAGTAAAAATGTTTTACAACTTTTAAAAAGTGATATAAACAGTTTGCTGAAAAATGAATTTCATGTTCAAATAAAACCAAAGAAGGTTGATAATGCTTTTGAAAGTTTGCTTGATAAATTAAAATCTCACAGGACTTCTGTTGTTGAAAAACATACTTTAAAAACAAATAAACAACCCGATAAAGAAAAAATTATTGAATCTGAAAATGAACTTGAATCTTTAGAAGAGAGTAATAAAATGAATAATATAAAGCCAATTACAAATTTAACATTATCTCAAGAAGAACATGATGAGTATGATTCTCTTCTTGATAAATTTTTACATTCAGAGAATAATGTTTCTAAGGGCTATGAAAATAGCATATTAAATAAAGGCAAAAAAGTGAAAAAGGATAATATTTATCCTCAACCTAATGATAGCGGATTTGATTTGGAACAAGCTTTAAATCCGACCGATGACTTATTAAAAATAATGAAAGGATTTAAGTTAGATTAGGTTAATTTTTAATCAAAAAATTTGGAGGTTTTTGTTCCTCCAAATTTTTATATTAGTTTAATCTATATAAAAAGATTGTTTTTGTGTCCCTATAAATAAATTTTCAAATATGATTAAAAAGGGCAATAGTTTAATTTTTATGTGATATTAACAATTTTAAGGCTTTTATTAATTTGTTAATATCGCTTTTTTTATTGAAATAACTTAAACTTATTCTTACCATGCCCGTTTTTAGGGTGTCAAAATGTTGATGAACAAGTGGAGCACAATGAAGCCCTGTTCGCACACATATATTAAATTTTTCGCTCAAGAAATTTCCGACTTCGTTAGAAGGAAAACCTAATATGTTAAAACTTATAACACCACTATTTGGATTGTTTGAAGGGTATAATTTAAGGTTTTCAATTTCTTTTAATTTTGAAAAAAGATATTTTGATAAACAAGTGATTTTGTTATTAATTTTGTTTTGGTGCTTTTTTACAAATTTTAACCCTGCACCCAAACTTAATATTCCAGTTGTGTTTGAAGTGCCGCTTTCAAACCCGTCAGGGAAGTCATTAGGTTGAATAATGCTGTCGCTTTGTGTGCCTGTGCCACCAAATTTTATTGGTTTTAAATATTTTTTTGCTTTTTCGCTAACAAGCAAAGCGCCAATTCCAGTAGATGCATAAAAACCTTTGTGTCCTGCAATAGATAAAAAATCTATATTCATTTTTTTCATATCAATTTTTTCGTGCCCTGCACTTTGAGCACAGTCAACCAAAAAAAGTAAGTTATGTTTTTTGCAGAGATTTCCAATTTTTTCAATTTCGTTAGTATATCCCGTTACATTACTCGTGAAAATGCAACAAACCATATATGTTTTGTCGTTGATAGAATTTTCAAATTTTTCTAATGATATTTTTCCGTTTTTATCTGGGCTTAGTGTTGTTATTGCTTGGTTGTTATTTTGTTTAAGATTGTTTAAAGGTCTTAAAACTGAATTGTGTTCGTAAATTGTTGTAATGATATGTCCGCCTCTCTGACTTGTTCCCAAAATGGCAAGGTTTAAAGCCTCTGTGCATCCGCTTGTAAAAATAACATTTTCTATATTTTCACAATTAAAATAATTTGCAAGATTTTCTCTAATTTCTATTATTTTACTTGCGAGATTGCTTGATATTTTGTATCCGCCTCTGTTGGGATTTGCAGAATACTTTTTCAAACATGATTTTAAAATTTCAAATTTTACACATAGTGGTTTTTTGTTGGTTGTGGCACCATTATCAAGATAAATCATAGAACATCCTTGTAACTTAAAATTTCTTCAATTAATATTATATATTGTGTAGCAAAATAAATTGTTACAAAGGAGAAAGTTTATGAATTATATATTAGCCGTTTTTACTTCAAGGAGTCAAACCATGCTTTTTTATAACAAACTTAAAGCAAAACGCATTGCTTGCTCAATAATAAACAATCCAAAAGCAACAAACATTACTTGCGGAATTTGTGTAAAATTTTATGCTTACAACTTAAGTCAAGCAAGAGCAATTTTAAGTAATAACATGACTGGCTTTGCGGGGTTTTTTAAATATATTGACAACTTCGGAAGGGTAAGTGTTTCGCCATTATGAAATATTACCTGAAAAGCTTTGTAATTAATATAGTTAACTATTGTTCTATAAAATAAAATTAGAAATAAAGTGTGTTTTTATTTCTAATTTTTTTATGTATTTTGATTTGCAAAAAAATAGTGAAATTTGTTATAATAAATTTATGAGTAAAATTTATGATAACGCCCAGAAAAAACAAACAGCAGTGATGTGTTATGCTTGTTTTAATAGTCATGAAGATATTGATATGAAAATGAGTGAATTAAAAAGTTTAATCAAAGCAAATAACATTGATGTTGTTGGAATGATTGTTCAAAACATAAAAAAACCCGATTTGTCATATTTGATTGGAACGGGTAAACTTGAAGAATTAAAACAGCAAGTTGATGTAACCAGCGCTGATATGGTTATTTTTCAAAATGAACTTTCTGGAAGCAAAATTAATAACCTAGAACAATTTTTGAATGTTAAAGTTATAGACAGAACAATGCTTATTTTGGATATTTTTGCCGAAAGGGCACAATCAAGAGAGGGTAAACTTCAAGTTGAACTTGCTCAACTAAAATATTCTCTTCCAAGGCTTGCTGGTTTAAAAGCCTCAAACAATCGCTATGGCGGTGGTGTTGGTATGAGAGGTCCCGGAGAAACTAAACTTGAACTTGACAGAAGAAAAGTTGAAAATCAAATTTTATCAAAACAGAAAGAATTAGACATTGTTAAAGCAAATCGAGATTTAAGGCGTAAGCAAAGAATTGAAACGGGTCAAAAGACTGTTGCTTTGGTTGGCTACACAAACAGCGGTAAGTCGACACTTATGAATGTGATAACAAAAAGCGATGTTTTTGTTAAGGATATGCTTTTTGCAACGCTTGACACAACAACAAGAAAAGTTTTTTTGAATGAAAATCTTACAATTTTATTGTCAGATACTGTCGGCTTTGTGTCTGACCTTAATCACGAACTTGTAGATGCTTTTAAATCGACTTTGGAAGAAAGTTTAACTGCCGACTTACTTTTAAATATAGTTGATATATCTGACCCAGAAGCATTTAAGAAAGAACAAATAACTAAAGATGTTTTGGCTGAACTTGGTGTTGATTTAAGCAAGGTTAAAACTGTTTATAACAAAATTGATAAAATTCATCAAGTGCCTGTAAATGATTGTTTGCAAATTTCAGCTAAGCAAAATGTGAATATAGACAAGTTAAAAAATTTGATTATTGACTATTTCCAAAATGGGTGTAACAAAAATTAAAAAACTTTTTTGAAGGCGATTTCCCCAAATACCGCAAAAAATTTTTAATATCATTGTTTGAATTAACATCAGTCATCCGAAAATAATGCTCCACATTGCTTTCACCCCACTTCCGACAATATAAAAAATAAGTGAAATTATTAAAAGGTAATTCTTTTATTATTTCACTTTTTTTAAAAACTTTTTTATTCTGAATAAATTTATGCACATTTTTTCATGCAAAAAAATACTATGACTATATACAGATGAGAAAAAGAGAAGTACAAAAGAAAAGACTACATAATATTTTTTAAAATTTTAAAAAAGGAGGACTCTGTATGTTATTCAACGGTTTTGGCGGATGTGGCAATATGCCAAAAGATTGTGGTTGTGGCGACAACAACTGCATGTGGATAATCTTGTTATTGCTTTTCTGCAACTGCGGTGGTGGAATTAATGGCTGTGTGGACATTTGCTCATTAATTTTCTTACTATTACTTTTAAGTTGCTGTGATAACAATAATTGCTGCAAATAGTTAAAAAAAGTCCGTTTAAGGTCCGCTTTAGGCGGGCTTTTTTTCACAATCTTTTTATATGTATATTCAAAAATATCTAAAAATTGTTAAAATTAGAAAAATTTTACATTTTTGGTATAATTTGGTAATTTTGAAAAATACTAACAAAAATTAAAAAAATTAAATAATTTATAATTTCGCTTTTAATTTGTTGACAAAATTTTTTTAATTATATAAAATAATCTTGTTTACAAAATTACAAGATATTTCAAGGAGTTAGTATGAAAAAATTAGCAAACAAATTTACAAAAATTGCAATAAATTGTTTGGCAGCAATCGCAACCCTATTGGTTGCTTTCTTAGGTGTGTTTTCATCACCACTTATGAATGTTGCAAAAGTTATGGCAGCAGGTGGGTCATCATCTTCGGCCTTAACACTTGCCAAACTTAAAAATAAAGTTAAGTTAGGTAATAATATTGTTATTCCTAAAGGCGAAGCAGGCTCAGCAACTGTAAACGCAATTATTAAAGACCCTAAAGGGGCAACACTTTTTGATTCAACTAAAGTTTCTGAATATGAAAGTGCTGTTGACGGTGGGGTTACAACTTACACTATTAAAGATTCCGCTGGAACAGTAAAAGCAAAAGTTTCTGATGACGGAACAAATTATTCTTTAAAAGCAGAAAGAGTTGGAACTTACAAAGTTAGTTATTATGTTCAAGAAGTTGGTGCTTTCAGAGCATTAAAAACTCAAGAATTCAAAATTCAAGTAACTGGCGAAAAAGCAACTTTAAGTTTTGAAGAAAACTCAGAATATATCATTCCAAGTGTTATTAATTCAGGCAACACCGTTGTTTTGCCAAACCCAATTGTTAAAGATAGTGCAGGAAATGATGTTGCAGAAGCCGATGTTTTAAATCGTTTAACTGTTAAAATAAAAAATGCAACTACTGGCGATGAATATACAAGTGCTAATGCATCAGATAGTTATTTTATCAAAAAAGTCAACAATCACTACTCTTTTGCACCTTCAGGGGATGAATCATGTTCTTATATAATTTCTTACACTTACAAAGATAACTTAACTGAACTAGACACAACTTATCCTCCTTTTGAAGTTAAATATGAAAAAGACTTTAAAGCAAGCAATATTAAATTGGGCTATAAATTTACACAAGTTGACGGGGGATTGTCATCAATTCCATCAAGTTTTGAACTTGGAACAGATGTAATTTTACCTATTGCTTCATTCTATGATGAAAACGATAGTGATTTTGAAGTTAAGGGTCATACTGTTGTAAATGTTATTTTCACACCTAACGAAGCAAGCAAAACAAAATATTCTAGTTTGCTAGAAACAGGCAAAGATTATGTTGTTGTTGCAAAAAATACTAATAAATTCAAACCTATGTATCCTTCAACAGAAGGTACTTACACAATCACTTATGATTTGTCAAGTTACTATACTATGGATGCTAACAGCAAAAAGACTGAAACTGAAGAGAAAAAAGCAGATATTCATTTGATTTATAAAGTAACTGATGCAAAAGATTCAACTGCACCAACTACTTATGTTGTTAAAGATTATAGTGAAGAAGATATAGATGATGATTATGAAATCGTTGATGTTTCATACCTTCTTCCAACAAAAGTTAAAACTGGCACAACTATAAAATTCCCTGCAATTTATGCTGAAGATAATGTTTCTTCTTTTGCAGAAATGAAAGACAGTTTCCACCGTGTTATTGTTCCTGAAAAAGACACTAATATAACACTTGAAAATCAAACAAAAACTGGCTCAACAGAAAAGTATAAATTTAACGAAACTGCCTCTTATAAATTTGAAAAAGCAGGCACATACACAATTCGTTATGAAGCCACAGATAAAGCAAATAAATATAACTATACTGGCACAACATTCACAATAGTTGTTGAAGATGATTTTGAAGACGGTGCAAAACCAAGAATTACAATGTCAAGTGTTCCTGCATCTGTAAAAGCAGGGGATACTGTTGAAATTAAAAAACCAACAGTTATTGACTATAAATCAGATAAACCAAGTGAAACAGAAATAGATGACAAAAATCTTGAAATTTACAATTTATACTATCAAACATCTTCTATTGCAAGTGAAGATGCACTAAAGGCAGAACTAAAAGAATTTAGGAAAAATGGTCAAAGTGCAAACCTAAAACTTCTTGAAGAGAAAGAAAATGATAGCACAACTTTAAGTTTCACAGCAGAAAGTGATGTTACAGTTGTATGTGTTGCTTTTGATGATTCTTTCTATGAAGATGAAACAACAGATGTTGGAATGAGTTATGAAAAACGCTCAATTAAAGTTTTGAATATTGAAGCCGATAATGTTGCTCCAAGCATTGAAACATCTGACGCAAACTATATTTCTGGTTTCGATGCAGACAAATTAAAACAAGATGAAGAAATTATTATTCCAAGTTTAAAAACAACAGACAATGAAAACACACAATATCTTGAAGGTTTTGTTGATGTTTATGATAAAAACGGAAATTCTATTAGTGTTGTTGGTGCAAAATATTTTGTAGATGGCGACAAAATGACAATTTCTGATGCAAAATTTGTTGCAACTAAATCAGGCGAATATACAATCGTTTACACACTTAAAGATATTGGTGATAACTATGTAATTAAAAGTTATGTAGTAGAAATTGCCGACACTAAAGCGCCTACTATAGAACTTGATGGTACAATTTCTTCCGCTGAAATCGGACAATCTTTAAGAATACCTTCAGTTATTGTTAGGGATGATAACGAAATTATAAATCCAACAAAGCTTGAAATTTTGTTTGGTGATAATTGCCCAAGTTACACATTCAACAAAGGAACAAATGAATTTACAGCTCGTGAAGTTGGTACATTCAAATATAAATATATTGCTTATGATGCTGCGGGAAACAAGGCTGAAACTCCTTTCTATTCTTTCGAAGCAAAAGACACTCAAAAACCAGTAATCACAACAGAATATGATTTAAATACAATCAAAACATTCAAATTAGAAAAAGTAGAAGGTAGCAACGATTATAAAGCAATAGAACTTCCTGACTATGTTGCAGAAGATGTTCTTAATGGAATTAGAGAAAGCAAAGTTATTGTTAAATCTCCTAAAAATAAAGAATTAAAAGTAACTTATAATGCTGAAAAAGGCGTTTATACTTTTGTTCCAACAGTTGACGGAGCATATACAGTTATTTATAGTGCAACTGATAATGCAAACAACTCAACTGAATTAACTTATATTATTAAAATTGGCGACACAACTGCACCTTCAGTTGAATTTGACAGTGGAATGAATTTTGGCAAAAAATCTGATGTTAAAGTTAGCAAAACTTTGTCAATAGACCTTTCAAAGATTAGTATTAGTGATAAAGGCGAAACTAAAACTGCAAAAGAACTTGCTGATGAATATACAAACGGCACATTAAAAATGTTCACAATTACTGTTACTGGTCCAGACGGACAAACATTAACTGCTAATGAAGGAACTGCTAGTGGAATTAAAGAATATACACTAAGTAGTGCTGGAAAATATACAATCACTTACATTGCTAGAGATAAAGCTGGTAATGAAAAAATTGTTAAAGAATATGTTACAGCTTATGCAGATGAAAACAAATCAGTAATTTCAACTGAAACTTGGAGTATTGTTTTGATTGTTATTTCTCTTGCTATTTTGGCTGGTGTTGTAATTTACTTTGTTAAAACTCGTGATAAAAAAACAAATAAAGGCACACCTGTTAAATTGTCAGATAAAAAAGATGACAAAAAGGACGATAAAAAACAAGACTAATTTAAAAAATCTCACAAACAAGTGAGATTTTTTAATGCAAACTTTAAATTTTTACATAAACACTTTTTAATATCAAAAAATTGTGCTATAATAAATGTATGTTAAACAGAATTGAAAAACAAATAATGCGTTATTTTTATAATAGATGCTATAACAAAGAAAGTTGTTTGATAAGACCAGATGATATAAAAATAAGTTTAATTCCAGACCTTGAAATTAATGATGTCCAACTAGACAGAGCAGTTAATAACCTAATTTACGATGGCTATATAGACTTAGTTGCTTCAGAGAATAAGGGCACACCTGTTTATTGTGTAAGTCTAAAAAGCAAGGGTCAAGCCTTTTTACGAGAACTTGAAAACACAAAAAAAGAAAATCGATACTTAATTGCAAGGTCAATAGTTTTGGCTTTGTTAGGTCTTGCTGTAACATGGATTATCAGATTGATTTTTAAAATTTAATGTAACAAATGGTCCACAGTGTGCCATAGGCACTTTCATAAATATCAAAAAATTTTAAGGAACATTCAAAACCGGTGAGTGGTGCCATAGGCACTTTAAATAAAGAAAATTTAAAATAGAAAATAATTAAATAATTTTGTAAAATCATGTAAAAACGCTTGACACAATAACCCTAAAAATGGCAAAATTTTTAATGGATAAAAGAGTTTGTGCTATCACAAACTAATATAGAAACGCACATGGTTAACCTCGCACATGGTTAACC
>CAKVHI010000009.1 GCA_934747965.1 uncultured Clostridia bacterium
TAGCGATGGTACAAAAACAGGGAATACATTAAATGTTTATGTATTCGACAGAGCAAAAACCTATAAACAAAGCGACACAACAAAAACCGAATTGACAGGTAGTGATTTAAAGAATGTTGGAAAGTTGTCTGCGGGGGATACCAACGCACAAAATCTAACAATATCAGCAAAGATAGATGAAAATTTTGAAGAGCAAGGCATAAAAACCACCGTATATTGCAAAATCTTTGCCATACAACAAGCAAACATAAGTGAAACCGATGCAAGAGCCGAAATAATGGGCAATATCGTTGGACTAGACACAAGTAAGTATAAATATGTGAATTACCTTGAAAGTTCGGGAGAACAATATATTGATACGGGATATGTACCAAATGAAAACTCTAAATTTGATGTTATGTTTATGGTTAATGAAGACAATGTAAAAAATGATTGCCCATTATTTGGAGCAAGAAAGTTAAATATGCTTAATTCTTATACATTTTGGTGTCATGGGGAAGGTTATGGCGCAAAATCCACGTTAATTTTTAATGATAGAGGTTGTACAGTAAATAATTTTGAATTAAATGTAAAACAAACTGTCATGCTAGAAAATGGTAAATATACAATCAATGGAATGACTACCACATTTACAAAATCTCCTTCGGGTACTCCGAACACAAATTTAATTTTATTTGGTTTAAATGAAGGTGGTTCTATTGATAGTCGTAAATTTTATGGTTATGTTTATGATTTTAAAATTTATGATAATAACAGTTTAGTGCGAAATTTCGTTCCATGTTTAAGAAACAGCGACAATAAGCCGGGAATGTATGACACAGTTAGTCGAACATTTTTTGCAAATGCTGGCACTGGAGAATTCACATGGGGTTAAAAATTTAACCGTAAAATAAGCGGAAAGATTATAAAACAATCTTTCCGTTTTCTATTTTAATAATTTTTGCATTATTTTTTATCATATCAAATTTTGTTGTTGTAATTATTGTTTGAACATTTTTAACTCTTTCAAAAAGTTTTTGCTTTCGGTTTTCATCAAGTTCACTAAAAACATCATCTAAAAGCAGAATAGGATATTCTTTAAAAACTTCTTTAAAAATTTCAAGCTCGGCAAGTTTTATTGAAAGCAAACTTGTTCGTTGCTGACCTTGACTTCCAAAACTTTTAACTTCCATGTTGTTTAAAAATATTTTTATATCATCTCGGTGCGGACCTACAGTGGTATATTTTAGTTTTAAATCTTTTTCATGGCTTAAAGTTAATTTTTCAAGCAAAATTTTTTCAATTTCATTTAAAGATTTTTCTTTAAAATTATCACAAGAAGAATATTCAATTACTAAATTTTCTTTGCCACTAGAAAGAAAAGAATGTTCCTTTTTCGAAAGTAAATCAAGTTTATTAATAAATTCTAATCTAAAAGATATAATTTCACTTGCAATTTTTGCAAGTTGATAGTCCCAAATAGGAAGAGTGTCTTCCAAAACCTGAATATTATCCGTTGACTTTAAAAGTTTGTTTCTTTCTTTTAAAATTTTGTTATATTTGATTAAGGCATTGTAGTAGTCTTTGCTAAGTTGAGAAATATCAACATCCAAAAATCTTCGTCTATCTTCTGGGGCTTCTTTAACAAGTTTAAGCTCATTTGGGGAAAAAAATACGCAAGCCAAATTTCCAAGCATAGAACTTGTTTTTGTTATGTTAATTTCGTTTAGTTTAACAAATTTTTGATTGTTTTTAAATTCAATGTTAATAGTGTTATTCCCATTATTTTTTTCAAAATCAACCAAAATTTTGGCGTTTATGCTTTGTGTTTTAATCATTTCTTTTTCATTTTTGGTCTTAAAACTTTTGCCGATGCATGAAAAATATATGCTCTCGAGTAAATTTGTTTTTCCTTGAGCATTGTCGCCCAAAAGAATATTAATTTTGTCGCTCAAAACAAATCTTTCATAGGCGTAATTTCTGAAATTTCTTAATTCCACAAAATTTATCTGCATATATTTTTTATTATATCAAAATTAAAAAATTTTTTCAAATAATATTTAATTTTTAATTTTGTTGTTTTAATTTGAAAAAAACTAAACTTTAATTTAATTGACAAAAGTTATTTGTTGCGATAAAATAAAACTACTTAAAAGGACAAAATATGATAAAATTAAGTGAAAATTGGAATAATGTTTTAAGTTTGCTTGAAAAAGAAGTTACGGCGGTAAGTTTCGACCTTTGGCTTAAAACATTAAAACCTTTAGCGGTTAAAGATGATGAAATTATAATTTATGCTCAAAGTGAAGCGTGTAAAAACCAATGTGAGCGTAATTTTTTGAGTTTAATTCGTTTTGCATTAGACACTACATTTAAAAACGAATATAAAGGCTTCAAAATTATTACGGGCGAAGAAGAAAAAAATAAATATACCGAGCACGAACTTGTTGGCGAAGTGCCTGAAAAAGAACATAAGGTTATGTCTAGTTTCAGAACAAATTTGAATAGTAAATATACTTTTTCTAACTTTGTTGTTGGAAAAAGCAACCAAATTGTTTACGCCGCTGCAAAAAATGTTGCTGACTATCCAAGTGCAAGATTTAATCCGCTTTTTATTTATGGCGGGGTTGGGCTTGGCAAAACACATCTTCTTCATGCTATAGGCAATCAAATCACACAAGATAATCCAGACATGAAAGTTTTGTATGTTACTTGCGAACAATTTACTAATGACTATATTGATGCGATCAGAAGCAACTTTAAAGATAATGCAATCTCTGTTTTTAGAGATAAATATCGAAATGTTGATGTTTTGCTTATGGATGATATTCAATTTATTTCAAAAAAAATTGAAACACAAGAAAATTTCTTTCACACATTTAATGACCTTTATGGGCAAAACAAACAAATAGTTATTGCAAGCGACCGTCCTCCAAAGGAAATTGAAACCTTAAGTGATAGGCTTAGAAGCAGGTTTGCTTCTGGCATGATTCAAGATATTGGTCAACCTGATTTTGAAACAAGAGTTGCAATCTTGATGAAAAAGGCACAACTTGAAAATTTTAATGTTCAAAGTGAAGTTATTGATTATCTTGCTGAAAAGTATGACACAAATGTTCGAGAGTTAGAGGGATGTTTGAGTAAGGTTGTGTTTTATGCAAATTTAATAGGGCATCATTTTGCAGGAATTGAAGACGCGAAAATCGCACTTAAAAATTTTGAGGAAGACAACACTCCAAAAATTACAATAGAAAAGATAATTAATGTGTGCTGTGATTATTATCATGTTGATCGTGATGATTTGGTTGGAAAAAAGAAAAGCAAAGAAATTGTTGATCCAAGACAAATTTGTATGTATTTAATTACAGAAATTTTAAACACACCGCTAAAGACTATTGGAGGGGTGTTCGGGAGAGATCACACAACCGTTATGCATGCAAGAGATAAAGTTACAAGAATGATTAAAGATGACTCAAATTTGAAAATCGAAATTTCTGAACTTAAAGAAATAATAAAGCAAAAGCAAGAAAACTAAATTATTTAAAATTTTTTGTTGCTTGCTTTGACAAAATGTTAATAAATTTGATAAGATATAAATATATAATAAAAGGAGATAATTATGGGATTATTTAAAAAAATTAAAAGACAACTTTTGGAAGTTATTGAATATAAAAATGAAGACAGAAATCAAATTGTTTGGCGTTTTCCACTAACGGAGCGAGATGAGATTATGAATCAATCAACCTTGGTTGTTCGTGAAAGTCAAGTTGCAGTTTTTGTTCATAAAGGCATAATTTGTGATGTTTTTAATCCGGGCACATACAAATTAACAACAGAAAACATTCCGTTTTTAACAAAACTTTTAAGTTTGCCAACTGGCTTTAACAGTCCAATTAAGGCAGAAGTTTATTTTGTGAACACCCGTCAATTTACAGGCTTAAAATGGGGCACTCAAAATCCTATTATGCTTAGGGATGCAGACTTTGGTAACATCCGCCTTCGTGGTTATGGTGTTTATTCAATCAAAGTTGATGATGCAAGAACATTTATGAAAGAAATGTTTGGCACGCACTCTGCTTTTAGCGTTGATGATGTTTGCGGGCAACTTAAACCTATGCTTCTTTCAGGTCTTGCTGACAGTGTTGGCGAAAGCAAAGTTAGTGCTTTAGACCTTGCAAGCAAATATACAGAACTTGCCGAAATTGTAAAAAAATCTAATGAAGAAAATTTTAAAAATTTAGGTTTGTCGCTTTGCTCTTTTGTTATTGAAAATTTATCTTTGCCAGAAGAAGTTGAAAAGGCTCTTGATGAAAGAACAAAACTTGGTGTTATGGAAGACAAAATTGGCACATACACAAGATTGAAAGCCGCAGATGCTTTGAAAGATGCTGCAAACAATCCAAGCGGAAACAACTTGGCGGGTCTTGGAATTGGTCTTTCTGCAGGGGCTTCGATGGGTAACATTTTTGCTCAAAACTTAAGTGGCGAAAATCCTGAAAAAACTGAAAATTTTGCTGTTTGCAACAACTGCGGGGCAAAAATCAAAAAAGGTGCAAAATTCTGCAGTGAATGTGGCGAAAAACAAGTTGTTTGTTGCCCTAATTGTGGAACAGAAATAAAGAAAAACGCAAAATTTTGCCCAGAATGCGGAACAAAATTAGGTGAAAAAGCAAGAGTTTGTGAATGTGGCGAAAAATTAACAAAAGATGATAAATTTTGTAAGAATTGTGGAAAAGAAGTTAAATAAATGAGTGTAAAAAAATCTAATTTAAAATGTCTTGGCTGTGGTGGAGAATTGAAGTTTTCTCCTGAAAGTCAGGCATTAGTTTGCACAATTTGTGGAAGAAATCATAAGTTTGAAACAAAAAATAATGTTCTTAAATTTGATTATGACAAAGAAAAATTAAAATCTATCGACAAATCTAAAAGTGCCAAAACCACAAATTGTTCTAATTGCGGTGCAAGCCTTAGTGTAAATGAGAGAGAAATAACCAAAACTTGTCCTTACTGTGAAAGCAATTTTGTTTTGGATAAAACAGAGATAGTCGGTCTAAAACCAAACAGTATTATTCCTTTTACTTTTTCAAAAGAAAAAGCAATTCAATATTACAAAAAAAATGTAAAACACAAATGGTTTTTGCCAAATAAGTTTAAAAAAAATCCTAATGTTGATAATGTTAATGGAACATACATTTCATGTTTTTCGTTTGACAGCAACACTGTTTCAGAATATAACGGTGCGTTGTCCATAGACCACACTGAATATGTTAATGGCAAAACTTATGTCCGAACAGAAACCAAACATATAAGCGGAACAAAAAACTTAAATTTTGAAAATTTTTTGGTTGAAAGCAGTAGCCTTACTAACCAAACATCTTTTGAAGAAATAAAACCTTATGTTGTAAATTCGGATACTTGTTTTGAATATGATGAAAACTTTTTGCGTGGCTATAGTGTTGAAAGTTATGACAATGATGTTAATAGTTGTAAACAAATTAGTGAGCAACTTATGAAAGTGCAAATAAAAAATAGTATCTTGTCGCGTTACCACTATTCAAGAGTTCAATATTTCAATTTAACAACAACTTTTGATAATAATAAATATTCATATATTTTGCTTCCAATTTATTTTATAAATTTTAATTACAAAAACAAGAATTATCGAACATATCTTAACGGTCAAACGGGCAAAATAGGAAATGACCTTCCAAAAAGTAAGGTTAAAATTACTTTTGCTGTTTTGCTAGGAATTTTGTTTGTTGTTGGGATGATTTTGCTTTTTATGTTTTTGCCAGAAGGATAAAAACAATATAATAATATAAAAAACTCTTTTAGAAGAGTTTTTTTAATGCTAAATTTTTATAAATAAAATCTTTTTTATGTTATCGGTAGTTGCCTAGAAGCGTGCGAAGTCACGCTTACCAGCAACTGATGTCATTTCAAACAGTGATGTCGTTTAGAAAACGGAGTTTGCAAACGAAAACTTGATTTGTGAAAAAAAATAAACAAAGCAACATCACATAGTTTTAATAAGAAATGATTAAAAAACTAATTTTTTTCGTTAAATTCTTTCATTCCTTTTTCAACTTGACTTTTAAAACTTGGGTCTAGCATAAACAAAAGTGATAATAATTCTCCAACATGAATTTCCTCCTCACTTTTTATTGAAAGCCAAGTGTTTTTTGCTGTTTGACTTGTTGCACCTTTTGCGTGTTCATCGTACTGAATGATTGCTTCTAATTCGCCAACAAGATCTAGTGCGGCTTTGTTAAAATCATCAGTTGTGTTAAGTTTAAAACTTTTATAAAACATATTTTTTCCTCCTTTTTTTGTATATGAAAAATAATATTTAAAATGTTAAAATATTTATCATAAAATAAACGAAAAAATAAAAAAATTGCTAAATCTTTTATAATTGTTTTTATTTTTGCAAATTAATATATATAATATAAATATATGAAAGCGATACGAGATAAAGATAAAATTAAAAAAGAAGTTAAAAAAAATAGCCATAATATTATTGATAAAAATCAACAAAGTTTGACAAATGACCAAACAAATATCATGCAAGAAAACAAAGATGATTTTAATGCTAAAAAAATAAATTCAAAACTTTCGAAAGAAGATATTAAACGCATCAAAAAACTTAAAAAAAGCAAAACCTACAACTTTATGAATGCCCAAAGGTATGATGTTAATATAAAGACAGGTTTAACAAGCGAACAGGTGCAAGAACGCATTAACAACGGATATGTGAATTACTACGAAACAAATAACACAAAAACTTACAAAAACATATTCTTTTCAAATATATTTACATTTTTCAATTTGCTATGCTTTTTAATAGCCTTAGCATTAATAATGGTTGGCTCGTTTAATAACTTGTTTTTTGCTGTAATTTTTATTTGCAATATGACTATCGGAATAATTCAAGAAATCAAAGCAAAAAAAACAGTTGAAAAAATTAGTTTGGTAACTTCGCCTTCTGCAAAGGTAATAAGGGATGGAAAAGAACAAGAAATTAAAACTAATGAAGTTGTGCTTGATGATGTTTTGATTTTTGAATTTGGAAATCAAATTTGCACAGATAGTATAATTTTGAAAGGCGAAATTGAGGTTAATGAAAGTTTGCTGACAGGTGAAAGTGTGTCTGTAAAAAAGAAGAAAGGCGATATGATTTTGGCGGGAAGTTTTGTAACAAGTGGAAGTTGCTTTGCAAAAGCCGAAAAAGTTGCTGAAGAAAATTACACAAGCAAACTAACCCTTAAAGCAAAAAAATATACAAAACCTAAAAGTGAATTGCTAACAAGTTTAAGAATGATAATAAAAATTATTGGAATTTTAATTATTCCACTTGGAGTTGCTATATTTTTTAACAACAAAGCAGTTATTGGAAACGACTTAAAATTGTTAGTAACAAAATCGGCAGGCTCAGTTATTGGAATGATTCCTGCAGGTTTGTTTTTGCTTACAAGTTTGGCACTGGCTGTTGGTGTTATAAAACTTGCCAAAAAGAAAACTTTGGTGCAAGATTTGTATGGAATTGAGATGCTTTCTAGGGCAAGTGTTTTGTGTTTAGACAAAACGGGCACAATAACAGACGGCACAATGATGGTTAAACAAATCAAAATGCTAAAAAAACAAGATGACCTTAATCAAATTTTAAGTTCTATGCTTTCTAACATGAAAACTCAAAATCAAACTTTTAATGCTTTAAAAAATTATTTTGGCGAAGAAAAGGTTTTTGATTCTGATAAAGTTATTGAATTTAACTCTTCAAAAAAATTTAGTGCCGTTAGTTTTAAAAACGGAAAAACTTATTTTTTGGGTGCACCCGAGTTTGTTTACAAAAACAAAGATAAAAAAATAACGAATTTAGTTAATGGTTACGCTAAAGAAGGTTACAGAGTTTTAATTTTGTGTGAAACTGAAGAAATGTTAGACAAAAATAATCTTGCCAAAAATTTAATGCCAATTTGTTTGATTATGCTTGATGAAAGAATAAGAAAAGAAGCGAAAGAAACAATATCGTGGTTTAATCAAAATGGTGTTCAAATTAAGATTATAAGTGGAGATAATCCGCTAACTGTTAGTGAAATAAGCAAAAAGGTTGGAGTCATTGGGGCAGAAAAATATGTAAGTTTAGAGGGTATGACCAACCAACAAGTTATGGAAATTGCTGGCGAATATAATATTTTTGGTCGAGTAAGTCCAGAACAAAAACAAATTTTAGTTAAGGCTTTAAAAAACATGGGTCATAATGTTGCCATGACTGGCGATGGTGTTAATGATATTTTGGCATTAAAAGAAGCCGATTGCTCAATTTCTGTGGCATCCGGAAGTGAGGCGGCACGAAATGTCAGCCATTTAGTGTTGCTTGATTCAAACTTTTTAAATTTGCCAACTGTTGTTGGAGAAGGTCGAAGAGTTGTTAATAATATTGTAAATTCGGCAAGCTTGTTTTTGATGAAAACCTTTTTCACTTTGGTTTTGACAATTTTCTGTTTGATTATGAACATAAACTATCCTTTCACTCCAAATCAAATTTTGTTGCTTGAATTTTTCACAATAGGCGTTCCATCATTCTTTTTGGCACTTCAGCCAAATCAAGAAAAAATTGAAGGTAAGTTTATCAATAAAGTTGCAATAAAAAGTGTTTGTTTTGGCTTAATTTTGTTTGCGACATTCCTAGCTTGCTTTATGTTTGACAAATATCTTGGAACATCGTGTTATGAAACTTTGGCTTCACTTTCTGTAACATTTGTAGGTTTAATGATTTTGCTTCGAATTTGCACTCCGCTTAATATGTTCAGAACAATCCTATATCTTGGAATGGTATCATTGACTGCTGTTGCTTTGTTAATTTTGCCTTATGAATCATTCTTTGGTTATGTGCCAATAACAATTACTCACAAAATTTTTATTGCTATGCTAACGTTTTTAAGTTTTATGATTCTATATTTACCTTTAATATTTAATAGAAAAAAATAATAAAAAACCCTTTATTTTTTCATTTCGTTGTGATATAATTTATGGTTTTTAAAAAGGAAGAAGATTTATGATAAACGAAAAGTTAAGAAATATTGCAATTATTGCGCACGTTGACCACGGGAAAACAAGTCTAGTAAATGAAATGCTAAAACAAGGTGGCGTTTTCAGAGAAAATCAAGAAGTACAAGATAGAGTTATGGATAGTAATGCGTTAGAGCGTGAAAGAGGAATAACTATTTTGGCAAAAAATGCTGCTTGTAAGTTTAAGGACTACAAAATAAATATAATTGACACTCCGGGGCATGCCGATTTTGGTGGAGAAGTTGAAAGAATATTAAAAATGGTTGATGGCGTTCTGCTTGTTGTTGATAGTTTTGAAGGACCAATGCCACAAACAAGATTTGTTCTTCAGAAAGCACTAGAATTAAACCATAAGGTTATTGTTGTTGTGAACAAAATTGACAGACCAGATGCAAGAGTTAAAGAAGTTATTGATGAAGTGCTAGAGTTATTGTTAGACCTAGATGCAAATGAAGAACAACTTGACAGCCCATTTGTTTTTGCAAGTGCAAGATATGGTTTTGCAAGTTTAAATCCTGATGAAAAAGGCGAAAACTTTTTGCCACTTCTTCAAAAAATTATTGACTATATTCCAGCACCTCAAGGCGATGAAACTCAACCTTTCCAAATGCTTGTTTCTTCAACTGAAAGTTCTGATTATGTTGGAAAAATGGCAATCGGAAAAGTTACAAGCGGTAAAGTTAAACTTAACCAAAGCATTACAATCACAAACTATCATAATGAGAAACCAAATGAAAATGCAAAAGTTACAGCAATTTATCAATTTGAAGGCCTTAAAAAAGTGCCTGTGAATGAGGCTATCGTGGGAGATATTGTTTGTATTGCTGGAAGTCCAAATGTAAGAATTGGGGACACTCTTTGCGACAGTAGTAAAGTTGAGGCTCTTCCATTTGTCAAAATAAGTGAGCCTAGTGTGGAAATGACTTTCTCTGTTAATGATAGCCCGTTTGCAGGAAGAGAAGGTAAATTCGTAACAAGCAGACATTTAAGAGAAAGATTGTTTAAGGAAGCCGACCGTGATTTAAGTTTGCGTGTAAAAGAAACAGCAACAACAGAAGCTTTTGATGTTTGTGGAAGAGGCGAAATGCACCTTTCAATTTTAATTGAAAATATGCGTAGAGAAGGCTATGAATTTCAAGTTTCAATGCCAAAAGTTTTGTATAAAACAGGCGAAAACGGCGAAAAGTTAGAGCCAATAGACAAACTTATTGTTGATGTTCCTGAAGAATGCATGGGCGTTGTTATGGAAAAGATGGGAAAGCGTAAAGGCGAATTTGTAAACATGACAAGCCATAATTCTCGAATTAAAATGGAATTTTTAATTCCTTCAAGAGGTTTGTTTGGATATAAAAGTGAATTTTTGACCGACACTAAAGGCGAAGGCGTTTTGAATAGCGTATTTGAAAAATACGACCTATATAAAGGCGATATAGAACGCCGTGATATGGGAAGTTTGATTGCTTTTGAATCGGGCGACAGTATAGTTTATGGCTTATATAACGCTCAAGAACGAGGCACTTTGTTTATCGGTGCAGGTGTTCCAGTTTATGGCGGTATGGTTGTTGGCGAAAACCCTAGAGGTGGCGATTTGGTTGTTAATGTTTGTAAACGCAAAAATCTTACAAATGTTCGTTCAAGTGCAAGCGATGAAGCTCTTAGATTAATCCCACCAAAAGTTATGAGTTTGGAAGAATGCCTTGAATTTTTAAATGATGATGAACTTTTGGAGGTAACCCCAAAATCTATCAGAATTAGAAAGAAAATTCTTGACCACACAATAAGAGGAAGAGTAAACTTCCATAGTAAAAATGATTAAAAAAAGTGCTTAAAGCACTTTTTTTATTTTAATTTTTCTATAATATCAATAATTTGTTTGAAATTAATTTTGTTATTTTCGTTTTCATGAGTTACAAGAAAAGTTTTTATACCAACTTTTTCAGCGGGTAAATCTTCTTTTTCACTATTCCCAAAAAATATAACTTCTTCAGAATTTAAATTGTTTGAAACCAAAATCTCTTCAAAATATTTAGGGTTTGGTTTTGAGTAGTGAGAATTTTCATAACTTGTAATATAATCAAAGTCCTGACTTTCAAGACCAACAAAATTCATTCTTGTAATCATTCCGTCTTTGGGAAAGATTGGGTTTGAAGCAAGAATTGTTTTATAGCCCATTAACTTTGCCAGTTTAACAACCTTTTTTGCCAAATCATTTTCGGCACAAAAAACTTTAGATTGCTTAAATTCATTTAAGTAAAATTCATCAAATAAAGTTTTATCTTTTAATTTTTCTTTGCCATATTTTTGTGCAAAACAATTCCAAAATACTTCTTCATTTGTCTTGCTTCCGTCATTTGAAAGCATCATTTTTGTGCCAGCCCACACTGCAGAAATTAATTCATCTTTATTATAACCATAACTGACCAATTTTTTGCAAAGAAGCCCAAAATAACCTTTAGTAAATTCTTCTTCATTCATCGGGAGTAGTGTTCCGTCTAAATCAAATAAAATCGCTTTAATCATGTTACACCTCACAACAAAATTATATAATAAATTCGTTAGAATTCAAAGAGTTTTGGAGATGTATTTTTATTATAAAAATTTCTTATAAATTAATTAATTTATTTAAACAAAAAATAATATGGCATAAAATAAAAAAAAAGAGTTGTTAATTTAACTCCATTTCTTTGGTTGAGGTAAATAGAGAACTATCAACTTGATTGCTTACATAACTATTCTAGCGTGAGCCGGGAGCAACTTGTTGCGGTCTGGCATCGACAGATGTGAATCATTGACCTCCGCCTTACACTACGCTAACGCTTCGTTCTTGCTTCGCTTCGGACACAGCGGTACCCGCTCTGATTGCAATATTTGTTGCACTTTTGCAGTTGCAAAAGCAAAGGCGGGGAGCAAATAAAAAAAATGGAGAACAAATCTCCATTTCTTTGGTTGAGGTAAATGGACTTGAACCATCGACCCCCGCCTTATCAGAGCGGTGCTCTAACCAACTGAGCTATACCTCAACGATCGTATTTTTTCGACTTTGATTGTCGTAGCCTTTTGCTAAACTAGAAAATATTGGTGGAGATAATCGGATTCGAACCGATGACCCCCTGCTTGCAAGGCAGGTGCTCTAGCCAACTGAGCTATACCCCCATGAAAACTTTTATAGTATAAAATATAACAAATTTTTTGTCAAGCATTTTTTAAAAAAAATTTATTTTTTATTTTTTTAAAATTGTTTTATAAAAACTGACACTTTTAAAAAAGCAAATCTTAAAAAATATACAAATTATTTAATTATGCCAAAGAGTGCCATAGTCAGTTTCATTATGATAATAAAGGGACAATAAAATAATAAATGGAGAATATAAAAAGATAAAAATAATTAGAAATTAAAAACAAAAAGATTGATATGATTGATATTAAAAAACAAAATAAAAAATATTTTAAAAAAATTGTTTAAAAACGCTTGAGTGCCGCAGGGTGCCATAGGCACTTTCAATATAAAAAAACATGGCGAGAATAAAATGATAAAATTAATTAAAAGCAAATAATTAAAAATATATTTAAAACTAAACAAAAGAGCCTTTGGCACAAATTAATAAAATTATTTTAAAAATTATTTAAAAACGCTTGACACAATAACCCTAAAAATGGCAAAATTTTTAATGGATAAAAGAGTTTGTGTTATCACAAACTAATACAGAAACGCACATGGTTAACCTCGCACATGGTTAACCGAGCACTTAAGTCGAAG
>CAKVHI010000010.1 GCA_934747965.1 uncultured Clostridia bacterium
CTCCACCTTAACCTTACTGTGGTCAACCGCAAGTGTGGTCAACCGCAAGTGTTTCGTTTCTATATTAGTTTGTGATAACACAAACTCTTTTATCCATTAAAAATTTTGCCATTTTTAGGGTTATTGTGTCAAGCGTTTTTACATAATTTTTCAAAATTATTTTATTTTTTTTCTATTTTTAATTTTTTTTATTGAAAGTGTCTATGGCACTTTTTTAATTCTTTACTGTTTTATGTTTATTTAATATAAAAGTGCCCCTAGACACAACGACATCAAGTGGCACTTTTTTAAGTTTTTAATTTGAGTCTTTCCTAAATTAATTTAATATCACGCCGTCAATATAAACAGGAATATCACTACCTAATAGTGTGGATGAACACAATGTTTCTTTTGTGAACGCCAACCCCTGATTTGTAAATTTTGCACTTAAATCTATTCTACAATTAATTCTATAGAACATTTTACTAAAATTTGTTACATTTTTTGTATTAAAACTTGATAGATTTAATGAAGTTAAAGCACTGCAAGTATGGAACATACTATTCATATTCTTCACATTCTCTGTGTTAAAACCAGAAACATCCAATGAGGTTAAAGATTTGCTCCATACAAACATTGATTCCATAGTTTCCACTTTTGAAGTGTTAAAATTTGAGATATTTAACGAAGTCAATGAACCACAACCATAAAACATCCATTCCATACCCTTTACTTTTGATGTTTTAAACCTAGATAGGTCTAATAAAACTAACCCACTACAGGTATGAAACATGTAGCCCATATCGGTTACATTTTTTGTTTCAAAATTCAATAAATTTATTGACGCCAATTTTTCAAGGTTATAAAACAGTGATCTACAACTAACCGGTGCCATGATTGTTTTTTCACTCACAAAAGCAATATCAGTGTCTGATTTTTTCCAAATTTCAAGTTTGCCTTTATCATTTTCTGCAAGTTTTGCATCTAAACTTGTTGTTAATGTGCTATCTTTTGTGTACCCTGTCAAATTTGTTGTGTCTGATTTATAGTAAAATCCTAAACTTGTAAGATCATTATAATTTGTAACAACTGATTTCCAATCATCAGCCACAACAAAATTAACTTTTGGATATAGTTCTGTGTAAGCGTTTTCTTCGCTTAAATTTGCTTGTTGTATGGCAAAGATTTTGCAGTATACTGTTGTGTTTATGCCTTGTTGTTCATAATTTTCATCTATTTTTGCTGATATTGTAAGGCTATGTGCATTACTATCGCCCGAAATCAATTTCCCAACCTTAATTGTTCCAGTTTCAGTCGTCCCTTGTTTTGTTATTGTTGTTTCGTTATTCACATAGATGTCTGTTCCGTTTTGGCTGTAATAAAAAGCATCTTCAAAAACCCCTCTTGTGTCTGTAAGCCAAATTAAGTAGTATGCGGGCTCACTATTATTCTCTAACCCTACAGTTAGGTTTATTTCAACCAAATCTCCCGGCATATATTTACCTGTCCAAGTAGGGTCGTTATTTTTCTTTCGAGCGGTGTCAAAAACCAATTTACTTGTTGATGTTGTTACTCCGTCCCCTTCAACTCCACCGCTTACTTTAAGTTTTATATTTCCAAAATCCAGTGTTCCGCTATATTCTTTTTTATCCTGAAAATATGCTAGGGTTAAAACAAAAGATGATATAACTACTAGTAATATTAGTGCTAGTATCATTGTTTTTACGCTCTTACTTAATCTTTTTGTTTTCATTAAAAAATCAACCTCCATTTTGGTTGACCTTTTTATTTTTTTATTGGTTAAAAGTGAAAATTCTCCACCTTAACCTTACTGTGGTCAACCGCAAGTGTGGTCAACCGCAAGTGTTTCGTTTCTGTATTAGTTTGTGTTGTCGCATTCCTTATTATCCATTAAAAATTTTGCCATTTTTAGGCTTTTCTTGTCAAGCGTTTTTACATGATTTTACAAAATTATTTTATTTTTTTGTACGAAAGACACTTTTATTTGTACATAAAAAACCTCAGAGTTTACTCTGAGGTTTAATATATGAATCTAAATGGTAAGCAAATTCCTTGCTTTTCAC